>CAYWBK010000126.1:0-14290 GCA_964455745.1 uncultured Armatimonadia bacterium
ATGGGTAAGGGCGATGCTTCAGTCGTGAGGCCGGTCGGTGACAGGCTCCGTCGGCTTGGCCGGAACGGGCTTCGCCGGGCCGGGCTGCGCCCCCGCAGGCTGCGCGAGAGCCGCGGCGACCCCGAGCAGGGCGCTCACGCGCGCTCGCCGCGCCAGGATTCCCCGCGCCACCTGTGCGGCGGCATCGGGGTCAACCTTGGCGAGGAGCGGCGCGATCCGGGTAGCGGCGTCTTCGCGCTGCGTGAGGTCCTCGATGTCCTGCGCGATCCGCAGGCCGGCCTTTGGGTCCTTCAGGGCAGCGCGCACGGCGATCTCTGCCAGCGTCTGATCGCGCAGGTCGGTATTCGTCAGCTTACCCGCCATGCCGACTGCCCGCACGGGGTCCGTGTAGGCCAAAGCCTGGCAGCACCAGGCGCTAACCCGCTCGCTGTCCTCCGTCCCCAGTCCGCCGAGGGACGCCAGCGCCTGCTCGGCGAGCACGGCCGCCACGGTCCCCTGCGCCGGTGAAAGATTCGCTGCCGCCGCCCCCAGCGCGAGCGGTCGTGCCAGCGGCTCTTTGATCGCCTTGAGGGCCGCCAGCGCGGCATCGGGGCTGCGCGCCGCGAGGTTGGCTGCGATCTGAGCCCACGCGGAGCGCCGGATGTCGTCTTGCTTGATATCATTGGCGAGTTGATAGGCGCGCTCGGCGTCGACCTGCGACAGGGTTGCGGCCAGTTCGGCCTGTGCGAGCGGCAGCCCCGGGTCGCTCTGTGCGCCGCGCAGGGCTGTTGCCGCCGCGTCGAGGCACTTGGCCGCGATGTCCGGGCGGAACGGCTGCGCCGCCGCGGCCAACTCGCGCAGCGCCGCGGCACGGAAAACATTGGCGTCGATTTTCTCGGCGGAGGCCTGTGCGTCGGCGAACATCCCGGCGGCGGACGCCGGATCCAGCGGGGCCATCGCCCGCGCAATCTCCCGCAGCGCCAATGTGCGCTCCCCAAGATAGCGCAGTTCCTCCGCAGACTTCCCGTCTGCCTCCAAAGCGGCCTTTGCGGCGGCTGGATCGACCGCGGCCAGCCTCGCGGCGATGCCCCGCAGGCAAAGGTACCGCGCCACAAGCTCATCGATCATCTGCGCCGACTGCCGTGCGTCATTGAGGAGCGAATCGGCCTGCTTCCGGTCAGTCGTCCACAGAGCCACCGCGACCTCCGTCAGGGCCAGCGCCCGTCCGTTGGCGTCGCCGACCTGCGCGGCGATCTTCTGCGCCTCCGCCACAAGGGCTGCCCGCTCCGGCGCGGCCGAAACGACGCCACCCGCCGCGACCAGCATCGCCAGCAGCAAGCCGGAAAGCGCAATTGCACGCGGGACGGATCGATCGCGGCTGATGGTAAGCCTCATTTCGCACATTTCGTCATAATGCGCGGATTCCGCCCGCGCCTGGATGAGCGGTACCGGCCCTGTTTCCGGTTTTCCTCTTACTGACACACAAAAGAGCCGGTTGTTCCCGGCCCTCAAGTGCACTGGCGATCCTGACGCCACGGCCGGCGTGCTTGGCCTGTGACGGCTACGCTCGTGAATTCCGCGCCTGGGCGCATCATGCCGGCTTCTTTGCCTCCTCCGGGAACGGCTTTGGCACGGGGAGAACAACGTCGGGACCGGACATGGCGCCCCACGGGATCTCATAGGCCCGCCCGGCGGTCTCGTTGCCAAGCTTCTCCAGAGCCTGCTGCGCGTACGTGCGAATGAGCGTCGAATCCGCCCCGCCGGCGGTCTTAGCTCCGCCCTGGGCGGCCTTGAGTGGCGGAATGGCCAGCCGGTCGCCGATTTCTCCCAAAGCCCACGCGGCGCGAGCGCGATTGTGCTCCGAGGTGTGCAGATTGCCCATGACTTTCGCTATGGCGTCCAGCAGCGGATCCGGCTTCTGCTTCGTCGTGCGCTCACGGCCTTTCTTCACCAACGCCACAGCCGCCTCATCGCCCATCTTGTCATCGCTGTCCAACACCTGGATGAGTGCGTCGGTCGCCCGTGGGTCGTTCAAATTGGCGAGTTGCGTAATCGCCTGGCTGCGCTCATCCAGATTCTGAGAGTTAATCTGCTCCGACAGCTTCTCCATCGGGTCAATGCCGCATCCGCCGAGCACGATGCCCATCGCGAGAGTCGCCATTATGGCTAGCACATACCGAGATACCGGCATTCTTGGGCCTCCTGGGAAGAACACACACTTCGAAGTCTGAACGTTGACCGTGCCGAACTGCGGCTAGCTGAGCTTCTCGGCGCTGACGACCGGGATGCCCATGCGGTCAAGGGCGCGGCGAGCGGCGCGACGCACCCAGTAATGGTCGTCGTCGACAGCCTTCTGCAGCGCCAGTTCAACCTGCGAGCGGCCTGCCGCATCGGGCTTCACGTTCGCCAGCGAGTGAGCCGCTGCGATCCGAACGTCGCCGTTCTTGTCCTCCAGCGCGGTCAGCAGTCCGTCGACCACGCCCTGAGACTTCTCCGGTGGAACCGCGTGGGCGAGGTCGCCCAGGCCGTAAGCCGCCGCGACCCGCACCTCCGCGTCAGGTTCCACGCCCGAGTCCGCTGCGTTGCGCATCGGCTCGATGGCGCTCTCGCTGCCGATCATGCCCAGGGCGCGGGCTACCGCGACGCGCAGTTTGTTCGTCTTGTCGGGGGGCGGCGGGGGAGTTGCAGGCGCGGGCGCCGCCTTCTTCGCCGCATCGCCCTCAGGAGCCGGCGGCGGTACCGGCGGATGGTCCGCCAGAATACCCGCCATCGTCGTGACCACTTTCGCGTCCTTTGCCCCGAGCACGCCCAAAGCGTCCGCGGCCTTGATGCGCACGAACAGCTTCTCATCATTGTTGGCGAGCAACGCGTCAATGGCCGAGGCCGCCTCAGTCGCGTGCAATCTGCCCAGTGCGAGCGCCGTGCAGGCCCGCGTATCGGGATCCTTGCTCTGCAGGGCCTGCTCCAACTCCGCGTTTGCGCCGTCGTAGCCCGTGCTCCCGATCAGCTCGGCCGCGCGGAAAGCCGCCTCCGCGTTTGCTCCGCTGAGCAGCGGCACGAGACGGGGGCCGATCGCCGGGCCGCGCTGCCGAAGCTGTTGCATCGCGTCCAGAACCTTGGCCTGATCATCAGACGAAAGGGTCGTCAGCAGTTCCTGCGTTTTGAGGCTTTTCGCGATGGAACTCCAGACGTATATGCCGCCGATGACCACCACGGCGATCACGATCACGGTCCAGGTGCGTTTGGTCACGTTGTCTCACCAGTATTCGGATTAGCGCGTCAACTTACGTCGAAACTACAGTTCACCCCGTGCCCGCCACGGTGCCGTTCTCCCCTCTTCCCTCCGCCTGGGCGAGAAGGAACTGGGGATGAGGTCGCCGTTCTTGCGCGGCGGCGCTCCTGGACGATGGAAAGAAGCCTCGCCCCTATCCCGGTGGCCGCAACAATCCTGTCGCAGTGGCCGCGACAATCCCATCCCAGTGGCCGCGACAATCCTGTCGCGGATCGCCGTGTCGGCGTTTGCCCGCCAACTGCCGCTTCGTCCCCGCGCGTTACCGAGATGCGCGTATCCGCGCGAGTATGGCCTGTCCGGCATCGACCTTCGCCGGATCGGGTTGCTCATCCTCGGGCAGGTGCTTGAGCAAGTCCAGGGCCTGTGCGTCGCCGATAAGCTGCAGCGAGGCCGCACACCATGCCTTCTGCTCCGGTGTCTGGGCGATACCGCGCTTGTCGAGTACCGGGTCGGTCGCCGGCTTGCCGATGGCGCCTAATGTCGCAGCGATCCAAGGCTTGACCTCGTCCGAGGCTGTGAGGAATCCGTCCAGCATGGCCTTAACCGGCAGGCTGCGCATTGTAGACAGCGCAACGGCGACCTGCAGACGCAGGTGATCGTCAGGTGTGCTCTCCAGAAGCCTAACCAGAAGATCCGCCGCTTCACTCACGCCCTTGGCGCCGGCAGCCTGGGTCTCGCCGACGCGGCTCCCGATGAGGGCCACGGACTTCGCCGCATCGCCCGCGTAGGGGTTCTGCGGCTGTAGTAGTGTCTGCAGCGCCTGGAGGGATTCAGACTTGCCAAGAGAGCCGAGAGCCTGCACTGCGCCACGGCGCACCGTCTTGATCTCGCCGGCGTCGAGGGCAGCGGTCTCGAGGACCGGCCGAAGCTGGCCGCTGAGGTCCTCCGTGCGTTCCGTCGAGATCCCGGTGGCCCGGGAGAGCAGTTCCTCCGTCGCCAAGGATGTCTGCTGGGCGAGCACGATGGCTGCGCGGCGCTTCGCGTTCTCATCCCCGGATGTGACCACGTTCAGCAGCAGCTTCTGCGCGTCGCCGATGCTCCAGTTGCGCAAGACGTTGGTCGCCACCTCGCGCACGGCCGGTGACGGCGCCTGCAAAGCATCGACGAGGGTCTGAGTGCCACCCTCCGCCGACAGTTCATCGATCGCCTTGACAATGGCCTCCTGAACCTCCGCCGGTGCGCCGGGGAAGGCCTTAACCAGCGGCTCTGTGGCAGGCTTCACCCCCGTGCGACCGAGAGCCCGGGCCGCCGCGGCGCGGGCGCTGGGCGGAAGCGAGCGGTCCTCGAGCACCGTCGAGACCGGCTTGACGGCATCGCCCTTGATGTCTCCGAGGGCGACGCCCGCCCACTCGGCGACTCTCGGGTTGGCTGAGGACAGTGCGCCTGTCAGCGGCTCGATGGCGTCGAGGCCGATACGCGCCAGCGCCTCCTCGGCCATGTAGCTGACGCTGGGGTTCTCGCCGCCCATCGCGGCGATAAGTTGCGGGACAGCGTCTTTCCCGACCCGCGCCAGAGCGTCGCGGCACGCCTGGTACACGCGCCAGTCCCTGTCATACAAGGCGTCCACAAGCTGCGGGATGATGTTCTTGTTGGCCAGGCCGCGCAGTGCATCGGCCGAGGTCTCGCGGATCGGGTCATTCGTGTCCTTCAGCATGCCTGCCAGGGGGACGACCGCCTCTTCCCCACCGATCTGGCCGATCGTCTCCGTGGCCGTGCGCCGTATCTCCACATCAGGATTGGGCAAGGCCCTCTTCAGTTCCGTGATCGCTACTTGCCTGCGAATCGCCCCTTCTTGCCGCACGGCATCGTCGTGATGCTTCAAGACCTCCGGTGAGGCGTCCGCAGCGGCCGCAGGAACAGTCACCAGCACCGCTATCTGTATCAGCGAGACCGATATCTCCTTGGTGGCTCCGGTTCGGTTGTCGATGAGCGTAGTGGTCAACGGCCCGCACGCCGAGGTGTTGCCAACCTTCCCCAGGGCCTCGGCGCAAGCCGCCTTGACCTCATTGCTCTTGTCGCCCAGGTGCGCGATCAATGAAGAAGTGGCCCCGCATGTGTCATCGAGCGACTTCGGCACTGCCACGCCATTCGTCGTAACAGGCTCTGTCGGCAGTCCGCCGAGGGCTGTGGCAGCCTTGCGCCGCACCGGCCATGCCGGGTCGGTGTTGAGAAGCCCGAGAAGTTTCGGCACAGTGTTCTTGATGTCGGGGACCTTGACGCCGGCAGTTGCGTCGATCTCGCCGATCATCGCCGCTGCGTCGGCGCGGGTGTCGGTGTCGGGCGACACGGTGAGTTCCTTGGTGATCGGGCCGAGGGCCGGCTCTTTCATGCCGACCAGGGAGCGGCGCGCGGTGTCCCTGGCCCGCTGGAACTCCGCAGGTGTCTGGTCCTTGCGCGGCTCTTTCTGCTTCATAACCGGGATGAGTTTCGAGGTAACCGGGGCCGCGATGCCGGAGAACACCGCCACGATGCCGTCGCGGACGTACTGGTCCCACGCCGAGATCAGAGTCATCAGCGGCGGGATGGTGGGAGGCCCGATGGCGATCAGCGGAGCCGACGTGCCTGCGCGAACGTTGCCGTCCTTATCCTGCATGGCTGCGATCAGCGGCGTGATCGCAGCGCGATTCTCATTTGCGACGATGTCGTTGCCGCGCGGAGCCACCGGCTTGTCGAGCATCCAGTTCGCGCCGATGGCCTGCAGGAGCGCCTCATTGTCACCGATGTAGGCGATGGCGGCGATGGCGTTGTCCTGAACCCAGCGCGGCTGGTCATCGAGCGCCTCGGCGAGCTTCTGCTTCTCGATGAGGATCTTCACCGCCGCAATCCGTTGCGACGGAGTGCCGTCCGCGATGACCGACGCGAGGCTCTTGAGTTCCCCGCGGCGGTAGGTGGCTGTGATCACGATGATACCGATCAGGCCGATGATGATTACCCAGGTGATCGACCGCCTGGTGGCTTCGTCCACGGCTTTCAACTCCTCGGTCACGGAAGTGAGACAGGGTAAACTGCCGACGGCCGCATTGTCGTACCGGGCGCGCCGTTACTCACGCGTAAGCAACTGCACCCGCAAGGGCCGCACGGGCGAGTGATTTCACCACACGCCTCGGGGTTTCCTCCTGCTCCTCCAAAAAACCTCCGCCAACTTCCTCAGCGCTCTATGCCATCAACCACGGCCGGTCGCACTCGTGGAACACGACCCTCACATCGGGGAACCGGGTGCTGAGGTCCCGGTGGAATTCCCGCAGGCCGGGGTTCTCGCTGGCCGCATGGCCGGTCTCGATCATCGGCGCCCCGGCATCGACCACAAAGCGCATCGCATACTCATCCATTTCGCCGGCGATCAGGCAATCCGCCCCGTAATCGAGAAGCGCGTTGATGAATCCGATGTTCAGGCTCAGACCGATGCCGCCCACAGGAAGGCCGATGCGCGAGGCCAAAGCCTCGGGATCGCCTGTGACGCGCACCGCCGGCAGGCCGAGGCGCGACTTCACATTCGCGGCCAACTCAAGTACGGTGACGGGCGTAACGTCGTAGATCAGGTAGTACCCTTCCCGGATGACGGGATTCTCCAGGCCGATGGCTTGCGGGAACGCCTCAACGATGAAGCGCCGGTCGAGTGTGCAGTGCGAGCGGTAGACCGTCAGGTCGTGCGCCGCGAATCGGCTGATTCGGCTGCGGTTCACCCGCCAGGTGAGATGCTTCTCCAGGCCGGGGTCGAGAAACGCGTATGGGAAGTAAACGTCCTCGTGACAGACAATGAGGTTGCAGCCTTCGGCGGCGGCCTGCTCGATAGCGGCGACGGTGGCCATCCAGCACACCAGGATGCCCTCGACCGGCGCGTCCGGGTCGCCGTACTTGAACCCCTCCTCGCTGCCCGGCGGAGGCGACAGGGACTCGATGTACGCAGCGACGGCCCGAGCCGTGGGGATGTCTTTCACGTGTATGAGAGCCTCCGCGATCTGCAGTTCCGGCAGTGTCGAGCGCCGCAATCCGCCACATATTATGCGGTCCTGCTCAGGGCCTGTCAAGAAACGGAAGCTACGGGAGGTGCGTCTTTCAGTTGTAGGTAGTATTACTCGCCTGTTGCGCCGGCCCTGCTCGGCAATGAGATGCGATACGGAGAGATGGACGGCGATGGACCACAGAGACACAGAGGACACCGAGAACGGCAACGTCCCTTAACGCCTATCGTGGGCCGGCGCGGCCGTTTCCCAGCCGTTCTCTGTGCCCTCTGTCTCTGTGGTTCAATGCCGTTCGCCCGTCATCTTGCGATACGGTCAGCCTCTGACAACATTCCGAGCGCTTCATCTGCCGGTTGTCAAAGCGGCGTAGTAATCGTAGGTAATCGACGATATTCGGGCCGTATTCAACAGCCAAAGGACAGGCCGTCAAGGTTATGCTGCTACGGAGCGATCCGTCATGCCATAATCCTCCAAATCCTATCAATCCTGTTCCTCTCGCCGTACCCCACCGCCACGCTTGCGGCAGTTCAACCTACAATCGGCGGGCAGACCCACACACATCGAGGAAGAGCCCTCTTCCGGAAGGTCTCAGACCATCCGAGCGAGAAAGACCGGATACCATGCCCGCAAATCCGATGCGCCAACACTCACGACAGCTCGGCGACCCGCTCGCCTTCGACCCCCTTGCAGGAATCACGATCCGCGAACCCCTCGGCGAGGGCCCCGGCTTCTGGGCCGGTGCTCCCAGCGCCTTATTCGAGGCTGAATCAGGCCGGTATTACCTGTACTACCGTATGCGCAAGCCTCGCGAACTAGGCCGGGGCGTGGACTGCCGCATCGCCGTAAGCGACGACGGCCTCGCCTTCGAGGACATCTGGCGCGCGACCAGAGAGCAGATCGGCACTCAGTCGATGGAGAAGTCTTGCCTGTACCGAACCGGCGAAGGCCTCTGGCGGCTGTACCTCAGCTTCGTCGGCGAAGACGGTCGCTGGCGGATCGAGATGACCGAGGCTGCGTCGCCCGATGCCTTCGACGTCGGACATCGCACGCCGATTCTCGATGCCGACGATTGCGGGGCCGAGGGCGTCAAAGACCCGGCGATCTATGAGTTCAACGGTCTGTTGCACATGATCGTGAGTTACGCGCCTCGCCCCCGGGCGGCGGACCCGCAGACGGAAGCGATCATGCACGCCACCGGAGACATCTACAACACGGGAGTGACCAAGTCGCACACCGGCCTCGCCACAAGCGTCGACGGTATACGCTGGACGTGGGAAGGCGACATCCTCTCCCCCCCGGCGGACGGTTGGGACTCATATTGCACCCGGATCGGCTCCGTTCTCGCCGTGCCTCATGCCTTCGTCGGTCTGTACGACGGCAGCGCCGATGTCTCCGAAAACTACGAGGAGAAAGCGGGCATCTGCATGAGCGCGGACATGCGCCACTGGCGCCGCCTCACCTCGGCAGGCCCGTTCGTCCTGTCCCCGCACAGTTCCCGCACGATCCGGTACATCGAGGCGGTCCAGGCTGAGCGGGCGATCTACTATTACTACGAGTTCGCGCGTCCCGACGGCTCACACGAGCTTCGGGGCAACCGGGTGGCGTTGCCATGACCGCACCGAGGCTTCCCGAGCAGTACCGCCTCCGCGCGCCAGTCATGCTTGCGGCGGCTCTGGTCCTCCTCCTGTGCGGTTGCCGGGCGCAGGAGACGCCGCTGAGCCGGGTCGAAGCGGCGGCGCGGAGCAACCCCAATTCGCCGGCCGCGTTCATCGAGCTGGGGAACGCCTACGCGGGGGCAAGCCGGTACAATGATGCTTTCGTCGCCCACTCGGCGGCGATCCGCCTCGACCCCCATTCCTTCGACGCCGCGTGCGCGCTGACAACCGATCTTCTCAATCTCGGTTCCCCTCGGGACGCCATCCTGTGGGCGCGCCGGGCCATCTCGCTGCGCCCCAAATCTCTGCGGGCCCACGAACTGGCCGGGCAATGCCTCCTCGCAGCCGAAACCCCCGATGCGGCGATCGAGGAACTGCGCAAAGCCGTGGCCATCGACCCCTCGAGCTTTATCGCCCGGCTGAACCTCACATCGGCGTATGCCATGAAAGGCGACATCCGGGCAGCGCTGTCTCAGTCCCAGGAAGTGTTACGGCTCAGGCCGAAGGACGTGACCGCGCACTTCGCCGCGGCGGACATCCAGGAACGGGCCGGCAATCTCGCCGCGGCGGAGGCCGAGTTCGCCAGGGCCGTCGGCTTGGACCCGAACTCCGCAGACTCCAAGCTGCGCCTTGCGATGGTCCTCATTCGGGAGCACAAGGATTTCCCGTCGGCGCGAAGTCTCGCCCAGCAGGCCGATCGGATAGACCCCGGCGATGGCACCCCGGCCGCCCTGGCCGCCTGGGCGCTGTACCTCAACGGCGACCGCCTGGACGGCACCGTTGAATTGCAGTCCGCCGCCATGGCGCACCCATACACCGCTTTCGTGTGGCTGCGCCTCGCCGACGCTTTCAGGGGCATCGGCCAGGACAAGCGCGCCCAGCAGGCCCTCCAGCGCGCATCGGTGCTGTCCCCGCGCGCCGAGATCGCGCAACGGTGAGCGAATTCCATACAGTCGGAGGTTCGACCGTGACCTTACCCCTCCTCGCAGCGGCGCTCGCCGTCGTATGCACAGTCGGCGCGGCTGCCGACGGCCTCCCCGCGCCGGTTCGCGAGACCTTCAACTGCTCGACGGACGGCTCGCGCTGGCCCTACCTGATCCAGCCAGCGCCCAAGGACCCGCCCGCAGCGGTCCTCATCTATCTCCACGGGCACTACAGCGACGAATACCAGGGCATGACCGAGGGCGCCTACAACGACGCCTTCGGTAAGCTGCGGCGCGAGTGCCTCCGCCGCAACTGGGCCTACGTGACGGCCTGGTACGGGGGCAATAGCTGGATGGGCCCACTGGGCGAGGCCGGGGTGGCCGATCTCATCGCGCTGCTGAAGACACGGTGGCCCGGCGTGCCGGTGTACCTGTGCGGCGGCTCGATGGGCGGATCATCGACCCTCGTTTATGCCTGTCGGAGGCCCCAGGACCTCAGCGGCGCGATCGCCTTGTGTCCCGCAGGCGACATCCAGTCCTATTATGAGTTCGCATCGCATAGTAAAGAGGGCGCTTTACCGAACATCGCCGCCGCGATCCGGGCGCACTACACCGAAGACGGCCACGACCTGCCCACCGAACTGCGCAATCGCTCCGCGCTACTGAACGCCGAGCGCTTGACGATGCCGCTGTACCTCAGCCACGGCGCGAAGGACCCCGTGATTCCGGTATCCGCAACACAGGCCCTGGCAGCCCGCCTGAAGGACCTTGGCCGGAGGGTGAAGTACGTGGAACTCCCGAACGGCGGCCACGACGACCCCGTGCTCCAGGTAGACTGGCAAGCGGCTCTCGATTTCGTGTCAGCGAGGAAGTAAGCCGGGAGCCCACCGGATGGAACGAGGGCCGCTCTGCTATCCCCATTATGAGCTTATGTGCCGGTATTCTACGAAGTCGGCGGAGCCGTCGTAGCTGATGACCTTGGCTGGAATGCCCACGGCCACCGCGCGATCGGGGATGTCCTTCGTGACGACCGCGTTGGCGCCGATGGCGACGTCATCGCCCACGGTGACCCGCCCGATGATGCGCACACCCGGGGCGATGTAGACTCGATTACCCACCACCGGAGCGCCGCGTTCATCCCCTCTACCCGCGATCCCGAGTGTCACATCCTGACTTAGGTTGCAGTTCTCGCCCATCACCGAGCCGCCGTTGACAACAACACATCCCCAGTGCCCGATGTAGAGTCCTTTGCCGATGTCGGCATCACTCGGCAGTATGATGCCGGTGGTCGTCTGAACTGCGAACTTCGAGAAGAAGGTCAGAAGTCTGAGCAGTTGGCGGATGCCCGGAACCCGCACTTTCATCTTGATCCATCGCCGCGCTCGGTAGTCCAGCGTGGCCCACAAGCCCATGAATTCCATCGAAATAATCAGGTCGAATACCCAAAGCCGTTTGTCTCGGTTCATAAACCGGTAGCGGTCGATGTCTGCGCGCACATTGTCAAGCATCTGTTTCGTCCTCCTGTCAGTGCGCCTCCGCCAGCGCCCCCTCGGTCGGACAGGGCGATGTCCGCATGGGTGCCGCACCTGGCTTGCGGCAATTCCCCGGCGGGCAGGGCGGCTCCTCCGGTGCTGCACCGGCGTGCGGGAAGGACAGACCGACACTGGGCACGAATGTGTCCGCGCAGGCATGACAAGGCTCGCGATCATCGAACTCCAGGCTCGGCCGATGGCCGACCCGCTCGTGACCCGGCCCCGGACTGCGCACGGAAGGATAACGAACATGGACGCCTTCAGCTTCTATAACCCGGTCAGGCTCATCTATGGCGAAGGGCGCTTTGCCGAACTCGGGCAGCTTTGCCGCGGCCTCGGCAAGCGCGCGCTGGTCGTCACCGGCCGCAGCGCCGCCCGCAAGCACGGCTACATCGACGGCGCGGCGAGGTCGCTCGCCGCGGCCGGGATCGACTGCGCCACCTTCGAGCAGGTCCCGCCGAACCCGACCGACACTGCGGTCGACGCCGGCGGCAGGATGGCACGCGAGCACGGCTGCGATCTCGTCATCGGCCTCGGCGGCGGCAGCGCGATGGACGCCGCCAAGGGCGTCGCAGTCGCGACGGTCCATGAAGAGCCGATCCGCGAGTACCTCATGCCCGGCCCGCACGGCGAGAAGCGCCTCCCTGCCGCAGTCCTGCCGGTGGTCTGCGTGACGACGACCTCGGGCACGTCCTCGGAACTCACCTCCATCGGCGTCATCACGATCACCGAGACTCGCGAGAAGGCGGCGCTCATCAGCGACATGCTCTACCCCCGCGTGTCGATCTGCGACCCGGAGCTGACCCACACGATGTCGCCCGAGACCACCGCAGCCACCGGCATCGACGTGTTGTGCCACGCCGCCGAGGGCTTCATCTCGACTGCCAGCAATCCCCTCGGCGACGTGAACGCCGAGCGGGCGATCTCGCTGGTCGCCGAGTACCTCCCGCGCGCCTTCGACGACGGCTCGGACCGCGAGGCGCGGGCGATGATGAGCCTCGCGAACGTCCACGCGGGGGTGACGCTCAGCAACTGCGGCTGCACCGTCCTGCACGGCCTGGAGCACCCGATCAGCGGGCACTATCCCCAAGTAGCCCACGGCGCAGGCCTCGCCGCACTGTTCCGGGCATACTGTCGGATCGGCTGGGAAGCGGATGCCGCGAAGTTCGCCAGGCTCTCGGAGCTTCTCGGCGGCCCTTCAGACCCGCAAGCCGCCGAGACGCAGGTCGACCGCCTCCTCAAGCGCGTGAACCTGGACGTGCGTCTAAGCGACCTCGGCGTGGAGGAGGCAGCGATCCCGGCCATCGTAGACGATTCGCTACGCTACATGGGCCGGGCCCTGATGAAGACCCCCTGCGGCGCAAGCCGGGAGCTACTGGTCGAGGTGATGGAGGCGTGTATGTGAGAGAGAGGATACGGGGCGCGGCGCGTGCACGGTCCTCCCGCTGGCAGTCGTTAGTCTATGGGCGCTTCGTGCTGGAATCCGCGTCTGCCTGCGATCGCCCCGATGACCTCCCTCAATTCCTCCGGTATGTCGCTTCTCGACATAGCGCTTACCAACCGGGCGTCAGACAGCGAGACGCCGAACTGAGTCTGGCTCCACTCTCGCAACCTACCTAAGGCCTCCTTGCCAGGTATACGTGAAAGGCGTCCAGACTGGGTCTGCCAAGCCGTCGTAACGAGTTTCTTAGCGCGTGAGGACGCGGTGCCAGCCGTCAGCCGGGGGTCCCACTGCTGCAGGCCGGTCGCAGTGTGTTCGACAACCGTGTCCTGCAGGGCTTCTGCGATTTCGTCCAGCTTGCGCCCCACCAGTTCGGCGTCGGGGGTCTCCGTGCCAAGCGAGACGTACTGCGCCATCACGCGTGCGATGGCCGTAGGCACCAGCAGGTAGTTCTCGATCTCCTTGCGCTCCCACACGTGCAACTCAATCCCGTACCCGTTCGCTTCCTCACGCATTCCCGCAATCTGCTCCGATGGGCGGTAGTCGGAGTCAAGAACGCAGTAGACGACTATGCCCTCACCAGCCATGCTCTTCAGCGCGTCCGGCAAGAGGCGCGTGCTACGCCAGTCTCCGGCCCCTCCCAACGGGAAGTTCGGCAGTGCGTCCAGCGGCTCAGCGGCACCTGGCCCTAAGCGGGCCTGTAGACGCCGGAGAAGCTTCAGGTCCTCCCCTTCCACGATCACGAGGCGCTGCGCGGATGCAATGCGCATGAGTTGCAGATTGTGCGCGCTGCCGAGGCCTGCCAGCACTCTCTGTACTCCCGGCTCGTCGCACGCGAACTCCGAGCGTGGGTACCGCCTATCTACGATCATAATGTCATCGGCTTCAACATCACCGATGATCTCAGGCGAGTGTGTAGCTAGAATGGTCTGGTCGTACTTGTTGCGGAGCGTCCCGATGAGCTTGCGCTGTAGGTCGGCGTGCATATAGACGTCCGGCTCGTCCAGTATCACCGTTCCGTCAGTTGCAGCGCGGGCGAGAAACCACATCGTCTGCAGCCACATCTGCAGGCCATGCCCCATGATCGCCAGTTCGCCTGTGAAGTCGCCGTCACGGATACCGACGGTGATAAGCTTGGCTTCCGAGAGCATGTCGACCTGCGGATCCCCCACCTTCAGGCCCGGCCATGCGGCCTCTGCAAGGCCCCTGAAGCCATCCAGGTGCTCTCGCAGGTAATAAAGCTGGTTCCGGAAATGCAGCGGCGCCAGCCTTGACGACAACGAGTCCAGCACGTACTTCCTGTCGAGCAGGCGTTCAGCGTGGCTGACGGGAGCAATCTGCGGCAGCGCGTGTATTGGAGCTATTGCCGGGCCCTGGTGGACGGCATAGACCTCTGTGGGCGACCTAACGTAGATGTCCAGCCCGCTGCCGGTATCGAATCGCGCCGTAATCCTAGCGCAACTTTGACAGTTTGGTTCAGCGAAGCCCTGAGCCTGTTAGGGTCTC
>CAYWBK010000127.1:0-11028 GCA_964455745.1 uncultured Armatimonadia bacterium
GCCTACTGTATATCACCGCCGATCACAGCACAACGAGACAATGAAAAGACCCTGGCATTTGGCCGGCCGCAGAGCGGCCTGTGGGTCCGCCCCGCTCGCTGACGCAACCTACGCCTTCGCCGGTGCCGGCTTCGGCATCGCGGCCTCGGCTATCCCCCAGATGATGTTCACGATGAACAGCGCGATGACGCCCAGCGAGAACAGCAGCATCTGCCCGCCGAGGGCCTTCACGTCACTGTCCTTCGAGAACTTGAGCATGATGCCCACGACGATCCCGAACAGAGGGCAGAAGACGGCCAGCACCAGCATCCCGATCTGCGACCAGGTGCTCAGCACGACGACTTCCGGCTTCTCGCCCCGGTCCACCTGGGCGATGGCTCGGACTTCGGCGAGGAACCGCCTTGTCTGCCCGACGCCGCACAGGAGAGCCCCGATGGCGTTCCCCAGCAGGAGCACGGCCATGAACGCGGGGCTGAACCCGTCCGACTCCCTGAGGCTCTTGAAGCTGATCGTCTTGATGCCCTCCATGCCCACGTGCTTGAACTCCCCGATGGCGATGCACAGGAGCGCAAGCCCGGCCACAATACCAATGATAGCGGTTAGAAGTGCCGCGCCGCGCTCGGCCTTGAGCTGGTCGGCGAGCTGCTTGTCGAAAACTTTCAGGCGCGTGTCGTCGGAACTCTCGCCGGGGATGATCATCCCCGCCGCAGCAGCGTTGGTCACCGCGATCACCGGCCCGGAAGGGCCGATGCGGGTCGCGGCGATGGACGACGCCCGCAACTCCTCCTGAGCCTGCATCCGGGCGATGGCAAGGTCCACGCCACAATCCATGCAATTGATGTCGGACGGCGCAACTGTAGCGCCGCACTTCGGGCATTTCAAATCTGCCATGTGTCTCTCTCCAAGCAACGGTGGTTGCGCAAGGCGTCGAACGACGGCGCTTGCCTCCCCTCACACTGAACGCAAGTTCGCCCCCGAAGGCCGGGACTCCTCGTCAGCGCAGGGAGGACGGGCATTGGCGGGCGACGAAGATTATCGGTCATGCCGCGAGGGCTGTCAACGTGGCCGGTATTGCGCGCCAGCCGGCCTGTTGATTCGCGTCCGGCGCACAGGAGTGCCCTCCATGCAACAATCGCTGCGCGGACAGACTGTCGGCACCAGCGTATGGTTCCGCCGCCCCTTCGGGCGTGCGTGCCGGGCGTCCTGGGTCGTCACCCTCGCGCTTGGCGGCCTGTGCGCCTATGCGGCCCCCGAACCCCCCGACCTCGCCGCCAGCGTCAGCGGGCCGAGGATCAGCGCCGACCTGCGGGCGCTGACCGATCTGGGCTCACGCGTGGTCGGCTACCCCGGCAACGCCCGGGCCGCGGACATGATCGAGGCGCAGTTCCGCGACCTCGGCCTCGAGGTCCTCACACAGCGCTTCGATCTTCCGACGCCCCTCGATCGGGGCGCGTCGCTGCGGGTCGGCGATGCCACTTACCCCCTCGCCGCCGTATGGCCGAACCTCGTCCGCACCTCCCAGGCGCCCCCCGAGGGCATCGACGGAGACATCATCTATGTCGGCCAGGGGCGGCTATCCGACTACAACGGCCATATCACCCGGCATAGCATCGTCCTCATCGACTTCAACACCCAGCAAAGCTGGCTCAACGCTCCGCTACTCGACGCCGCAGCGGTGGTCTTCGTCGAACCCTCGGGCACAACCCGTGGCGAGGCGGAGATGAAGTTCCTGCGCTGCCCGGTAAACGTGCCCCGGTTCTACGTCAAGGGCCGCGACGCCGACGCGATCATCGCCGCCGCCGCTCAGGGGCGCACGACAGGGCACCTCACCGCCTCCATGCCCTGGGTCAACGCGCCAAGCCGTAACATCCTCGGCATCCTGCCGGGCCGCGACCCGGAGTTGTCGAAGCAGGCCATCATCATCGAAGCCTACTATGACTCGATCTCGGTGGCCCCCCAACTAAGCCCCGGAGCCGAGAACGCGGTCGGCATCGCGACCATGCTGGAGATGGCCCGCGCGCTCAAGGCTCACCCGCCGGCGCGAACGGTCATCTTCCTCGCCACCGACGGCCACTTCCAGTGCTTCGCCGGCGCGAGGGAGTTCACGCGGCTGTGGGGCCGCGAGCCACGCCGCGCGGCCCAGCGCTATGACCGCCTGCGCGAGCACGAGCGCGATCTCGCCGAACTTCAGTCCCTGAAGGCCCAATGCGAGACGGACCTCGCGAAGCTGCGCGAGCAGATCGCCACCCACACCCTCCCCGAGAAGGGCGCCGGGCAGGGGCCTGCGGTGCTCATCGGGCAGTTGCCGATCCCCCCGCGCGCCGCCGTGGATCGCATTGCCCGCCTCGGTGCGGAGATGGCGAACACGGAAAACGACATCGCGATCTGGAAGCGCCTCGACCAGTTCACCAGTGTTCGCATGTTCTGCGGCCTGGACCTCAGCAGCCACAATCCGGCCGTCGGCGTCTTCCAGATCGGCTCGTACTACAGCCAGTCGCAATATCTGCGCTTCTACTCCCCCGTGGGCAAGCAGTTCGCCGATTGGGCCGAGGACATCGCCCCGCGCCTGGGGCAATCCGCCGCCGACGTGTTCGTGGACGGCATCAATCCGACGAAGGGCCGGGAGTGGTACACATACTTCCCCGGCAAGATCGGGTTCGATCACGAGCTGGCCATCCGGGGCGGCCGACCGGGGATCGTCCTCGCCACGGTCAACGATGCCCGCCAGGTTTGCGATACGCCGCTGGACACATTCGACCGCCTGGACATGGGCAACATCGTGAATCAGGCGAAGCTGCTCACCGGCCTGCTGTATCGGTTCGTGGACGACCCGAACCTCGACTCCGGCGCTCTGAAACGCGTCCAGTCGCTCAAGAAGATCGACGACCTCGAGGAGGTCACCGGCACGGTCTTGGAATTCCGACGGCGCGAGAGCTTCGTGCCGAACACGGTGGTTCCCGGCGCTCTAGTGCTCGTGCAGGGGCCGTCCCGCATGTTGATGGGCGTGCACACCGAGGTCATGCAAATCGCCAACGAGACGAGCGAGTTCCGCATCTGCGGCACCGCGGCCGAGGGCGGGCGGCTGGAGGCGTATGCTTTCGACCCCAAGAGCGGCGACATCTCCTACGCCCCGGACATGGGCGCCGACGGCGACATGAAATACCCCCGCGATGTTCTCGGACGCTCGGGATTGCGCCGTCCGGTGGTCGTGTTCCGCTGCGTGCCGACCGACATCTTCGACCTCGTGGACGAGCGATACTTCCAAACCCTCGGGCGGATGTTCGTCTACAACGCCAAGGACTACAGCGAACCGATCTCCTACGGGTACTCACTCGCGTCGGGGGCGGGGGCAGGCTCCGAGTTGCCTTCCTACGTCGAGCCGTGCTCGGTCATCTACTCGATGCCCGATGTGGACCTGCAGGTCACGATGGGCATGGGCCTTCTGGGCGTGCGGATGGCGCTGATCAACTCGACGCCTCGCAATCCCCTCGGCGAGGGCTTCCGGGCGGCTTTCACCCCACGCATCCCCTTCACCCCGCTGCAAGTCGCGCATGACATGTGGGTATTGGACGAGACCCGGATGACCAAACTGCGGCGGTACGGGATCACCAACTCCCGCCTAGACGAGCTGCACTCCCTGTCGAAAGAGGCTCTCGACATCTCCGGCAAGGCCATCGGCGAGCGCCGCTATGACACCGCCCTCGCCGCGGCCCGCCACGCCTGGGGGTACGAATCCCGCGCTTACCCCGATGTGAAAGACACGGAACGGGATGTCATCAAGGGCGTGCTGTTCTACCTCGCCTTCCTGCTGCCGTTCGCATTCTTCGGCGAGCGCCTCCTGATCGCCTCGCGCACGATCATCGGCCAGATCATCGGCACCGTGGCGGTGTTCGCGGTGGTCTTCGCGGCCCTCGCCGCGGTGCACCCGGCATTCGCGCTTACCCAGGCCCCGCCGATCATCCTGCTCGCCTTCATCATCATGGCCCTCGCCGTGCTGGTCATCGCAATCGTCACCCGGAAGTTCAACGAGGAACTCAAGGCGATGAAACAGTCGCGGGGCGGCGTTCACGAGGCCGATGTCGGGCGTCTTTCGGCCACCGCGGCAGCTTTCTCCCTCGGCATTGCCAACATGCGCCGCCGGGTTGCCCGCACCGCGCTCACCGCCGTCACGCTGATACTGCTCACCTTCACCGTTCTAAGCTTTACCTCGGTCGTCGCGCGGCTGAAGACGAACCAGATCGTTCTCAACAAAGCGCCGGCATATCCGGGCGTGATGCTCCGCGACCGCTCCTGGATGCCGCTCGAAGGCCCCACGGCGGACATCATCGCCAACGAGTTGTCTCAGTACGGCAGCGTCGCCCCGCGCGCCTGGTACGCCTCGCTCGACATCGAGAAAGAGCAGATCATCGATCTGGCGCTGGCGAGTGACCCGTCGAAGCGGTACACGGTGAGCTGCATCCTCGGCCTGTCGCCGCAGGAGGACAAGGTTACTGCGGTAAGCCGCGCGATTGTGGCCGGGCGCTTCCTCCTGCCGGGCGAGAAGAGCGCGGTCGTCCTCCCGGCAACGGTGGCTCAGGCGCTGGGTATGGGCCTGCAGGATGTAGGCTCGGCGTCCATCGAGCTGTTCGGCACCACCTTCCGCGTCGTCGGCATTGCCGACGAAAAGCGCCTGCGCGCCATCGTAGACCTCGACGGCGAGAACATGACCCCGGTCAACTATGCGATGCTGCGCCCCGAGGTCATCAAGGAACTCAAGGAGCAGGCCGCCCAGCGCTCGCAGCTAGGCCAGACCGGCGCGCAGTCGCTCTTGCAGGAGTACAAGCACTACGGCCCCGAGAAGCTCATCATCCTCCCGTATGACCGCACTCTCGAACTGGGGGGGACACTGCGCTCCGTCGCGGTCCGCTACAACGACCCTTCGACCGTCGGAGCGGGCGTGGAGCGGATGATGAAGCGATTCGCGCTATCGGTCTACGCCGGCATCGGCGACCAGACGTACCTGTTCAGTTCGGCGGACCTGCCTGGCTTCAGCGGGGCCGGCTCGGTCATCGTCCCGATCATCATCGCCGCGCTGATCGTGCTGAACACGATGCTGGGGGCCGTCTACGAGCGCACGCGGGAAATCGGCATCTACAGCTCGCTGGGCCTCGCGCCGGTGCATGTGTCGATGCTGTTCCTCGCCGAGGCCTCGGTGTTCGCGAACCTCGGCGCAATCGTCGGCTACCTCATCGGCCAGATCGTGGCCAAGATCCTGTTCTCGCTGCACGCCACCGGCGGGCTGGAGCTGAACTACTCCTCGACCTCCGCCGTGGCGGTGACGTGTGTGGTCGTCGCGGTGGTGCTGCTCTCGACGCTGTACCCCAGCAAGAAGGCCTCGCAGCTCGCGTCGCCCGGCATCGAGCGCCGCTGGTCGCTCCCCGAGCCGGTCGGCGATGATATGACGATCCGCCTCCCGTTCACGGTCACCGGCCGCGACGCCTGGGGCGTGTCGGCGTTCCTCAAGGAGTTCTTCGACGACTACGTGGGCTACGCCGGGGGCGAGTTCCTCGCCGAGGACGTGCGCCTCGAGGCCACCGGCGAGACCGGCGCAGGAGTGTACGTCCGCCTGCGGATGTGGCTGGCGCCGTACGATCTGGGGGTAAGTCAGGACTTCGAGCTGGCCTGCGAGCCGACCGAGGATGGGGACATCTACCAGATTCTCATCCGCCTGCACCGCCTCGCGGGAGATGTGACAAGCTGGCGGAAAACGAATACACTGTTCCTGGCTTCGATCCGCAAGCAGTTCCTGATCTGGCGCACAGTCCCGCAGACCGAGAAGGTCTCCTACGGCGACCGAGCGCACCTGATCCTGAGGGGCGAATACGTCGAACCGGACAGAGGGATGGTGTAGGATGAAAGGGAGGAGCCACGATGGCTGAACGCAAGATGCTGCAGCGAGTGACGATCAAGAACCTCCTCTCATTCGGACCTGAGGGTGTGGACATCGAACTACGCCCGTTGAACGTGCTGATCGGGCCTAACGCATCGGGGAAGTCGAACTTCATCGCGGCACTGGACCTGCTGCGGTCGAGTACGAGAGACTGGACTTCGCTGATCCGCGACGGCGGCGGGATCGGCGAATGGCTGTGGAAAGGGGCGGATCACGCGCCCGTTGCCTCGATCACTGCAGAGGTATCCGGGCCTCCGCCCATGCCGCTGCGCCACGAAATCCAGCTTGGCGCGTTAGGGGCGTATCCGGAGGTCGCGAGGGAGCGCATCGTCAGCCTGCCCGAGGAATCCGCTCTCTATGCTAATGACCCGAATGTCCTTCCGGAGGACGTCATCCTGCAGCCTGAAGACGGAGGCGGGCGAGGCATGGCCGCCCTCCCGAGGGCTGAGATCCGCCGAGGCCTGTCCATACTATCGCAGGTACGGGACCCGGTGCAGTATCGGAGTCTCGCCTTGCTCGCGTCGATCTATGACCGGACCGGAATCTACCGGGACTGGAGCCTTGGCCGCGGCAGTCCACTGCGTCTTCCACAACAAGCCGACCTCCGAGGCGACTTTCTGGCAGAAGACGCGAGCAACCTCAGCCTGGTGATTCACAGCCTGCTCAACAAGATCGGAGGCAAGGAGCTTCTGCTCAAGTATCTGGGCGAGTTCTGTCTGGAATTTGAAGATATGGGAACCGACTTGGTCGGCGGAACCATGCAGGTGTTCCTGCGCGAAGCAGGCCTGAGCAGCGAGACACCGGTCGCGCGGCTTTCCGACGGCACGCTTCGCTACCTCTGCCTTCTCGCGATCCTATGTCATCCCGACCTGCCGCCCGTAGTCTGCATCGAGGAACCGGAACTCGGTCTTCATCCGGATATACTGCCGACCCTCGCGAGACTCCTGGTTGAGGCCTCGGAGCGTGCCCAAATCATCGTTACGACTCATTCCGACCTGCTTGTGTCAGCTCTAACAGAGGTGCCAGAATCGGTGTTGGTTTGCCAACGGACCAGGGACGGCAGTCATCTGCGTCGGCTCGGCGGGGATCGCTTAAGGAAGTGGCTGGCCGACTACTCACTGGGGGAGCTATGGCTGACCGGGCGGTTAGGTGGCACCCTATGATCGCGGCCATCGTCATCTACGTCGAGGGCGGTGGTGATCCCAAGGACAAAGACAAACGCCAGGCGTTGCGGTTGGGCTTTGAGGCCTTTCTCGGTGATCTACGCCGCGCGGCGCGCGACAGGAACATGGACCTGCGTGTCGTACCGCACGGGGGACGCGATGAGACCTATCGTGCATTCGTGGAGGCCCTGGAGTACGACCGCGATGATCTCAACGTGCTCTTGCTTGACTCCGAAGCTTCTGTGGCTGGACCATGCTGGTCGCACATTGCCACCTACCGAGATAAGAACTGGCCGCTGACGGCGGACGACGACAGCGTGTGCCACCTCATGGTCCAGGCGATGGAGGCATGGCTGGTCGCTGACCCTGAAGCTCTCGCCCGGTTCTACATCAGGGGGTTCGATGCCACGAAGCTTCCATCCACGGACACCATCGAAAGCAAGTCGCCGCGCGAACTCAGCATTGCGCTCAAGCGAGCCACGCGCAAGACAGGCCGTCCAGAGAGGTACCACAAGCTCCGCCACGCCCCTGAGATACTGCGGCTGCTCAACGCAGAGAAGGTGCGGGCAGCCTGCCCTCACTGCGACCGCCTCTTCCAGTTCCTATCCGACCAGATCAACGCAACTGCATAGCCGTTCCCAGCATCCAGTATCCAGCATCCAGCATCCAGCATCCAGTATCCAGTATCCAGTATCCAGTATCCAGTATCCAGCATCCAGTATCCAGCATCCAGCATCCAGCATCCAGTACCCACCGGAGCCCCAACCCATGCCATCCTCTCCCCCCTCCCCCTGGCCCGACGGCTACGAGGGCGCACTCTCGATCACTTTCGATGACGGCGTCTCCTCGCAGCTCACCACCGCGATCCCGATGATGAACGATCATGGCCTTCGCGGCACGTTCTATCTCAATCCGCGCGGCGATGACTGGGAGGAAACTCTCGCGCCGTGGCGCGAGGTTGCCGCCGCCGGGCATGAGCTTGGCAACCATACGATGGGCCATGTGTGCTCGCGCGGCTTTACCGACGATCATTCGTACTGCGGCCTCGAGGACCTGACCCTGGCGCATCTCGAAGAGGACATCGCCGAGACCCAGCGCCGCCTGCAAATCATTGACCCACGCGAGCATCGCTCGTTCGCGTACCCGTGCTATCAGGCGCATGTCGGCGAGGGCGCGCAGCGTGTGAGTTATGTGCCGGTCGTCGCGAAGCACTGCATCGCCGGGCGCGGCAAGGGCGAGGTCCCCAATCACCCGCTAACTTGCGACCTGCACTACCTGTGGTCGTGGCCGGTGGAGCGCTCCAGCGGGCCGCACCTCGTCGGCCTCGCCGAGCAGAGCGCCACGCGCGGGCGCTGGGGCATCCTCACCATGCACGGCATCCATGAGGGCCACCTGTCCGTCGCCGATGTGGACTTCCGCGAGCTTTTGGTGCACCTGCGGAACAACGCGCAGCGCATCTGGGTGGCGCCGGTCGCCGAGATCGCCGAACACATCGTCAACTGGCGCGCCGCGCAGTTGTGATTTCTGGAGAGAGCTGCATGAAGCACCTGTTACAGGCCTGCGCAGTCCTCGCGGCCGCGTTGACTGCCGCCGCCGCCGCGCCCTTGCAGGCGCCTTTCGACATGCGCGTCGAGTCGTGCGCAGCCCATGACGGCGGCTGGAAAGCCGTCACCACTGGCGCGGTATTCGACGTGCGGCCCGATGCGGGCGAGATCGCTTTCTCACAGCGCATCGGCGCCCAGCGCTCGCTCGGCGTTTTGCGTGTTCCCGCCGATCTGCTGCGCAGCCTCAAGCGCGTCTCCCGCAGCGGCGAGGTCGCCGTATTCGAGGCCCCCTCGGGCCTGCGCGTCGAGGTCCACTGCGACTCCGTCCTCAGCCTGACCTTCCCGCGCCCGCAGTCGATCGCGATCTCCGGCAATTTCCGCCCCGAGTACCTGCAGGAGCAGCAGGGCGCGGCGATGGCCCTCGACGAGCGCGGCGGGTTCGGAGCATACTTCCTCGCCGCCCGGCAAGTGCATCCAACGGTCACGCGAGGCGGCGGCGGCTTCACGCTCCGCTACGACATGCCCGCCGATTCCAGGCTGCTCCTATCCGTGTGCCCGCCGCGCGAGTACAACTGGCGGCAGGACTGCTCCGACCGCATCGTCCACTACTTCCCCAGCCTCATCGGCAGGGACGCCGGCTGGTCGGACCACCCGCTGCCCAGCGACGAGGAACTGACCTCCTGGCGCAAGTTCGCCAACGTCCTCGTCCTGCATCTGGAGACCTGGAACGGTTACACCACTGCGCGCCCAGAGCTTCGCGACCCGAAGCGCACGCACGAGGTCCTCGCCCTCGCGCGCAAGCTGGGCTACCGCACGCTGCTTTACTGCTCTCCGCTGTACTTTTCGCCCGCCTACGTCCCCTTCGACAAGCTGCCTGACGACGGCAGCGATCCTTTCATCAACGGGGGCAAGCTGCGCGATAATGCGGTCGACCTGTTCCTCGACCATACCCGGTGGATGCTCGACACGCTGGACCTCGACGGGGTGTACTGGGACGGCGTCTTCCTCGATGTGCCGAAAGCCTGGGAGTGCGCCCGCCGCACGCGCGAGATGCTCGGCTCGCGCCTGTTCTACTTCCACGCCACCTTCACCCCGCTCCCCTGGCACAGCCTCGGCGTCTACTGCCCCTTCGTGGACACGTGGACGGACTACATCCTCCGCGGGGAGTGCCAGGACCGGCGGCGCGTCGATCCAATCTACCTGCGCTACGAGGTCTCCGGCCTGAACATCAGCAACGCCATCGGCACGCTATGCTACGATGCCTGCCGGGTCGACAAGACGATGATCGACTGGGCGCTGCAGGCCAATGTGCGCATCCCCTATTGGCCTGGCGCACAGACCGTGGGCGGCAGGCCCTACTTCCTCAGCCCCGAGGAGGACAAGGTCTACCGCGAGTACTACCTCCCGCGTCTCGCCGCCATTCACGGCCCTGAGGACTACGCGCGCCTCGCCCCGGAGGGCTTCCGCAGCCGGGAGGCCCGCCGTGCCGAGCTTGCCCGCCAGAAGCAGGCCAACGAGGCCGCCTTGGCCCGCTACCTCGCTGACCAGAAAGCAAAGGCCGGCCCGCAGGCGGCCGCCAATCTCGCCGCCTTCAAGCCGGCGACATGCTCCGACTACACCGCCCGCCCCGAGGGTCCGCACGGCCTCGGGTATCCGGTGCAATACGCCACCGACCTCAACCCCGACACCTACTGGGCCGCCGACCTGCCGCCCGCGCAGTGGCTGTGCGTCGATTTGGAGAAGGTCCAGACGATCCGCACCGTGAAGGTTACCAACTACCACGGCGACAAGCGCTTCTACCACTATTATGTCGAGGTCTCACCCGACGGTAAGACGTGGCAGAAGGTCGGCGAGAAGCGCAACGACGCCCTCGCAACCGCAGCGGGCGACACCTACGCCTTCGCCCCCTGCCCGGCGCGCTACGTGCGCGTCACGATGCTCTCTAACAGCGCCAATTGCGGCGTCCACATCGCCGAGATCGAGGTGTACTAATGATGCGATCCATGCCCACCCACATCCGCATTGCCCGGAGAAGCGGCCGTGCGCCGTTCTCCCCTCTCCACTTTGCCGCGCTGCGCGCGGCCCGGAGAGGGGCCGGGGGTGAGGTTGCCGTTCCCCCCTCCCAACAAGGGAGGGGGACGTGGTCGCCGCAGGCGACCAAGGGGGTAGGCGGCCGTGCGCCGTTCTCCCCTCTCCACTTTGCCGCGCTGCGCGCGGCCCGGAGAGGGGTCGGGGGTGAGGTTGCCGTTTCCCCCTCCCTACAAGGGAGGGGGACGCGGTCGCCGCAGGCGACCGAGGGGGTAGGCGGCCGTGCGCCGTTCTCCCCTCTCCACTTGTGGAGAGGGGCCGGGGGTGAGGTTGCCGTTAGCCGTGCCGTGGGTACGGTCGCCGT
>CAYWBK010000127.1:11128-14256 GCA_964455745.1 uncultured Armatimonadia bacterium
GGAGAGGGGCCGGGGGTGAGGTTGCCGTTAGCCGTGCCGTGGGTACGGTCGCCGTCCTCCTCTTCCTCACCCTCCCCGCCTTCGCCCAGACCCCCAAGGAGGCCCTCGTCGACCGCTGCGACAGCGCCGCTTCGTGGTCGACGAACCTCGGCTGGGAATTCCCCGGCGCTGACGGCAAGGTCTCTCTCGCGCAAGACCCCGAAAAGGGACCGTGTCTGCGCCTCGACTACGACTTCACCGGCGGCGGCAACTACGTGGCGGCCATGCGAAGCTTGAGCATCCCCTCGGCGACCGCGATCAGCTTCAACATCCGCCAGGAGGGCGCCAACGGCGGCTTCATCCGCCTCGCAGACGCGACCGAGCAGGAGCACGCCGGCGGCTTTGCCATCCAGGGTGACAAGTGGCAGAAGATCGTCTTGCCTCTCGATACGAAGACCTTCGGCGGCCACTGGCACGGCAAGGACGACGGCAACTGGTACTATCCCCTCAAGACCATCCTTATCGGTGCGAGCAAGGGCAATACACCGAAGGGCGCGCTGTTCATCCGCGACCTCGCCTTCATCACCAGCGACGCCACGATGTACTACGGGATCGCGATGTCCACTCCCGACCCCGGCAATGTCGCTTTCACCGGCGGCAAGGGCGTTCCGCTCACCGTCACGGTCGAGGACCGCGTCGATGAGAGTGCCGACCTCGCACTAACCCTGACCGTCGATGACTGGTGGGGGGCGCGTCGCAACATGCCGGTCGAGCGCCTCCGCGCCGAGCCGCGCCAGGTGATCCGCAAGACCGTCACCCTCGACGCCTCGCGGCCCGCGTACTATCGCCTCACGGCCGAACTCACCCGCGACGGCAAGCCCGTCGCCACCGAGAAAACCGGGGTGGTCGTGACCGACAAGCCGCGCAACTTCGGGGTCGATGACCCGAAGAGCTTCTTCGCCATCCAGCAGACCACCGACGGCGCGCGCACGGAGCGCCTGGGCGTGAAGTGGGTGCGATCGGGGATGGACTGGCGTTGGGGGGAGATGAACCGGGGCATCATCCGCACGGGCGACACCGAGGCAATTCGCCGCAACCACCAGCTCATCATGTACAACATGACCGCCTACCCGCCGGACTGGGCGGCAAAGCTCGCGGGGGCTGAAGCCTTCTGGGAGGGCAAGGGCAACGAGGAGCGCGTGGCCCTCTGGGCACACTTCGTGGAGGAGACCACGCGCAAGCTTGCCGGCCAGGTGGACACCTTCGAAATACAGAACGAACCCGATCTCACCTGCATGTGGCAGGAGGGCCTCAAGTTCGACGCCGGGGTCGAGCGCTACCTGAAGATCCTGCGCGCCGGCTCGGCGGCAATCCGCCGCGGCGCGCCCAAAGCCCGCGTCGCCGGTATCGACGTGAGCGGCGGCGACTACGATAGCGGCCTGCCGTTTTCGAACGCTATCTTCGCGAAGGCAGGCGATTGCATTGACGTGTACAGCGGCCACCCCTACGCCGGGGTCCGCTATTTCGGCGACGGCCAGCAGCCGATGTGGCCGGTGCGCAATGAAGAGCGCCGCAAGTGCCTCGACACGATTGCCATGATCCGTCGCTACGGCGGCCAGCAGCACTTCTGGGTCGGGGAGAAGGGCTGGGGTCTGGATGTGAAGACCGACCCGCTCAGCGGCTACTCCCGCGACTTCGCGAACTGCCTGGTGCAGTCGATGACCATCGCGCATTCGGTGCCAGGCGTCGAGCGGTACTTCTGGTTCCTCGAGGAGGGCTGCAACGAGGGCGGGTACGAGTACGGCCTGTTCCGCGAGGGCAAGCCGCTGCCCGCCGCTCTCGCCTACGCCACCCTCTCCCGGATGCTCTATCACGCCGCGCCTTTCCGCTCACCGGACATAGGCGCTCTCATCCAGGCGCACTGCTTCACCTCGGACGAAACCGGCGACGGCACCCTGATCCTGTGGTCCGAGGGCGACAGATCAGCGATGTCCGTGGCGTCGATGCCCGCGGCGTGGAACGTCTGCGACATCATGGGCAAGCGCATCTCGGGTGGCGAGAAGGGCGGGACGCTGACAGTGGCCTTGGATCGCTCACCCATCTACGTTCGCTTCGCCGCCCCCGCTGCGGGTTCGGTCTGCGCCGCCTTGCGCCGGGCCGCGATCACCACCGCCGATCCGCTGAAGCTGGAGACCGCCTATATCGCCGACCTGGGCCACATCGCCGCCCGCCTGCGCAATGTCACACCTCAGCCGGTGACCGGCACGCTCGCCGCCGGGGCGGCCAAGGCCACGATCACCGTGCCCGGCGGCAAGACGGTCACGGAGACGCTGCCCGCGCCAGCGGACCTGCTCCAGCGCCAGGGAAGCGGGATCCCCGTCACGCTGACCGTCAACGGCGTGACGACGACCTTCGCCGCCCGCGTGGACCTTGCGCCATGTCCGAAAGTCACCGACGTGAAGCTGGACGGCGACCTGTCCGCGTGGGAGAAGCGCTCCGGCTTCGTGCTCGACCAACGCGCCCAGGTATATCCGCCCGATCCCGGCATCGGCTGGAACTCCCCGAACGATCTAAGCGCGAAAGCCTGGGTCGGCTGGGACGAGCGCTATCTGTACTTCACCGCTCGCGTGCACGATAAGGTCCACTTCGCTCCCAACGACGACCCGAACGGCTTCTGGGGCGGCGATTCGATCCAGATCGGCATCGACGCCCTCAACGACGCCGGAACCACCGGCGGCTACGACGCCGACGACAGGGAATTGGGCCTGGTTCTCGGCCCGAACGGCATGAAAGCGCACGAGACGGTGCCGGAGATGAAGCGCATTGAAGTGCCGGTGTTCGGCAGCCGCCAGGGCGAGGAGACGATCTACCAGGCGGCATGGACCTTCTGGGCATCAAACCTGCGCCCGGGAGGGTCTTCGGCTTCGACTTCATCATCAACCAAAACAACGGCAACGGTCGAGCCTACTGGATGGGCTTGACCCCCGGCATAGGCGAAGCCAAGCGCCCGCTGGCGTTCAAGGACCTGTATCTGGCGGAGTGACAGCCGCTGTCTGGGCCGTCAGTCCGATGAGGGGCCGGACTACGAGATCGCCAGCCTCACCGGCGGTCGAAGTATCCGGCCCCAGGCCGCGCGAGACGGCGGGGGG
>CAYWBK010000128.1:0-5485 GCA_964455745.1 uncultured Armatimonadia bacterium
GGGCGAAATGCACCTACATCGCGACTTTTGCAACTGGCTCTATAGACGCTATTCTAGCACACTATAGGGTCCGGTCGCACTCTGGAGAGTGTTCCTACAGACTCTTGCAGTTGCCTCATAGTACTGTGTTTCACAAAGACTGAACTCATCTCTACCCATTCATACACATCATACCTCTCCTCCGCCGTCGTCTTAAAGCTGTATACATTACCCTCCGGGTGCGTGACCGCCTGCATCTGCCGCAGCAGACGATAAGTGGCCACGTGCGTTGTACTGTTAAGTCGGACTGAACAGGATGAGCGACGGCTGTGAGCCGTGCATGGCGATCAGTGAACTCGGTATGAATGCGTCTACTTCCCTTCTCGCCAGCAGATGACGTTGTTGTCGCAGCCGACCCAGAGGTTACTCTGGTTATCGATGGTCATGCAACTTACCTGCTTGAGGCCCGCGCCCATGACTTCAGGGATGGCAGCGTTGATGGCATGGGATGCCCAGGTCTTTCCGTCATACACCAGCACACCAACGCCATCAGTGGACGCATATAGCCTGCTGGCCTTATCGGTGAGCAGTTGGGTGAAGCGGCGGCCCTGGAGCAACTCAGGGGGCGGCGTGATGTCGGTGATCGCCTTGCCGTCAAACATGAAGACCTTGGCCCCGGCGAGGCTATCGCCAGCGAGCCAGACCTTCCGGTCCAGGCTGGCAGCGAGGAGAGGGCGATCCAGTGCGGGTGCCCGGAGGCCCGGAGGCAGTGCTGACTCGGTGGCTTCAGGCTTGAAAGCCTCCAGCGTTGAGGCTAGTACGTGAAAAATGCCCGGTCTGCCATCAGGGCCCAATCCGTATGTCCAAAGCCCTACCCCAACGGCGTCGCCGGCAAGGGCCGCGGCCGGGGCACGCCATTTGAGCAGCCAGCGTTGTGTCTTGCGGGCAACCGTACCCAAGTCGCGGGGGGGTGGGCATGTGCCTTTCGGCATAACGTAGCACGCGCCGGGGTTTTCGACAGTTGTTTGCGATCTGCACCAGAGGTTGCCTTCGTGGTCAGCGACCATGTACAGTGGATTCGGCGAGGTGGAGTACGAGCTGAGAGCAGTCAGGTTGCTGCGATACAGCGGATCGTCCGGATCGGGGAATGTGTGGTACGGGGCCACCCACTCCATGTGGGAATCGTACACCCGAAGCGTTCCCCAGTTTGTGGCTATGTGCGTTTCGCCACCGGAATACGCCGCCGCTGACACACGGAGCCGAGGCCACGACAGCACGCGTGCTACCGGGAGCGTAATCGTGCCCGGTTTGCGCCACACGTCGAATGGATTCCACTCGGGCGGCAACAGCACGTGCGGGTGTAGTAGGTCGACTGGCGCAGCCGGATCGGCGACCAGCCATACTCCAGGAGATCGGTCCTGCGGCACCGAGAGGTTGATGCACACTACCACGCCACGCGTCGGCGCGGGCACGACTATCTCGGTCAGAGTGCGACCATCGCGGGAGCCGAACACTGCCGATGCCCTATCGGTCGCACGAAGCCGTCCATCGACGCAGGTCAGGTACACTGCGTCGCCGCGCGCACGAGTGGCCGGCGTCAGGGCCGCGAGAAGCATCACAACCACAACGATCACCGCAACAGCGGCCCACCTCGACATAGTTAGCAGCCTCCACTTACCACCAAATCGAACGGCCATTCGCCTCCACGGCCGCGCGATAGCCTTCTCGTATCACTGGCTGTGGTACAGAACACTGCGCTTCACGGGACCGAACCGATCCCTTACCTCCTCACCTCATACCTCTCCCCCGCCGTCGTCTCGAAGCTGTAGATGTCGTCCGTCGGGCCGGTCACCGCGACCGCCTTCCCGTCGGCGGTCTGCACCTTTGGCGCTACTCCGGGCCACGGCGAGTACAGGCGGCAGGCGCCGCCTTTCTCGCTGAGGAGGCTCGCGCTCGCTACCGCGCCGTCGGCCCAGCTTGCGCTTACAAGAAATGCTCCAACAGCGCGGAAGTCGCGGAAGCTTGCGGCTACTTTGTTCGGCCAGCACGGGAACAGCCGCAGCACCTCGCCCTGGCTTTGCAGCATCATCTCCTGCAGGGGCGCGCAGATGCCCAGCGTCTCAGTCCAGGCCCCGGCGTGGCCGTAGTCGGCGACGCTCATCGCCCAGATCAGCCCGTTCGGGTGCCGCCAGCGCTCGACGATGCGGTGGAGGCCCTTGTAAGCGCGCTCGGCGTCGAGGCCGACGGCGCGCAGGTTGGGGATCGCGCACATGGGGTACTGGCCGGCGTACCAGGTGTTCAGCCACTCGCCGGGTTCGGGCCAGGCTCCGGCCTTCTCATCATGCGGCGCGGGCTTGTACGGATGGGCGTCGCCGAACTCCGGCGGGTTCGTCTCGTAGAACAACTTCTCCACACCCGCCATCTTATACGGCGGCCTGCCGTCGTCCCCGGCGGCGTGCTCGACCCGGTCGCGCCACTGCTCGCGAAGCTCGGGGTCGGTCTTGAGCGCTTCGCTGGCCCAGACCGCGCTCCGCAGGCAGTAGCGCGCGAACCGCATCACCTGCGCCCGGTCGGTATAGTCCTTGGCCTCGCCGGTGAACCCGTCCTCGCCCTGGTTCGAGGGGAAGATGTGGTACAGGCCGTCCTCGCGCTTCTGCATGAAGTCCAGGTAGAACAGCGCGCAGTCCTTGATGGCCGGATAGCCGACCTCCCGCAGCCACTTGTCGTCCCGGGTCACGAGGTACCGCTGCCAGTACAAGGTCGAAGCCCAGCCGGTCATGTAGGCCATCCGACCCATCGGCACCGCGCCCAGGACATCATCGGTGGCGACGATCGGATAGCCCGAGAGTTGGATGAAGACCCCGCGCGTGCCGTAGTACTTCTGCGCGATGATCTTGCCCATCTGCATGAAGTACCCCATCGCGTCGAAATACGCATCCCCCAGATCGGTGTGGTTCGCGGTGAAGTCGCCCCAGAACGGCTGCTGGAGGTTGTAGTTCGTGTGGTAATCGCCGTGCCAGTGCGAGAAGTCGCGCACGGTGCTCGGCAGGAACAGCCCCGGGGGCGGCTTGCCGGCCTTCGTGTTGCAGCGGCGGGCGTGGTACGTCTCGTACCATAGGTTCTCGAGCAGCGGGTCGGCGATGCTAACCGCCGAGCGCGCCCAGAATGCCGCCGCGGAGGCCTTCGTCTCCTGCTCCCACTTGCCGACCTGCGCCTTGTCGGCGAGAAGGCCTGCGATCCGGGCGACCTCGGCGTCAGGCCCCTTGCCGTCGCTGGAGGACGGCACGGCCACCGCCAGCCAGCCGCTGGCCGCGGTCGGCGGCACCTGCACCTGCAGCCGCGCCTCCTTCGTCGCCCCGCAGTCGATCGCATCGACGCCGCCCTCCGACGCAAACGGGGCCATCAGGTAGCGGAAGCCTTGCGGGAAAGTCGGCTCCGGCGGGAAAGTCTGCTCGATGACCCGCCGCCCGGCGGTCTCGCGCACCGTCGGGGCGGGCAGCGGCTTGATCTTGGCGAAGTCGAAGGTGAGGAAGCCGCCGTGACCGGACGCGGCGAAGTACTGCTGCCCGAACTGCAGGGCGTCCGGGTCGGCCCAGCGGTACAGGGCGAACCGCAGTGGCGGCCTGTTGCCGATCTTCGTCGCGTCGCCCCAGTTCACCACTTCCCACCTCACGACCAGTACATTGTCCTGCGGCGGGATATAGCACGTCAGGCGCACTTCCACCCCGTTCTGCGACGTACATACTATATGTAGAATGCCCTCTTCTATGGATAGCTCCTGCCGGATCGTCAGCCCCGGCAGGTCCGGCGGAAGCTGCAGGGCGAGTTCGCCGACCGGCTTCGGGCACGGGAATGGCCGCTTCGTATAGCTCGGTGGCGCGCCCTTGCACAGCTCTTTCATCCGCTGGGGGTTGTCGGTGCCCTTGAGCGCCACCGGCTCGGCATCGCCATACGGCGGGCACTTCCAGCCCTCGACGGCGATCCCGTGGGCGATCTCCTTGATGGTCGGGGGCGTAGGGTCGTCGCTGTGGTCGATCCGCCGGTCCCAGACATCCCCCTTGCCGAACCGCCAGCGCACCTGGTCGCGCGTCTGGTACACGCTGACCGACAGGTCGCCGTTCCCGAGCAGCAGCCCGTCCTCGGCTTCGAGGATCGGGGTGGTGACGGTGAGGACATGGGGCTTCGTCTCCCCGGCGGCAAAGGCCGAGCAGGCCGCTGAACTCGCGATGGCAGCCATCAAGAGGACCTCCCAGGCGCGTGAAATCCAGGCCCCGCGTGGCCGGAGCCAGGGGCAAGATTGACCACGAAAACACGAGAGCACGAAACGGCTGAGACGCGCGTGCCGGGGCCGGCCCTGCCGTTTAGTGTTTTCGTGTCTTCGTGGTAAAAGCCGTTGGCCGTCCCGTATGCGCAATAAACGCAACCCGACTTCCAGAACACTATTTAGAGCCATCTTCCGCTAACCACCCATTCTTCTTGTAGACTTGCAGCCCCAGGTACTCCCGCAGTGCGCGGGCGCTGTCGCCCAGACTCTCCGCCTCAGGCGCAAGATCGGGCAAGCCAAACCGCCCGGTCTGGGTCTTGAAGTCGGTCGCATATGGCGTCGCCTTCACCCCCAGCGCGCGGAAACATCCCAACGCCCGGCGTATATGATACCCCGAGGTGACTACCACCACTTGGGTCAGTTTGCGCTCGTCGAGGATGCGCTTCGTCTCGACCGCATTCTCGCGCGTATTGCGCGACTTGTCCTCGGCGATAACGCGGTCGGCAGGGATGCCCAGCTTCACCGCGAGGTCCTTCAGCAGCGGGGCTTCCCTCTGGCCGTCACCGCCGCCCAGTTCGGCGGTTCCGCCGCTGAAGATCAGAACCGCCCGCGGGTACTTGCGCGCGAGCAGCAGCCCGTCGATGAAGCGGTCGCAGGCGGAGCGCATCTCGCAATGCTCGGGACTGCTCTTCGCCAAGTCGATGCTTCCGCCGAGGACGACGATGGCGTCAACGGTATCGGGCGCTTTGCGGACGCGGTAGGGGTCTTCAAGGGGACGGATGAGCATCCCGGAAACGAGCCGGGTGGCGGAGAGATACAGCACCAGAAACCCCAGCCAGAACAGCCGCGCCGACCCATACTGCAGCCGCCGGCGCACCCCCAGCCCAAACAGAAAGAGCAGGATGAGGCCAGCGACCAGCGGATCGCACAGCCCGCTGAGCAGTTTGGATGCGGCGAAGTACATGATGGGCCCCCGGGAGGATGGATGCTGGATGCTTGCGTCTGGATGCTGGATGCTGGGAACGGCAACGGCGTCGTGGCCGGCGACGTTGCCGTTCCTCCTCTTCTGTCTTCTGTCTTCTGACTCCTGACTCCTGACTCCTGACTCCTGACTCTCCCTACTTCAGGAACATCTCCACGACCGGGATTGCCACGTTCGGCTTCACTACCGGGAGTTGCAGAGTCAACGTGCTCTTCGGGTTCTTGTCGTGCGCGCCCATCCATTCTTCCTGCTCGACCGCC
>CAYWBK010000128.1:5585-14254 GCA_964455745.1 uncultured Armatimonadia bacterium
CGTGCTCTTCGGGTTCTTGTCGTGCGCGCCCATCCATTCTTCCTGCTCGACCGCCTCGGTCATCTTCACTTCCGAGGCATCGTGGAGGAACTGGGCGTAGTCCACCTTGCCCGCGAAGCCGTCCATGTGCAGGTTCACGATCGGCCAGTTGAGGATGTGCACGTACAGGCGCTTCTTGTCCGGGTTGTACGTCAGCCGGCAGTCCTGCGGGGTCGGGAAGTCCTCCGGGGCCTGGGTGCAGCCGTAGATTGAGCGGTCGTGGCGCTTCATCCACTCGCCCATGCCCGCCAGGCGATCCAGCGCGCGTTCGTCGAACTCGCCACGGCCGGTCGGGCCGACGTTCAGCAGCAGATTGCCGCCCTTGCTCGTCGTGTCGATGAGCATCAGCAGAAGCTGATCGACGCTCTTCCAGGTGTACTCGTCGCGGAAGTAGCCCCAGGAGCCGGAGAAAGTCTGGCAGGTTTCCCACACAACGCGCTGCCCGTTGACCTTGACCCACTCGCGCACCATGAACTGCTCAGGGGTCTTGATGTCCCAGCCGCCCTCGACATCCATCAGGTCGAGACGGTCGTTGACGACGATGCCGGGCTGCAGTTCGCGCACCATCTTGATGAGGTTCTCGCTGTCCCAGTCGGCGCGGCCCTTGCCCATCTTCCCCGGCTCGGTGGCGGGGTAGCTGAAGTCGAAGAACATCACGTCCACCTTGCCGTAGTTGGTGAGCAGCTCGCGCACCTGGCCGCGCAGGTACTCGGCATATTTGGCCTGGTCGCGCGTCTCGTTCAGCTTCGCGCGGTCGGGATGGCCGCGCATCGAGTGCAGGTCGTCGATGACGAACTGCGGGTGATGCCAGTCGATGATCGAATGGTAGAAGCCGACTTTCATGTTCTGGCCGCGGAAAGCATCGGCCATCGGCCGGATGAGGTCTTTGCCGCAGGGGGTGTGGGGGGCGTTGTAATCGGTCAGCGCCGAGTCGAACAAGCAGAAGCCGTCGTGGTGCTTGGTGGTGACGACGAAGTACTTCATGCCCGCCCCGGAGGCGGCTTTCGCCCAGACCTCGGGGTCGTACAGGTCCGGGTCGAAGTGCTTGAAATACCTGTCGTAGACGTCATCGGGGATCTGCTCGACATGCTTCACCCATTCGTGCCGGGCGGCGAGGGCGTAGATGCCCCAGTGGATGAAGAGACCGAAACGATCCTGCTGGAACCAGGTTGTGTCACCGACGGTGGGCCTGACGATGTCCATGAACTGCTCCTCCTGCGGACTTGGTGTCTGTCGTTAGGTGCGCGGCGAGGCGGTGCGCCACGCACAGGTTGCGGCATTTCGTCGAGAGGCGTCGGCATCCCTGCGCCATAGGGATCTTCCTCAATGTGCGTGGGTAGCTTAACACTACATTGCTTCCGCGTGGCGCGGAATCCAGGCTGCCTCATATAGCGCTACCCTCTCAGATGCGTTTCGGGGCCAAATGCGTCGCCGTCGGCCGTGCCGTTGCGTCCGCCAGGACGCTCGGCCCCGCCGCAGGCGGGGACCCTCAGCCGGATGCTTCAGCGTCCGGGAAACTGCGCCAACCTATATCGAGTCGTCCGCAGGACGAATGGCCGCAGGCCCCATTGCCGCCTGCGCCGGCACGACTCCGGGCGGCTGCGCCGCCACCCGTCCTCGCGGACGGAAACGACCCTGGTACCGGACATAAACCGGGCGCTGAAGCACCCGGCTGAGGGGCGCTTCGCGCCAAGCGTCCTGGCGGACGCAACGGCAACGACTCGCCATGTCCTGACACGAAATCCTGGCCAAGACCAGTGCGAGGTTTACTACCCACGCACATTGAGGAAGAGCTGTGCTACGGGATAGCGCCTTGCTCGGTTCCTTAAGAAAGGCGGCGATTTGACGATACCCTCGGTATCCACACCTATGCAAGGAGGGCATCGAATGTCGGAACAGACCGCGCAAGGGGCAATCCAGAAAGTCCAGGAGGTGGTGGCGGAGCCGGCGGGTCTTGGGCTGTTGGGGCTGGGCCTGGTCACGCTCGTCGCCTCGTCCGAGAAGTTGGGCTGGACCAGCGGCGTCGCATACGCGCTCCCGTGGGCGATCTTCCTCGGGGCGTTCGCGCAGCTCATGGCGGCGATGTACGACTTCAAGCGCAACAACGTGTTCGGAGGGACGGCCTTCGCGGGCTATGCGTTCTTTTGGATGGGCGTCGGGATGACCTGGATGATGAAGCTGGGGATGCTCGGGCCGGTCGCGCCGGCCCCGGACGCGCACCAGTTGGGGTTCGCCTTCGTGGGCTACCTGATCTTCACACTGTACATGACGGTCGGGGCTATGGAGACGAACAAGGCGCTATTCGCCACATTTTGCCTCATCACTGTGCTGTTCACCGGCCTGTCGCTGACGACGCTGGGCGCGGGCGCCGCCGCCGAGTTCGGCCACCAGCTTGCCGCGTGGTCGGAACTGGGCGTCTCGGCGCTGGCCTTCTACGGCTCGGCGGCGGCGGTGCTCAACCAGCAGATGGGTCGCACCGTGCTGGCCGTGGGCAAGCCGTTCGGGAGACTGAAGAAACCGAGCGTTGCGGGTGAGGCTGCGGCGGAGACACAGACGCTCAGGCGGGTGGCGTAGGGGCTAAAGGGTCGAGCTACACTGCGAGACCGAGATAGCGGGCGATCCTCTCACGGTTCCCGCCAAGGCTGGAAAACTGCTTGTCGCACACGTCGGAAAAACGGGCGAGAACGTTGCGGCTGATCGCCTCCTGGTTCTCGAAGATGCCGATCGAATGGAGCTTCAAACCCCACCGCTCATAGTTCAGCAACGCGATCATGGCGTCTCGCGTCCGGTCATCGTTAGGTAGCGCATAGATGACGACTGGAAGCTCCGGTCGTTCGATGAAGCAGTCGGCGGGATATTTGCCTTCCGGGTCGCGAATGGGATCATGCCAGTCAAACGTTCGCTCACTTGCCGACACGCTCTCGACAAAGAACCGTTGGAAATCCTCGCGGAACGTGGAGCGGATGCGTTCGCGAGAAAGATAGGTGACATCTGTGATGCGAAGCACGGCCTGCGCGAATGAGAACAGGGCATCGCCGTAGCGGTCATTCTCCACCGGAATGACCAGTTCTCCCTCCCGGTCCTGAACGGAAAATGCTGCAAGGACTTCGCCGATGATGCGATGCCGGTTCCCGTGCCGAAGATCCTCATGCGACAGGTCGCTGTACGTGAGGTGCATATAGGTATGCCCCTCGTCCGATAGCGTCCAGTGTTCTCCTTCACGCCGGAGCACGATGCTCAGGTGATCGCCGTCGTCGAACTGAAAGGGCGTGAAAACACGGTAACGGTTGACGCCCTCGGGCCGGAGGGTCACTTGCTGGCCGATGGTTTCCTGGAATGCCGTCTCGATTCCCTCTGCTGTCACTGAGATCACTCCTCGGGAAGCCGGAGTTGAATGTCCGGAGCGGTCACAAAACCGCAATCCTTGAGCATGCAGTCCAGCGCGGTCCAGAGATCACTATACCCACTTGTGATCTCGGCATACTTGTCCTCCCTGGGTCCCACCTCCTGGTATCGCTGGGTCGCCTGATGGATGTGAAACTCGAAGAAGCGCTGGCGCTCAAGGCTGTTGGTGTGTTCGTGCGACTTGCCATTATAGCGCCGCAAGCGGAATACGGCGTTTGTCCCGGTGGGACACACAGCGAGAATCACCGAGAAGTCCAAAGGGTTGACCTTGCTCCGGCGTAACCGTATCTGATATTCGGTCCCCGAAGAGCCGATGACGGTGACGTCGCACTCCTCACTGGCCCCTTTGTCCCGGAAGCGAATCGTGTCGCGGAAGTCACTCGCAAGTGGCTTTCGATCCGCGAGGAATGTGGCGATATCGGCGTCTGAGTACCGAACTGCCAAGTTACCCCCTCCTTCTGTCTGCTTCGGCGCGGCCGGGCTACCGGTAGTACCCCCGATACTTCTCCAACGCTACGCAGATGGCCTCGATGATGTCGATGGGCACATCGGGGCCACACTCGGCGGACAGCCACAGGCCACCCTCCGGTAGGCCGAGGTATTCGATGGCCTCGCGCACATGGCCGTCGATGTCCTCGGGCTTGCAGAAGGGGAACATCTGGCGGTCGAGGTCGAGGTTCACGCAGACCTTGCCTTTGCACTCGCGCTCCAGGCCTGCGAGGCCGTTGGCGCGGATCTGCGGATTGACCACGTTCACGCCACAATCGACCAGGTCCTTGATGATCGGGAGGATATGGCCGTCAGTGTGCATGTACACACTGGCCCCGGCCTCGTGGCACATCCCATACATGCGCGCGTAGCAGGGCTTGAGGTATTTACGCCACTTGTATTCGCCGATGGCGAGGCCGTTTTGCATCCCCAGATCGTCGCCGAAGCCCATCATCTCAGGCTTGCCTTGCAGCATCAGCTCGATCTCCCCGCAGTTGTACTCGAGGACGATGTCGATGAGCATCTGCAGCTCGGGCGGCTCCTCGGCGAAGTCCACCATGATCTCCTCGAAGCCGCGCAGGTCGGAAAGCATCAGCCACATGAACCCGTGACGCAGGCCTGAGCCGCGCGGCGGCGGCTTGAGGGTGTGCACATCGGCGCGCGTCGGCACGGGGTGGCCAGTGACGATGGAATCGCAGCCGGCGCGGATGTTCTGCCACACACAGCCCCAGGCGTCGATGTGCTCGCCCTCGGCATAATTGCCGGAGACAGCGTCATAGTCGAAGCTGCCTCTTTGGGCTTCGCCGAAGATGATCGGGTGGCGGAGGACCAGTTCCTCCAGCGCCTCGCGGTGCATGATCCACGCGGCCGGCAGGAGGCTGACGGACACGGGGATGTACTCGGGATGCTCGTAGTTCATGGCTTTGGTGCGGTCGTCGGGCATGGGGGGAGTCCTTTCGGTCTGCGGTGAGCGACGCTACTACTTCGCCAGTATATACACCGGCGCATCGGTGAGATTCACGACTCCGCCTTCCCCTACCTTCACCGGCGCGCCCATCAGGTCCCAGACGCCGACTGCGCCCCGGGCGACCATTCTACCCGTCTTCCCCGTCCGGCACCAGGTCACGAGCAGCGGGCCCCTCGGCGTGCGGAAGCGGTGGACCCAGGTGTCGGCATTCGGGCGCTCGGTTCGCTCGAAGGTCGCGCCGTCGAGCAGCCAGGTCATCGTCGCGTATGCCGCCACATTCGGCCTCGGCTGCCCATCTCCCTCCACAAACCCCTCCCACGCCTGCGTGATCGGCGAGCCGTCCACGAACATGTTGTACAGGAAGAAGCGCCCGGCTCCGGCGGCGATCTGGGAGACATACTGGCGCACGAGCCACCGGGCCATCGTGCCCGAGGGCACCGTGTCGGCAGGGGCGGGCCGGTAGCTGATGCAGGTCCCGGGATTGGCGAACCCGCCCTCGGAGTTGATGATCGGCACGTCCTTGCCATGCGCCTGGAGCATCCGGTGCACTCGCGGTATCCAGGTGTCCACGGGGTCGGGGTTCTCGTCCACCGACTGGGCGATGTAGTCGTGATAGCTGAGGATGTCCAGATACGGCAGGCCCCCGGCGTCGATGATGCCCTTGAGGAAACCCTCGGCGTCGGAGCCCTTCGTCAGCGGGCCGGCGATCACCCCGCCGATGACCGTCGCCGAGGGGTTTTCGCGCTTCACAATCGGGTACGTGTGCTTGAGGTACTCGGTGTACGCTTGCGCCCGGGTTTGGCCGGCGGGAGGCACGAGCCAGTCGGTGAGGTTCGGCTCGTTCCAGATCTCCCAGACCTGGATGTCCGCCCGGTACCGGCGCACGGTTTCGGCCACATAGCGCTCCCACTGCGACCAATCGCGGGGCATGTACGCGCCCGAGCCGTTGTAGAAGTCCCACTCGGGGAGGCCCGGCGGAGCGGTCGAAGCCCAGGTCGGGAGGCGGTCCAGAGAGCCGCAGAGTGTGAAGCCGGCCTGCCGCGCGATCCTGATCGCCTCGTCACGCCATTGCCACTCGCCCTGCTTCGGCTCCACAATGCGCCACTTGGTGTGGTTCGGGGGATGCAGGCGCAACCAGCGCACACCCACGGCCTTCGCAAGCCGGATGCCCGTCGCGTCGAGGGCGAAGTGGGAGCCGAAGGGCGACGATGCCGCGTCGCCGTGGCGCTCTTCCGGCGGGAGAATGCAGAAGGCGCTCTCATTGCTCAGACTGCCGCCCTCGGAGGTCCAGGTCACCGTCGCCCGGTACCAGCCTCGGCCAAGATCATCGCCGCGGACCGTCTTGGTCGCATCGCCTGTCGGTGGAAGCCACCGTCCTTGCCGTCGCGTCTTGCCCCAGAAGTCCTCGACGCGCCAGGCGATCTCGGCGGGCCTCGTGCCCGGAGGCGTCGTGCTCATCAGGTTCAGAGGCACCGACTCGCCATCGTGGTAGAGACTGAGCGGGTGTCGGTCGGCGATCATCGCGGCGCGCTGGTGGTCAGCTCCTTCGGTGGCCCCGTCCTGGCGAAGCTGCACGTCAGCGATCCAGACCGTGGCGGGCCCGCGAACGTTGAGCCGAGCGCAATCGCTGGTTTGTGGCTGGAAAGCGACCGTGCCGGAGGCCTGCAGGGCCTGCCAGTCGGTTCCCGCGGTCGCCTGCGTGCCGCAGTAGCGAGTGGTGAAGGTGACGGGTGTCGGCGCGGCGGCGCGGACGCGGCACCTCGCGAGCACCAGGCGCCCCGGGGAAAGCGGCACGGCGTCGCTGGCCAACGAGACAGCGATGCCCTCCGGCACGCTCAGCTTCAGGCACGGGGTGTCGCCGTTTCGCTCGACGGATAGCGTGGCTTCCTGCGTGTAGTCGCAGCCGTGATCGATGAGCCAGTTCGCGGTGCCCAGCCGGAACTGCCCGTTGTGCAGCAGGTTGCCTCGCGCACTGGGAGGCGCTTGTCGGATGGCCTCCTCCGGGGTCAGCTCCTCCACGGACACATCGTCGACCCAGACGGTGCCAGCCTGGGTGAAGCGGAGCATGAAGCGCGCCTGTGGGTCGTCCACGTCGGAGGTCCACAGGTACTCGAGCTTGGTCCATTCCGGCCCGGTCAGGAGGCCCTGCTCGATGTAGATGCGGTACGGTGCAGGGGCTTGCCGAAGCTGGACCGCGAGGTTGCCCGCATTCCCCCGCGCCCAGCAGCGCACGCGGTAGATCGCGCCTTTGCGGAGGGCCACGCCGGCGGTCGGGACCATCTGCACCGCCCCGCTGGTCAGCCGCGAACAGGTGATGCGCTGACAGGTCTTGCCCGAGTGGGGGTTAGCGGTGTCGAGGCAGTAGGTGACGGTCAAATCCGCCCAGTTCGAGTTGTCCGCCCAGCCCTCGGCGATCCCCTCCTTCGAGGAAGCGCCCTCGAAGCCCGGATTCGGCAGCAGGTTCCCGGCGAAGGAAGCCGTCGCCGCCAAAAGGGCACCGAGGACGAAGGCGGTGCGCGCCTTACGCGCCCACATGATACACCGCCAGCTTGCGGATGATGGGTTCACCCGTCGATTCTTCTATGTACAGGCGCACTTTGTTGACCTCGACCGGCGCGAAGCGGTCGATCTTTTTGTGGCCGATGGCGGTGCCCCGGCAAAGCTCCTGCCAGTGGCCGCCCACTTCGCCCTTGATGACGTACTCCTGCACGCGCTCGCCGTGGGCGATGTCCTCCATCGTGATGATGTGGTCGATGACGGCCGGATGCGGCAGCGCCAGGTCCACGTGCTCGCCTTTGCCGGTGGTCTCGGCGAGGCTCTTACCGAAGCGGCGACGGATCTCGGCCCCGAACTCGGCGGCGCGTTTGGCGTCGGCTGCGGGGATGAGGCCCGTGGTATCGGGGGTGTTGTTCAGGAGCAGGACGGACCCGTGCCCGACCGAGGCGTAGTACATGTCCATGAGCTGGTTGACCGACTTGAGAGTGTCGGCGTTCTTCGAACTCCAGAACCAGTCGCGGCGGATGCGGCAATCGCACTCGAACGGCAGCCAGGCCTTGCCATCCACGACCGGTACCCCACAGGCGTTCGCGTCTGACGGGACCGCATTCCACGACGGGTACGGGGCCACGCCATCTTCGTTGCCGACCCAGCGGATCGTCGTGTACTTGCCCTGGAAGACCGTGGCATGGGGGGCGTACTTGTGCAGGATGTCGCCGACCTCGATGATGTTCCCGCCATCGAACCAGACCTCGAACATCGAGCCGTAGCGCGAAAGCACCTCGGTGAGTTGCTCGCGGTAGATGGGGTTGTACTTCTCCTGCTCCTCGGGGGTCTTCGCCTGCCCGCCGACACCGACGCCATGTTTCCCGTCACAGGGGGAGATGTACACGCCTAACTTCATCCCGCGCTTGCGGCACGACTCGGACAGATCGCGCAACACATCGCCCTTCCCCCCGCGCCAGGCGGTGTGGCCGATGCTGTAGTCGGTCGTCTCAGTCTGCCACATGCAGAAGCCCCCGACGTGCTTGGCGACGAACACGATGTATTTCGCGCCCATCGACTCGGCGACGCGTACCCACTGATCGGTATCGAGCTTGGTCGGGTTGATTTTATCGAGCGGTGTCGAGAGGTCGTCGCCCTCCTGATCCTGCCACGTGTTCGGGGCGAAATGAATGAACATGCCGATCTCGGTGTCCTGCCAGGCGAGTTGCTCGGGGGTTGGAGTTGGCAGCATGGGCGTAGGGGTGTCTCCTTTGGCGAAGGCGATGGT
>CAYWBK010000129.1:0-14150 GCA_964455745.1 uncultured Armatimonadia bacterium
TCCTAAGCCCCTGTGTATCAAGGCCTCACGGGCGCGAGTGTCAAAGATCGGCTAGCATTCGCCGCGCATCGCCCAAAGCCTTCCGTGCCATAAGTGGAGGGTCCTTTCCTCATCGCGAGGAATACACGCCGTCGTCCGCCCACAGTCATCGCCGTCGTTCCGCATTCCCTCATCCAGGAGTCAACCCGTATGCCCACCGTCGTCACCTTCGGAGAGATCATGCTGCGCCTGGCCACGCCGGGCTTCAGCCGCTTTGTCCAGACCGCCAGTTACGAGGCCACTTACGGCGGGGGAGAGGCGAACGTCGCCGTCGCTTTGGCGCAGTTCGGTCTCGACGCCCGCTACGTCACTCTCCTGCCCGACAATGAGATCGGCCAGGCCGGGGTCAATGCCCTGCGCGCCTTCGGTGTGGATACCGCCAGGATCGTCCGCAAGGGCAGCCGCGTTGGCATCTACTTCCTCGAGTCGGGGGCCGCCCAGCGCGCCTCGAAGGTCATCTACGACCGCGTCGGCTCGGCCATCGCCGACATCAAGCCCGGCGACATCGACTGGACGGACGCGCTCTCCTGCGCCGACTGGTTCCACTGGACCGGCATCACCCCGGCCATCAGCGAGGGCGCGGCGGCGGAGTGCCTGACCGCCGTGAAGACCGCGAAGCAGCTTGGCATCACCGTCTCGTGCGACCTCAACTTCCGCAAGAACCTGTGGAAATGGGGCAAGTCCGCGCCGGAGGTCATGCCCGGCCTCGTCGAGCACTCCGATGTCGCGATCGGCAATGAGGAGGATGCGGAGAAAGTCTTCGGCATCAAAGCTCCCGGAACGGACGTGGAGACTGGCCAAGTCGACGCCGGGGCCTACTGCTACGTCGCCGAGAAGCTCACCGAGCGCTTCCCGAACCTGAAACAGATTGCCATCACGCTCCGGGGCAGCATCAGCGCCTCGCACAATACCTGGAGCGGCGTCCTGTACAGCGGGGGCGAGCTGCTGATCGGCCCGCAGTACGACATCGTCCCGATTGTCGACCGCGTAGGCGGGGGAGACAGCTTCGCCGCGGGCCTCATCTACGGGCTGCTGTCGGGGAAACCGGCGCAGGACGCGCTAGACTTCGCGGTGGCCGCAAGCTGCCTGAAGCACTCGATCTACGGAGACTTCAACATGGTCAGCGTCGCCGAAGTGGCGGCTCTCCTCAAAGGCGGCGGGTCGGGGAGGGTGCAGCGCTAGGCTTGGCGGCCATCGCTCCCGCCCCACTGTTTTAGGGTGGCCGCGCGATTTATCGCGCCAAACGCCGGGCGCCACATCGCCGTTGGTGGCGTGCGCAGGATTCGCGCGGTGAACCGCGCTTCCACATGACCCGCCAGAGGAGCGGGGCCGAGCCCGACGACGACCGCGATCATCGGAGGCAAACATGCGCCCTGACCTGCCGCTTCGACTGTCCCTGTGCCTCGCGCTCATCTGCAGTGCCGGTCTCTCGCGGCCCGCTGCCGCTGTGGGGCTCGCCAGCCTCGACAACGGCCGCATCCGCGTGGACTTCGACCTGCGGAAAGGCGCCTACGACCTGCTCGACCTGCAGACACGGCAGGTCGGGCTGAGGGGCGCGCACGCCGAGATCGAGGGCCTGTCCAGCGCCGACCCCGGCCTGCTCCGCACCGCTAGAACGGACAGCTTCTCCGACGAGCTGGGCTCCGGGCGCAGACTCACCGTCGAATGTCTGAAGGTGAGCGGCCCGGCGCTGATCGTCGAGTTTCGCCTCTATAGTGGCCGCTCGTTCGTCGTCATCCGAGCCGGCATCCGCAATATGACCGGCGAGATCATCCGCGTGAAGCGCTTCCGGCCTCTTGCCGGGGCAGACCTGTTCCCCGACGGCGGCGAGAAGACCGACTGGCGCACCCTCAACGCCCCCTCCGGCGCGAACCAGACCCAGGTCACTCGCGACCGCTACCGCTCCAGCCCCAACGACCTGCTCGTCACCTTCAAGCAGGCCGGGGTTCGCCGGTCTGTCGTCCTCGGCGGCCTGAAGACCGCTGAATTCCCCAAGTTCGCCGGGATCATGCCCAACGGCGGGATCGTCGGCGAGCGCCGCGCGGCGCTCGGAGCCGCCTGGCCCGGCGTCGGCCTGGCCGCGTACATGGACTGCGGCGGCGAGCCGGAGAATCCCTTGCCGGGCGCACCGAAACTCACCGTGCAGCAGGGCACCCCGTTCACCTGGTCGATCCCCGATGCCGATCCACTCTGCGCCAGTGTCGTCTTCCACGAGAAGCAGGTCATCATCGCCGCCGAGGGCCTCGACCCGGCGAAGCGCTATGTGCTCGGCTTCTCCTGGTGGGACGCCGACGACAACGGCCGCGTCGAGGCGGTGAAGCTCCTCGGAGCCGATGGCACCGCTCAGACACTCATCCCGGACAGGAAGCTGCCCGCTTTCGCCCGCCGCGGCGAGCTGCCTACCGAGACTGCCGCCGACATCCCGCGCGACGCCTACCGCGATGGCACCGTGCGCTTTGCCTTCACCAATGACGCCCCGGTGGCGAACGCCGTCGTCAGCGAGATCTGGCTGTGGGAGGCCGCGCCGGATTCGCAGGTGCCCGTTGACTGGGCGAGCGGGCGCAATATCTCCAGGCCGGCGGTCGATCTGCCCGCCACCGCCTATATGGAGACGAACGATCCGGTAGGGAAACGCGTCGACCAACACGCCCTCTATATGGCGGATGACTCGTTCTATATAGACTTCGCCACCCCGAACCCCTTTGAGGCGCTGGAGCAGTACGGCCTGCAACTCCGCGCCGCCAATCACGCCCACCCCAACCCGTATACCTTCCCGACCGTCTGCGCCTGGTACGCGGGCGTGTGGAACACCCCCGGCGCGCAGAATCACCCCGACAAGAGCAAGTACCGGATCGCCACCACGCCGGGGCTGGTCGAGGAGATCGAGCAGGCGGGCAGAGTCGGCTTCCTCAAGTACGCCCCCGTCGCCGGGCGGCTCGTGCCGGACAACTACACCGCGAACAACCCGCAGGGCTGGTGGGATGACGCGCACTGGCAGAAGGAGGGCTTCTACGTCGCCCCATACGAGACCAGCCGCAAGTGGGGGGCGGCGATGCAGGCGCGCGGCGGGCTGGCGTTCACCTACTTCCAGGCCCCGGCCCTGTCGCGCGATTTCCAGGTATCGCACCCCGAGATGATGATCGGCAAGGACCCGAACAAGCCGCTCGACTACACCAGCCGCGCCGGGCAGGCGCATCTACGCGAGGTCTACGCGGCGATGCGCGGGAGCATCTCGGGGATGATGTTCGACTACTGCGACGAGCTTTGGAGTAACGTCGCCCGCAACGGCGGCTTCGAGGACCCTTACGCCACCGCCGCCGACTTCTACCGCGCTTGCCTGCGCCTCGCCAAGGAGGGCCTCGGCCCGAACTCGTGGATTCACGAGCGCTCGATCGGCAACCCTTCCGCCGACCTGGCCCTCGGCTTCGCGGACTCGCAGCGCACCAGCGGCGACACCGACCGCATCGACCCGGCGATGGTCTCCCGCAGCGGCCTGCGCTGGTACAAGAACCGGGTCGTGATCGCGTATGACATGGACTCCAAGGAGCTAACCCACAGTTGGCAGGTGGACGGGTATAGAGGGACCGACCAGGACGGGCGGCGGATGATGCTGACGATGGCCTACGTGGCCGCCAGCCGGCTGCTGCTCGCGAACTCGTTCCGCGACCTGACGCCCGAGGCGCTCTACGACCTCGAGCGCACCTTCCCGTATCCCTCGACCCTGAAAAGCGCCCGGCCCGTCGATGCGTTCGTCTGCGACGGCTGGCCGCGGGTGTACGACTTCGCCGTCGCCCCCGGCTGGCGCCAGGTGACGCTGTACAACAACGCCCTGCCGACCCGCGAGGAAGTGATCACCGTCCCCCTGAGCGGCGACACCGCCGACGGCGCATTGGGCCTCGACCCGAAGAAGCAATACTACGTGTACGACTTCTGGAATGACCGCTTCGAGGGCCGCATCCAGGGCGATGGCGTGCTGTCCCAGCGCCTGCGCCCCGGCGAGGCGCGGATGCTGTCCATCCACGAAGTCGAGCCGCACCCGCAGTTCATCTCCACGAACCGCCACCTCATGCAAGGCGTCCTAGACATGCCCCGCTACCCCCAATGGGACGCGGCCAAACTGCAGCTATCGGGCACCTCGCAGGTGATCGGCGGGGAAACATACAAGATAGTCATCGCCCTGAACGGTTACGAGCCGGTCTCGGCCTCGGGAGACTGCCACATCCAGATCGCCGAGGACCGAAGGCTAGCGATCCTGAGCATCGACCGGGCAGCGAACGGCGAGGTGGGGTGGAGGGTGGGGTTCAAGAGGGAGAGGCAGGTGTAATGCCCGCTGTAGGAGCACTCTCCAGAGTGCGATAGCCGTTGGCTGCTGGTACAGGTCATGACCCTAAGTCGAGTACAGTGGAGGTGGACCAATGGACGTGGACCTTGTCGCGCCCTGCGATGTGGTGTCGTTCGAGAACGCGGTGCGTGAGACTGAACCGCTGTCGCTGTTGACAGCTCTGGGCTCGCGAAGCGTGGCTGCCTGTAACGGCCGTTCGCGCCGTGCGCAGGACCATCCCTCTTTCGGTGCCCGGATCGCCAAGACGGTGCTGACTGGCCGTATGGACGGCACGCTACCAAGCACCGACGAACGTGTAGACGACCTGCTAAAGATGTCTGGCGGCCTCTTGGACTTCCCGCCGTTCGAGCCCAACTCGCCGCAGCGGCGTGCGGAGACCCTGCTTCGCTGGGGCTATGACCAGTACGTCTATCAGGGAGACGACCTTTGGGACGTCTTCGCGCGGTACGACCTCCTCATGCGCTGCCGGGAGACGTTCCCCGACTTGGCGACGGACCCCAAAAAATGGATCGACCTGGACAACGAGGTGGGCTCGATCTACGGCTGCGCCTACGCGGACCTCCTCCCGATTGCATTTGCGTTCTTCGTATCGTGCTCGATGCACGAGGCACGGGTGGATGCGTCTACGCTTTTCGCCCCCGTGGCTGACCGGGCGAAGGCAGAGGCCATACTACACAAGCTGTTGAGCGTCATCGCCCGGAGACCGGAAGAGATCCGAGATGCCTACATCGCGAATCCAGAGAGATACCAGAATGAGCGATTCCGCAAGACAGAGTACAACATCCTACGGGACTATCCCGTCGTCAGACCTCTGGACGACCCGAACAAAATACTGGTGCCCTCGATCCATTACCTGGGTTACAGGCTAACGCTGGGCATCATGTATGAGGCGCTGGAGCGTTTCAGGGCCCGTGAGGAGAGAGAGAATCCGAAGAACTCGGAGCCCAACAACAACCGCATGTCGCAGTTCTGGGGCGCCTTGCAGCACCAGTACATCCTCATGCAACTGCGCCAAGCCACGAGTGCCAGGAAGCTGCGCAACGAGTTCGAGTACTATGTTGGGAAGAACAGGGTCGACTCACCAGACCTGATGCTTGAAGAGCCGCAGGGCCTCATTCTCATCGAGTCCAAGCGCCAGCACCCCCGCCTCGAGTTACGCACTACTGGCGACTTGCGGGAACTCGTAGAGCAATTCCGTCGCGGCATCGCCTATGGGCAGTGGCAGAACGCCAAGTCGGTGCTCAACCTCCGCAAAGGCCACCTCAGGATAGGCGTAGCCCAACCGACCGACGAGGTATTGTCGGTTGTCGTCGTACCCGAGGCGATCCCCTGGCTCGGGTTGCCAGCGGTCCGTTCCGCCTTCGACGAGGCCATTCGCGGTCTGTGCGTATCCGAAGAGCAGATTGCTTGTGCCTGTACCACGCCATGTGTGGTACTCGGGGTCGACGAGGTCGAGATGGTCGTACCATACGTCCGCCAGTTTGGGCTGTGGTCCATACTGAGCGAGTATCATTCCTACTTGCGCGACGCGCCTCTCGCCCAGGGGGGGCAACAGATCAAAGCCCACCGATTCGGTACCTGGTTCAGCAGCGAATGGCTGGCGCGACTACCGAAGACGAAGCGCAACAGACGCAACGAGTTGCTCAGGAGTAAAGCCCTCCAGATGTTTGACGAGACGAAGGCCTGGCTGGCTGGCGGCGCGACGGAAACCGCGTGACGTGACCTAATGGGAAGGCGCAGGCACTGCACCGGGCAAGTGTTTGTAGTCAGCCCCCCGACAGGGGGCGTTCGCCTCTTGCCATCGGCGGAAGCCGGTGGATTTCGTCTGAAGAGCCCCGCAAGGGGTGAGGAGGCCGTGCGATGTTGTCCTGCCGCCCCTTGTGAGGCTTCGGCAGAGGGGAGCGCCCGCGTCCACCAGCTTCCGCTGGTGGCAAGTGGCGGACGCCCCTTCGGGGCTTGAAGACAGGCGGCAATCCGGCCACTTCCCCGATGACAGGGCCGCCAGACTACCTGCACATATCTGCAACAAGCCGGTGATGTCGGGACCCCACATCGCAGCGAGGAACGCACATCGTGCCGCCCGGATCGCGCTCTGGAGAGCGCTCCTACAGTCCCCTCGACGCCCCCATCGTCCCTCAGAACCGCTTCACATACCCGTGGCAGTAGGGCACGCTGCCCTTGTGCTCGTAGTAGTCCTGATGGTACTCCTCCGCCGGCCAAAAGGTGGCTGCCTTTGTCACTTGCGTGACCACATCGTACCCCTTCGCCCGCAGTTCGGCGATCAGGCGCTCGGCTGTGGACTTCTGCTCTTCGTCGAGGTAGAAGACCTCCGAGCGGTACTGCGGGCCGAGGTCGGGGCCCTGGCCGTCGGACTGCGTCGGGTCGTGGATCTCGAAGAACAGGCGCGCCAGTTGCTCGTAGCTGACGCGCGCCGGGTCGTAGAGCGCCTCGATGGCCTCCGCGTGGCCGGTGGTGTGCGAGCAGACCTGCTCGTAGGTCGGGCGTTCGGTGGCGCCGCCGGTGTAGCCGACGGTGGTTGCGATGACGCCGGGCTGCCGGCGCATGTAGTACTCCACCCCCCAGAAGCACCCGCCGGCGAAGATCGCGCGCCCGTATTGGACGCGCTCGTCCGGGATAAACCTCAGCGACAGCGAGTTCACGCAATGGCGCGTGTCCTTCGGCGTGTGCTTCTCGCCGAGGAAGACATGCCCCAGGTGGCCGCCGCAGTTCGCGCAGGTGATCTCCGTGCGCCTGCCGTCCGCGTCCGGTTCGCGATGCACCGCGCCGGGGATTTCGTCATCGAACGCGGGCCAGCCGCAGCCGGCGTTGAACTTGTCCTGCGAGCGGTACAGCATTGCCCCGCAGCGCCGGCATGTGTAGACGCCGGGGACGAAGAAGTCGTCATACTCACCCGAGAAGGGCGGCTCCGTGCCCTTGTGCGCGATGACGCGCTCCTCTTCGGGGGTCAGCGGGTTATAGTGAGTCATAGCAGAGGCCTCCTCTTGGCTGAAACGGCAAAGGCTTTGACCACTAAGACACCAAATCACGAGGAACGGCTTCATGGTTTTGCCGTCGCGCGTGTTCAAAGTATACCACAGTGCAAGTGGCATGACGCGCCCCGTGCTCACTGCACGAACCCCCTCGTGCAGGTCCTGACTGCGCTGCGGGGAAACGAGGCAGGACGGGCCGCAACCGTGTTGGCTTCAGGCCCTCTCATCGCCTTGGAGGTGCGACAATGCGCCCCATCATCCCTCTCTTCGCTGTCCTGGTCGCTGGAGCCGCGTGTGGCGCTTCGTCCACCTGGCAGCTTGCCACTGACGACACGCGGATCGCGCTCGGGGTGGTCGGCGACCAGCCGGTCATCACGCGGCTGGAGTGCCCCTCAGACGGCCACAACTGGGCTGCCGCGCCGATGGCCGTGCCTCTGATGGCTCACGCATGGGTCGGTGGCGTCGAGCATCCAACAGCCTGGCGGTTCCGTGAGGGCGTTCAGGACCGGCGAGCAGGGACCGTCTGTCTTGTGTTCGCGAGCGACGACCCGAAACTGGAACTGCGCTCGATCTGGCGCGCTCGGCCCGGACGCGGCCCGGTGGAGCGCTGGGTCGAAATCCGCAATCTCGGCGCACAGCGCGTCGCCATCGGGCAGCAGGAGAGCCTGTCACTGGCGAACCTCACTCCCGGAGAGGAGGCCTCGGTTTGGTGGATCCGCCGGGGCGGCAGCAACGCCAGCACGGAGGGTGGGACAGCCATTCAGCCGCTGGCCGCTGGCCTCGACCTGTCTCTCGTCAGCAACTGCGAGGACGGGGCCAGCCCGGCGCCGTGGCTCGCGGTGCAGGTCGGCGAGCAGCGGGGCCTTTACGTGGGATGGGAGTTTTCGGGCCTGGGGCGTGTGCGGGCCAGAGCGTCCCAGGACGGGCGGGGCCTGGAACTGAACGTCGGCCTCAACCCCGACTTCAAGACCGACATCGAGCCGGGGGAGACGTTCCTCGTCCCGCCGGCGTTCGTGGGCTGCTACTCCGGGGACATCGACGCCGGCAGCTACTCCCTGCACAAGTTCATCCTCGACAAGCTGCGCCCGCGTATGCCTCGCGGCTGCCCCGACCCGACTCTCGCCTACAACCCCTACATGGACGTCGGCACTCTCAACGCGACCGAGGCCGACGTGCTGCGCGGCGCTCGCCTCTGTCACGACCTCGGCTTCGAGACCTACGTGAATGACGCGATGTGGTTCCCCGGCACCGGCGACTGGCGCTGGGACCCGGCTCGGTTCCCTCGCGGCGTCGCGCCGATTACGGACTATGTGCATCGAAACGGGATGCGGATGGGGCTTTGGTGCGCGTGGACCAACGGGGGCGTCTCGCCCGATCCTGGAGCGCTCAGCGTGCGCGGGCCGAACGGCCACCCCGACTGGTTTCGTGGCGACGTTCCAGCAGACTGGCAGCCGGGGCCTTTCTGGGGTGCGCAGGTTTGCCTCGGCTGCCCCGAAGCCCTGGCGTGGGAGCGGGAGAAGACGCAGTGGCTCGTGCGCCATCACGGCCTCGACTATCTCAAGCACGACTGCGGGCCGATCGTGATGGGCTGCGACCGCACCGACCATCGGCATCACTATGGCGTGGATGCAAGCTACTGGGCCACGATGGGGTATTACCAGGTGCAGGAGGACCTGCGCCGGGAGTTTCCGGGGCTGATTCTCGAGAACTGCTCAGGGGGAGGGCACATCAAGGACTTCGGGGTGATCCAGCGCACCCACTATACGGTGGCCACGGACACGCTGTCGAACCTGGCCGACCGACAGAGCATCTGGGACTCGAGCTTCGCCTTCCCGCCGGTGGTGATGCAGGCTTACAGCTATGACAACGTCTATCCGGTCGAGGGCGACAATCCGGGGCCGTTCCTGTGGCGCAGCGCGATGATGAGCGCCTGGCAAATCGCGCCGACCGACACGGTGCGCTGGACCTCCACCGAGACGGATTCCGTCCGCAGCGCGGTGCAGGCCTACAAGGACTGGATCCGTCCCATCCTGGGCGACTGCGTGGTTCATCATGTACTGCCACGCCCGGATGGCAAGCGCTGGGACGGCCTGTTCTACTGGAGCCCCAGCCTCCTGCGCGGCACTCTGTATGTTTTCCGGCCAGATTCCCCGGAAAGCCGACAGACCGTCACGCTGAAAGGCCTCGACCCCGCCGGGCGGTACTGGGTCTGGAGCGAGGACGGCGCGATCTCCGCTGCCGTGCGAACCGGAGAGCGGCTGATACAGCGCGGTCTGGCCCTGCGCCTGCCGGGGCGCTACACGAGCGACCTCGTCTACGTGCAGGATGCCTCGCGCGGGAAGCCTGAGGGCCTTGAGCCGCCGGGGAGTTTCCGCCTCCGTGCGGCTCGCCCCGACAGCGACGCTTTCGCGGCATCGGCCACGCTGACCTGGGCCCCCAGCGCGAACGCCCGCAGCTACCGAGTGCTGGTCTCAGATACCGCCGACTTCGCGAAGCCTCTGGCGGCAGCGACGGTTAGTGGCTGCGCCGCAACCCTTCCAAAGCTTCCGGCGGGGCGCGCCCTGTACTGGAGAGTGGATGCGGTCTCATGGGGCGGCGTGCGCGCTCAAGACGGCGATCCGGGCCGCCTCATCACACCGGCGCTCAAGCCGCTGAAAGGGATCGTGTTCGTGTCCGACATGCCCTGGGTCAGATCGTCGGCGGGCGCCGACAATGTGGTGCACCGCGACGAGACTTACAACGGTCACGAGCTGCGGATCGCCGGGAAACCGTACCCGAAGGGGTTGTGGACGCACTCCTTCGCGGACGCGACCCCCGCGGATGTGGTGCTCGATATCGCCGGACGCGGCTTCGCTTTCTTCGCGGCGGATGTGGGCGTGGAAGACGCGGCAGGCGGCGGGACTGTGCAGTTCCAGGTGCTCGTCGACGGGGTGTTGAAAGCTGAGACGCCGGTGCTGCGCCTGGGCATGATGCGGGCGCTGAGGGTGGACGTGAGCGGGGCGCGGGAGGTGATCTTGCGAGTGCTCAACGGGGGGGACGGCAACACCTGCGACCACTCGGCATGGGGATTCGCGAGGTTCGTGAAGGCGGGGGAAAAGGACCCGCTCGGCGACGGTAAGGGGTAGTGTCCTGAAACCTGGTCTGCTTCCAGTGCGTGCAGGATCGTGGGACAGACAGCATTCCGACCACGAAGACACGAAGCCACGAAACGACAGCACAGGTCTCAATACGAGTGGTCTGGCCGTCTCGTGTCCTCGTGTCTTCGTGGTTAATCCGCCGTTTGGCTCCTGCCCCTCCACCTGACGACCCAGGGCAGCGCGTAAGGAACGGCGACCTCACCCCGGCCCTCCCTGCAAGCGGGGAAGGAGTCCCTCCCGCAGAACAGGAGGGACCCCCTCGCAGGCCTTCCTTGCTCTCTACCCCTCGTCATACCCCGTCAGCGGGCGGTACCAGATGTTGCGGAAACGGACCAGGTCGCCGTGGTCCTGTAGCTCCAGCGGGCCGGCGGGCGGGTGCGGGATGTATTCCGTGAGCACCCGGTGGTTCGTCGTGCCCCGAAGCTCCTGGCGGTGGTGGATGACAATGTTGTTGTGCAGAACGGTCAGATACGCCGGTCTGACCAGCGCATCGCCGTCGAACGCGGGGGCTTCCCAGATGATCTCGTAGGTCTGCCACTCGCCGGGCTTGCGGCAGGGGTTGACGAACGGCGGGTACTGGCCGTAGATCGCGCCCGAGGTGCCGTCGGCGTAGGTCGGATTGTCGTAGCAGTCCAGCACCTGTATCTCATACAAGCCCATCAGGAAGACGCCGCTGTTGCCTCGCCCCTGGCTGTCGCCCTTCACGACGGTCGGAGACGCGAGTTCCACGTGTAGCTGGCAGCTCCCGAAGTGCTCCTTCGTGCGGATGTTGCCCGTTCCGGGCACGACCTCCATGTACCCGTCTTCGACCTTCCACTGGGCCGCTGCGCCGTCCGCCGCGCGGACCCAGCCGGACAGGTCGGCGCCGTCGAAGAGCACGATAGCGTCCGAGGGCGGCGCGAAGGGATGGCAGGGCGGCGCCGGGGTCACGATGCGGGGCTGCGGGCGGTTCCCGTCGTGAACGTGGTACGGAGTGCCGGGCAGGATCGGAGTGTCGTCATAGCCGAGGTTCGGTGGTGTCATGGATGTGCCTCCCAATCTGATGGTGTGCGGTGTGGTAAATGCGGTGGTTTACGGGGCCGGCGGCGGCCCATCGTCGTCTTTCTTGCCAAACAGCGCGTCCCAGGCGTCGACGGTAGCCGTCGCCTCGTCGCGTTTCTCTTTTACCCGCGCCACGTCATCGAGGTCGACGTGCAGTTTGGTGACGCCGTCGAGGTCGAGGGCACGGATGTCGATCTCAAGCCAGCCCTCGTGGCTCTGTATTCCGCCGTAGTTGGAGCTGACCTTCAGGAATCGCGCGGGAATTCTCATCTGCGTTAACCTGCCCTCTGCCGCACCTGTACGCGCGGGCCTCTTGTAGAGACGCCCCGGCATGCGCCATCTGGCCGGCGCGTCATTGCGACAGCGCGGCGTCGATCCTTTGCAGTTCCTCATCACTGAACGTCAGGTTCTCCAAGGCCTGCAGATCGTCCTCCACCTGCTTGATGCCGGAGGCCCCGATCAGAGCGCTGGTGACGCTGGGCAGGCGCAATATCCACGCGATCGCCATCTGCGCCAGGCTCTGCCCGCGCTCGATGGCTATGGCGTTGAGGACCCCGATCCTATCCCACACGCCCGCTGCTTTCTGCTCCTCCCACCACTTGCGGCCCTCCTCGCCGCGCTTGCCCCACCGCGAATCCGGCGGCAGGCCGCCAAGGTAGCGGTCGCTGAGCATCCCGCCGGCCAGCGGGCAGAAGGCGATGACCCCGGTGCCGTGCATCGCCGTGTGCGGTAGGAGGTCGGTCTCGATGCCCCGGCTGAGCATGTTGTAATATGGCTGGTGAATCGTGATTGGCGCCCAGTCGTGATCGCGCACCACGTCCACCGACTGGCAGTAGCGCTCGCCCGAGTAGCTGCTGACGCCGGCATACAAGGCTTTGCCTTGCTTGACGATCAGGTCCAAGGCGCCCAGTGTCTCTTCGAGAGGCGTCTCGGGGTCGGGGCGGTGGTGGTAGTAGATGTCCACGTAGTCGAGGCCCATCCGCTGCAGGGACTGGTCGAGGCTGGCCACGAGGTATTTCTTGCTGCCCCAGTCGCCATACGGGCCGTCCCACATCCACCAACCGGCCTTGGTCGAGATGATGAGCTCGTCACGAGGCATATCCTTGACGATCTGGCCGAAGATGCGCTCGCTGTTGCCGGGTGGCGGGCCGTAATTGTTCGCGAGATCAAAGTGCGTGACGCCGTGGTCGAAGGCATAGTAGAGGGTCTGGCGGCAGATGTCCTCCATCCCCGGCTCGCCGAGGGCCTGCCACAGCCCCAGCGAGATGGCCGGAAGCTTGAGGCCACTGCGCCCGCAGCGGCGGTAGGGCATGTTGTCATAGCGGTTAGTGGCGAACTCGTGTGTCATGGTGAGCAACCCCTTCGGGTGATAGTCTTGGTGGCGTTGGCAAGTGATTCGCCGGTGGCGGGGGCATTCCCTGCGCTGACTGTGCAGGTAGTGCGGCGCGTTATCGGGAACCACGGAGGTGGCAGCGGTTGCTAGTGATGGTGGCATACGATTGTCTATTATGAGGAGAAGACTCCTGTGACTGACGAACCTCGCCCCAAAACGAGCAACGCAAGACGCCTCGCCGGGTTGGCCCTGCTTCTGCTAATCGTGGCTGTCGGCGTCAACATCAAGACCGCGCTCGCATTGATGCGCCACGAACGCACCCTCAAAGGGGTCATCCTTGGGATACAGGGGGACAAGGAACCCGAGTTCGCCAACCTGATACTCCCGCGTAGCATCGGGTCCGAGAATGCGAAGGTGACTGTCGAAGTCTTCGTGCAGGGCGGGAGGGGTTGCCATGCGGATACCGTCTTCACGGGGGAGGCTTTGGGCACGATCGACCCCGAGCGCATCCGCGTCGTCTTCCGGGACACTCGCCTGCCGGAAGCCATGAAACGCTTCGCGGCGCTCAAGGTCGGATGCGAGCAGGGGATGGCCGTTAATGGCAAAGTGAAGTTTGATATGCCGGTGTCTCACATGCCGAACAGCGGGGCGCCGAAGGCTTCCCCAGACACCAAGGGAACGAAGGAGCATGTAGTGTACCTGACAGGCGGTCACGGGGAGCACTGGGGGATGGACGTCCTGCACAGCATCCTGGATAGGGAACTGAAGGCGCTTTACGGTGGCAAGGGCATGAAGATGGATGTGGCCCAATTCACCCAGTCAATGACGGATGCAAAGCAGCGGGCCATGGACAAGGCCCGGGAGGAGAACAGACAGGCGGCACAGGCAGCGGGGGCCTGAACGGCCTCCTACCCATCGCGGAGAGCGGAACGGCAACCTCACCCCCGGCCCCTCTCCACTCGTGGAGAGGGGAGACGGCAACGGCGAACGGCCTCCTACCCCCTCGCCCCGCTTCGCGGTGCACTCCCCCTCCCTAAGCGCTCTTCGAGCGCTTAGGGAGGGGGAGACGGCAACCTCACCCCCGGCCCCTCTCCACTCGTGGAGAGGGGAGCACGGCGACGGCAAACGGCCTCCTACCCCCTCGCCCCGCTTCGCGGTGCACTCCCCCTCCCTTGCGCTCTTCGAGCGCTTAGGGAGGGGGAGACGGCAACCTCACCCCCGGCCCCTCTCCACTCGTGGAGAGGGGAGCACGGCGACGGCAAACGGCC
>CAYWBK010000130.1:0-14104 GCA_964455745.1 uncultured Armatimonadia bacterium
CAGCCGGACGCTTCAGCGTCCGGGATTCCCGCCGCATGAAAGCCTCCCCGTCCGCCAGGACGGGCGGCGCGAAGCGCCCGACAGAAAGGCCCAGCCTGCTGGCGTCCCGACGACTTGGGCGGCTGCGCCGCCACCCGTCCTGCGGACGGAAACGGCCTTGATTGCCGGCCCAGAACCGAGCGCTGAAGCGCCCGGCTGAGGTTCCCCGCCTGCGGCGGGGCGGGGCGTCCTGGCGGACGCGACGGCAACGGCTTACCCACAGCGGTCGACTACCGCCCTCGCCAGGACCAGTTCACGGCATCTACCCATACACATTGAGGAAGAGCCCTCCTGCTTATCTCGACCAGAAAACCGATACAGCAGGTAATTGCAAATGTCGCTGTGTCGTCTGCAGGAGCGGTCTCCAGACCGCGATTGCCGTTAATACGCCGCGATAACGACATGCTTTCGTCTCTATCGACGCAATTTTGACACACTATGGGGTCCGGTCGCACTCTGGAGAGTGCTCCTACAGACTTTTGCAATTGCCTCACAGGTTCCGAGAATCTCAGCGACGCTATGACCCGTCCTGCTACAACCGCAGCGCCGCCTGCTGCTGGAAGCTAACCGCCATCCGCTCCAATTCGGCTTCCTGCTCGGGCGTGATGATCGGCTCGCGGTCGGCTCCGAGTATCTCTCTTGCCCGCACGTTCGCCCTCTGGCGCATGTCCAGGCCGCCTCGGGACATCCAGGTGTCCCAGCGGTCGCGGTTCGTGACCCTCGGTATCCAGACTTGTTGGCGCAGGTGTTTCACCGTGTGCGGTTCGGCGAGGACGTTGCCGCCGGGGCCGATGGACTTGAGCACATCCAGCGCAATCGCCTCGGGCGTCACCTCGAAGCCACGGACGATGCGGAAAGCCGCGCCGAGGATCTCGTCGTCAATGACGCACTGCTCGTAGCCGGCGAGCAGCATTTGCTCCATCATCCCCAGCGACAGGTGGATGAAGTTCACCCCGGCGAGGGCGCAGGTGAGGACCTGCAGGGCGCGCTCGTAGCCTGCCTGGGCGTCGGGGAGGGTGGCGTCGATGCCGGTGCCGCCCTGGAAGGGCAGCTTGTAGAAATGCGCCATCTGGGCCGTTGCAGCGTGGATGAGCGCCGTCTCGGGCGCGGCCCCGGAGTAGTCCAGGTTCGTCGGGTTCGCGATCCCCGAGGCGATGGCGAAGATGCAGGGGGCGCCGGGGTTGACCAGTTGCGCGAGAGTCACCCCGCATAGCACGTTCGCGCATTCCTCCACCACCGTGCCGGCGACCGTGATCGGCGTGGTGCTGCCAGCCATGGAATCGACTTCGATGTAGACCGGAATCCCCCACTTCGCACACTCGATGATCTCCTCGACGCGTTCGCCGGTTTGAACCAACGGGCTGATGAGGCAGCAGACGATCGTGAAGATCGGCGCGCGCCGGACGGCCTCGACGGAGCCCTGCACCACAGCGGCCATGTCGATTTGCTCGCGAATGCTCTGCGCGCCCTGGCCCTGGCTGTAGTAGTTGCGGCGAGTGTTCGCGACGACGGTGGCGAACAGGCGGCGGTCGAAGCCGGGCTGGGGGATGTCCTGGGGCACGACGAGCGCGTGCATGATGTGCAGGTTTTCGAGCGCATCGAGGAGGCGGGTGAGGTCGATGAGATCGCGATGAGTGGCGCTGCGTCGGACGCCGTCGAGGTCCAGCACCGCCAACGCGGAGGAGCCGCCGATAGTGTAGACATCGTCGAGGTTTACGTTCACGTCGAACTCGGGCGTCTTGGCGTGGAGGGTGAACTCGCGCGGGGCGGTGGCGAGGGCCCGCGTGAGGACATGCTCGGGGATTTGCACGATGCGCTTGTCGAAATCGACCCGGCAGCCGTGGGCCTCGAAGATTTCGAGGGCCTCGCGGTGCTCGACGCGGACGCCGACCTCCCACAGAAGCTCCAACATCGCTTCGTGGATCATCGCGATGTCGTCATCGAACATGGGGCGGTACTGGCCGCCGACCAGGCTGCGGATGGACATGTATGGAAGACCCCTTTCACGAGGGACGGCAGCGGCGTCGCTGGGTCTGGCTCTCTACCAGTGCCTGCCTTCGGCGGCGTTGAGGGTGAGGGTCCAGTCTCCCAGGAGATTCCACCAATACGCCCGCTTGCGGCCGATGCCCCCGCCTACCTTCTCGATGTCCGGCTCGGAGGACTCAATCTGGAAGTAGTACCGCCAGGCGTCACCGAAGGTGCGGCCCTCGCCGAAGACCTTCGCGAAGCCGTTCGGGAAGTCGTAGAAGCCCTTCGACCGGCCCACGAGCGCCAGGCCTTTGCAGTAGAACATCAGGCATTCGGCCCCTTGCCAGTGCGCATACCCCGGCGCGTTGTAGGGCTGGTTGGCTGCGGCTTCGGGTGAGGTAATCTCGCAGCCGGAGTGCAGGAAGAGGTTCGCGGTGTCGGGCAGAATCTTGTTCTCATAGATCGTGCGCAGGACGGGGAAGTCGAGCTTGCCCCAGTCGCCGAGGGTGGGCACGAGCTTGTTGTCGACCTTGCGCCAGGCCCATACTTGACCCCCACATGCCGCCTCCAGAGGCTTCACCGGCGACTCCTTGAGCGCCGATCCCCACGGGTCGCTGTGCGCCGAAATCCCCCGCAGAATCGCCGGCCGCTTCAGCCAGTCCACGCACCCCGCCAGCGTCGCGTCATCGCCCTGCAGGTCGTAGGCTTTGTCGGTGAAGCCTTTCCATTCAGGTCGCGAGGCGCGGAAGTCGTCCATGAAGCTCCACAGGCCGTACTGGATCGACGCGGGCTTCATGTCCCGGCGGAAAGCCCCCAGGCGGTAGCGATGGTCGCGGGAGAAGAACTCGATAAGCAGGCGCTGCTCGAATCGCGGATCGAACTCCCACACGTCCTGGCCGCGCGGGGTGCTCTTTGCGTCGGCGAAGGTGACGGTCTGCGGGATGCCCCGCGCGTCGAGCAGGCCTTCGCCCTTGACGCCGTGGATGTCGTGCCGCGGGACTATGGCGGCGTGCTTCGCATTGATGCGGGACACGAGGATCTGCGGCACCGACATCGCATTGGGGCGCTCGAGATCGGCAGGACCGACCTCGTCGTTCTTCCGCGCATCGAGGAGCTTGAGGTCGATGCCGCCGTCGGGGAGCTTCTTGATCTCGAACTTGCCGTCATTGACGAAGAAGAAGTCCTCGAAGCGGTCGGAGCCAAGTTCGTAATGCTTCGTCGGGCCGCCGGGGAGTGTCTCGCTCTCGGATGACAGGCCCTTGGGGAGGACGCGGTCGGGGTAGACGGCCACGATCGAGGGCACGTCCTCGGGGGCCTGGTGGTAGATCGCCTCCCAGTGGCCGTCGAGATCGGCCAGCGGGAGGTCGAAACGCGCGCCGACGACCTCGGCCCGCGAGCGCAAGCGGCAGACCTCCTTGCCCCCGAAGTCCTCCCTGTTCGGCTGGCCGTCGTGGAGCACCGTCGGGCCCTGCTGCCGCCAGTTGTACTGACGCACAAGATAGCCCTCGGGGAAGTCGCCTACGATGACGACGCCGGCGAGATCGGGGGCGGCGCGTCGGACCGCGCGCAGGTATTCGCGCATGGCCAGCAGCGTGCGGCCGTCCTGATGGATCGGCCCGTCGTAGACTTGCATGGCGACGGCGCGGACGGCCCAATTCTCGCGGGAGAGGTCTACCGCATACTGGCGCAGTGCGGCGAGAAGGTCGCTCGGAGCCGGGTCCGAGGTGGCTGAGACGCCCCGCAGAAGGCGCGGCTCGACGATGACGACCACGAGGCCGCGGCTCTTCCCGGCGGGGGCGCGGTCGAGGCCGATATCGCGCACCCAGCGGATCTCAGCGGTGCGATCGCGGTTGATGTCGTAGTTGGCGAAGACTGGAAGAAGCAGGGACAGTGCGAACAGGACCGGGACAGTGCGGGTCAGGGTAGAGTATCGCATGGCGGGGAATTCCCTGTTGACGGAGGAGGGACCTGCGTACGGCACCTCAGCCCCCCGGCCCCCTATCCCCCCTGCCCCCCTTCCCTCTGCCGACCTGCGGTCGGCGCAGGGAAGGGGGGAACGGCAACGACTACGGCAACGACAACGACTACGGCAACGGCAACGGCCGGCGGGGCCGCCTCATGCGGCGTCTTCGTTGCGGGGCGGCACCAGCCAACGGCACCTGCCCACCCACGTCGAGGAGGAACCCGCTCGTGAAGGTTCGTGCGGTCGAAGCGCCGAAAAGCGCCGGGTGAACGAACACTGTCGTGAGCACCGTCCGAATGCGGAGCGAGAGGCTTATCATGCCGAGACTAGCTGCGATCCTGGTCAGCCTGTGCGTGTCCGTTGGGGTGGTCTTCGCCGATTTCGAGTACCGCTACATCGAAGGCGAGAAGTTCGATCGCTCCGAGGGCGCGGGACTGCGAGACGAGGGCTTCACGGGGTGGATGGGGCACCCCTCCGGCGGCAAGGTGGTCGTGTTCGGAAGCCCTGAGAACGGGTTCGTCGAGTACGACGTGAAAGGCCTCGGGCCGGGGGAATATCACCTGTTCGTACGGTGTCTGGCGCTATCGGCGCTGACGAAGACGCATGTGCTTTGGGATGGCAAGGAACTCGGCCTCATCGCCCACCGCAAGCAGGGCACGGCCCTGAAGTGGTCGGATGAGGTGGGCGTGGTGACCGGCCCCGGCGATCACGTGCTGCGCCTGCAAGGCAGCCCCGATACGACCCAGTGGCCGTATATCGACGTGATCTTGCTGACCAACCAGCCGGGCTTCGCGCCGGATGACAAGGATCAGGACTTCGTCTCCTACACGACGCCGTGGCCCCCGCTGGCGGTGAAGCAGGCGGACGGAAGCACGCGGATGGTGGCGTCAGCTCCGGTCACCGGCGAGCGTGCCCAGCGCGTTCCCGGCTTGGAGTGGCAGAGCGCCGCGCTCGGGATACCGGCCATTGGTCGCGTGCCCTTGACGCTGGTGCTCAGGTCGACCGCCGCGAAGGAACAGTCCCTGACCGTCCGCGTTTTTCAGGACTACGACGGGTTCCACGCCGGCCCCATCACCAACACGCCAGTCAGCCTGAAGCCGGGCGAGACGCGTGAGGTGACTATCCCGCTGCCGGTGGACAGAGCGGGCCACATGGGCTTCGGTGTGACGTTCGAGTTCCCCAACCTGATGCGCGACACTTCGGGCTGGGAGGTCACGGTGCCCTCGCCAGCCTCGGCTAGCCTCGACGAGTACGCCTATCCCGCCAATGCGAAGGTTATGACGTGGACCGGGCGTTTCACTGCGACACCGGAGGCGTTGGCGAAGATGGGGGCCCGCGTGACGCTGTTTGCGGGGGGCTTGCACCCGCCCATCTCGGACCGCGTGCCACTCAAGGAACTCGCAGCCTTTACGGTACCGGCAAAAGAGAAGGTCGAGGCCGCCATCGACATCTCGCGTCTGCCGGTCGGGCGCTATCGGGTGCTGACAGAGCCTACCTTCCAGGGCCAAACGATGCTGAGCGACGACCGCGAGTTCATCAAGTACAACCCCGTCCCCTCGCCCAAGTGGCAGCCGGTGCGCGAGACGAAGGCCGTTGGCGACACGATCCTCTTGAACGGGAAGCCCTTTCTTCCGCTGTATCTCGGACACGCGGGGATCGACGCGAACACCGCAAACCACGGCTTTCGGCTGGTCGCGGCTGCGGGTGGTGATCCCGACCCGCTTCCGAGCATCAAGCAGTGCCTTGATGACGCCCAGAAGAACGGGCTGTACTGCATGGCCGCCCTGTTCAACAACCACTACCTGGTACACGACGGGGCGATGGACCTGGCGCACCTGGAGCGGGTCGTGCGCGAGGTGAAGGACCACCCGGCGCTGTTCGGCTGGGACCTGTTCGACGAGCCGGACGGCTGCGGCATCGCGCCCGACAGGGTCAAGGCTGCGGCGGACCTCATCCGGCGGATCGACGGGAAGCACATCCTGTGGGTGAACCTCTGCCAGCCGAACCGGGCGATGGACTACCTGGACAGCACGGACATCTGGTCCTACGACATGTACCCGATCCCCGGTCAGACGCTGGCGGCTTTCCAAGTGTGGTTCAACACCAGCGACACGAAGCTGATCGGCAAGATGCCGCTGGGGTCGTGGCTGCAGACCTACGTCGGCGACATGAGCCACGAGCGGATGCCGACGCCGGACGAGCTGCGGGCGATGGCGTACTTGCACATCATCCACGGGTTCAAGTTCTTCGCGTACTACTCCTATTATGACGGCGAGCCGGCAGGATGCCTCGCCCGCGACCCGGAGCTATGGTCCTATACGCGGGCGCTGAATGCGGAGCTTACCGCGATGGAGCCGGTGATCCTCGCGCCGGGGCCGTGGCAGCCGGTGAAGGTCGAACCCGCGAATGCGCCGGTGGTGGCGCGGGAGAAGAAGGCCGGGGGCAAGCGGTACGTGGTCGTGGTGAGCAACGGCGCGGAGGCGGCCGAGGTGCGGCTGAGCCCCGCAGGGCCGGCGGCGAAGTGGAAGCTGCTGTTCGAGGGGGACGGAACGCCGCCGGTCGGACCGCCGGGGCCGGGCGGGGAGATACGGATGCGGCTGGCGCCGGATGGCGCTTGTGCGAGAGTGTTTGAGAGCGGGTAGTACGCAGAGTTCGGTTTGCGTTTGCGGACCGACGGCTTTGACCACGAAGACTCGAAAGCACGAAACGGCACGGCGAGGATCGACGGCGGGCGCCGTTGCCGTTTAGTGCTCTTGTGACTTGGTGGCCAATCCCTGCTTTGGTTGTATGTGTTTAGCGACACTTTTTTCAGACCATGTGGCAGCGCGATCTATCGCGCGGATCACGTCGTATAGTTACCAACGCCTCGACTTCGACGGAGTGCTTGCTCGCAACTGACGGCGCAATGGGCGGAGGGCAGTTCGGCCCGCATTTGGCGCGATAAATCGCGCTACCACATGGTCTGAGGAAACAGTCGATAGACAGGTACCTTTGGTTCCGGCTGCGCCCACACAGGCGATGAGGCGCGAGGTATCGCGGCGGGGACGGCGAACCTCACCCCCCGGCCCCCTCGCCACAGGGTGGAGAGGGGGAGAACAGCAAACGGCTCCGCGTCTGCTACATGAGAGGCGGTCGCTTCCAGGGTCTATCCATGATGAAGATCGCATGCTGCGAACTGCTGCCCGGTTTATGGCGGTTCGAGGATACCTGCAACGTCTATGTGGTCACCGACGGCGACCGCGCATTGGCCATCGACTTCGGCAGCGGCGCTTGGCTGGCGAACCTGACGGCCATCGGCGTCAAGCGGCTCGATACGGTGATTCTCACTCACCACCACGGCGACCAGTGCGCGGGGCTGGCAAAGAAGCCTGAGTGGCCGTTCGCGATCCATGCACCGGCAGGCGAGGAGACGTTCCTCGACCCGGCGAGGGCCGACGCTATCAAGCCTGCCCCGTGGCTGGGCGACGGGTGCCCGGCAAGCTACATGCCGCCGAAAGAGCGCATCCCCGGCATCACCTACGACATCGCCGGCGATGTGCACTTCTTCTGGGCGGGACGGCGCATTCGCGCGATCCACACGCCGGGGCACGGGCCGAATGCGTGCTCGCTCGTCATCGACCACGATGGCCGGCAGGTCGTCTTCTGCGGCGATGCCGCCCATGCCGACGCGACGGTTTGGCAGCCGTTCCATCTCGAATGGGACCATTGGACCGGCAGCGGGGCGCTGGCGGCCTGGGAGGGCGTCGAGCGGCTGTTGGGCGCGGGGGTCGATCTGCTTTGCCCCTCACACGGCCCCGTGGTCGCGGACCGGCCGCGGGCGATGCTGCCGGCGCTGTCGGGGCGGCTGCTCGACTTCTATCGCGCGAAGGGCCAGATCAGCCCGGGCGAGAATGACCGGTATCTGCGCCCGATGGAGACGATGGCCTGCGGGGCGCTGCGGTATCTGCCCAGCCTGTACCAGTTCGGCGGGAACGGGTATCTTCTGATGTCCGCAAGCGACGAGGGGCTGGTCGTCGACCCGCAGATGGGCGACATGCCGGCGCTGGAGGCGCTCCTCGCGGAGTTGGCCGAGCGAGGGCAGGCCGTCCAGCCGACAGCGATGGTGGTGAGCCATTATCATTACGACCATTGCGACGCCATCCCGTATCTGCAGGAGCGCTACGGCGCAAAGGCCTGGCTGCACCCGACCATCGCCGAGCCGTGGAAGAAGCCCGCGAAAGCGTTCCTGCCGTGGCTTCTCGACATGCCGATCAAGGCCGATCACCTGTGGCCTGACAGCGGTGAGTGGCAGTGGAACGAGTACGCTTTCCACATCGCGCACTGGCCCGGCCAGACGTGGGGGCATTGCGCGTTCATGGCGAGCATCGACGGTAAGCGCGTGTTCTTCGCCGGGGACTCGTTCGTCCCGTCCTCGCGCTGGAACGGGACCGGCGGCTTCTGCGCCTATAACAACAGCCGCTTCGCGGAGGGCTATATCCCCAGCGCTCGGCTGGCGCTGGACTGGCGCCCGGACATCATGGCCGGCGGGCACGGGAACTGTTATGAGTTCGCGGCCAGCAAGTTCCGCAAGATCATCCGCTGGGCGGGAAGCGCCGAGCAGGCGGTGAGGGCGCTTTGCCCGACGGGCGATCTGGAGACGGATTACTATGTGGTGCGGGATGTGGTGAAGGCATTAACCACTAAGACACGAAGTCACGAGGAACGGCCGGAATTGCGCCGTTGAAGTTTCGTGTTCTCGTGACTTTGTGGTCAAACCGCCGTCCTTGGCAAACCACATATCAGAACACTCGCGTTCCGAAGATAGAACCATTCATCAGGCATCAACCCAACCAAGGAGACCCCTACCCATGTCCATGACCAGTATCGAACGCTTCGCCAATGCCCTGGCACGCAAGCCCGTGGACCTCAATCCGGTCGCCGTCAGCCCGTGGGGAGCCACGGTCCAGCGGTGGGTCAGCGAGGGCCACATCAAGCCCGATGAGGACGTAGCCGAGCATTTCGGCCAGGACTACCGCGCCGGCGGCTGGCTGAACTCCACCGCCGACCTCGACTTCCAGCCGGTGACGCTCGAAGAGGATGACGAAACGATCCTGCAGCTCGACGGCAACGGCGCGAAGCTGCGGCGGCACAAGCTGCACGACAGCACGCCCGAGCACGTGGACTTCACCGTCAAGGACCGCAAGGGGTGGGAAGAGCACATTAAGCCCTTCCTGGTCGATGTGGACCGCCGGCGCATCCCGTTCGAGGGCTACCGCGACGCGAAGAAATATGCGGCGGAGAAGGAACGGTTCTACTGCTGGGGCGGCGTCGCGCCGTTCGAGCAGATGCACCCGATCTGCGGGCACGAGTACATGCTGATGGGCATGGCGCTCGACCCGGACTGGATCAAGGACATGGTCCAGACCCTCACGGACATGACGATCAACCACCTGGAGATACTGTTCGCCGAAGAGGGCAAGCCCGATGGGTTCTTCTTCTACGAGGACATGGGCTTCAAGAACCGCCCGTTCATGTCGCCGGCGATGTATGAGGAGATCCTCATGCCGGGCCACAAGCGGCTCTTCGACTTCGCCCATGCGAACGGCTGCAAGGTGCTCGTGCACTCGTGCGGGTATGTCGAGCCGCTCATGCCGGGGATGATCCAGGCCGGCATGGACTGCATCCAGGCGATGGAAGTCAAGGCGGGCATGGACTTGCCGACGCTCTTCAACCGCTTCGGCGACAAGATCGCTTTCTTCGGCGGCGTTGACGTGCGCTGCCTCATCAGCAACGATCTGAAGGCCCTCGACGAGGAGATGGACAAGAAGATCCTGCCGGTGGTGAACGGTGGCGGCGGGTACATCGTGCACTCGGATCACTCCGAGCCGCCTGAGGTCAACTACGAGACGATGAAGCACTTCATCGAGCGCGGGAAGAGGATGGGGAGGTAGGGGACGGCTGGTCTGTTGGGACGCACTCCATGAAGCGGGGATCAGACCATGTCAAGTTGGCAAGAATTGGGTATAGATAGCCTGAAGGCGGCGAAGACTCTGCACGGGAAGAGGCTGTGGCGCAGCAGCGCCAGCCGTGCCTACTATGCGGCCTACTCGGCAGTGACCGCTGAGATCGTCGCGCGGAACCCGAAGCAGTCCTTTCGGCACGGCTGGCGGAACCCGGCTCACGGCGAGCTGCCGAGGTACGTGCGAGAGCGTCTCTGCCATCTACCTCCGCAGACCCGAAGGAGCATCAACACCAACCTGCGCCTGCTGTACAAACTGCGCGAGGACGCGGACTACCGGCCCCAGGCATCTGTAGATGAGCAGACCGCCACGATGTCTTGCCGTGTCGCCAGCGCAGTGTTTCGAGAACTGAGGGTGAACGAATGAAGAAGCAGGAGATCGCCGACGTTGTTCGCCGTTACGCCACCAGCGCACGCTTTGCTGACGTGGGGCTGCAAGTCGACGGGGCGGGGATCCGGCGCGACGGTGCCTGGTGGTATGTACCCGTGCGCCCGGCGCAGCCGTTCCCACGAACCGATCTGTACTACGCCGTGCTGGCTGACCTGGAGGAAGAGATGGATGAGCAGGAAGGCCTCAACATACTGCTCGTCCCCTGTTCGGCGTTGCAGGAGACTGCATCGGCGGCCTGAACTCAGGCGTCTCGCCCTCCGCGTGCCATTCGGCGAGCGTCTGTACGGTTTCCCCGTAAGTGTTTGGAATACGTCACGGAGCCTTTCATGGCAAACGACGCACTTGACCGTTTCAACAAAGCCGCCGCGACGTGGGACGAGGTGCCCGCGCGGCGAGCGATCGCTCTAGCTGTCTCCGAGGCCATCCGGCGCGCGGCGCCGCTCGATCCTGACATGCAGGCGATGGACTTCGGCTGCGGCACGGGGTTGGTGAGCCTCGCGCTGCAGCCGTATGTCGCCCACATCCTTGCGGTGGACTTCTCGCCGCAGATGATCGCGGCTCTCGCGGGGAAGCTCAGCGCTGCCGGAATCGCGAACGTGGAGGCGTCGTGCCTGGACATCACGCACGAACCCCTCGACCGCCGATTCGACCTGATCTTCAGCAGCATGGCGCTGCATCACATCGAGGACCCGCAGGCGCTTATCGCCACTTTAGCGGCAGCGCTCGAACCGGGCGGGCATCTGTGCCTCGCAGACCTCGACGCCGAGGACGGGAGCTTCCACCCCGACATGAAGGGGGTCTATCATCTCGGCTTCAGCGCCGAGCAGATGCAGGGCATGTATGCCGCTGCCGGCTTGGTCGATGTTCGCGTCGCAGTCGCTCACACCATCGTGCGCCCGACGGCGGAAGGCGAGATGAGGGGGTATCCGGTCCTCCTGACGGTGGGGAGGATGACCCGTGCTTGACGCCTGGGCAAGAGACGGTTTCGACCACGAAGACTCGAGGGCACTAGACGGCAACGGCCCGGCCGTAGTGTCGTTCCTGCCGTTCCCAAAACCTGAAACCTGCCGTTCTTGCCGTTTCGTGTCTTCGAGTCTTCGTGGTCGAAACAGCCACTCCCCTCCGTCGCCCGCCATCGCCCACGCGCTTACTGCCACACCGTCAGCCTCATCGGCCCGCCATCCCCGGGAGTCTTCACCAGGAACGTGAAGCCGCACGCGCCGTTCGCGTCCGGCCAGGCGTTGTACCACGGCTCGTCAGGCGCGCCAGGGCCTAACTCGCGGTCTCCCGCGGAATCGGCCTGGCGGACATGCAGGCGCATGCCGGGCCTCATGCCGCGAACGCGGACCGGGATCCAGTTGCCTCCGCCGGTGATCTCCGCCTCGACTCTCCCGCCGGCCGCCCGGAACTCCGGCGGATCGGAGCTGACGACCGAGCCGGTTTGCGCGGTCGCTCGCAGCGGCTTCAGCGCCCACATCGACCGCTCGCGCTCCATCGTCTTGTAGTCCGACGAGTTATCGCCGTACACCATCTGCACGGCCCGGTAGTGGATGACGTTCCCGGCCGGTATCTCCGAGATCGGCTCGGTGGGGACGACCGCGAGGTCGCGCGCGTAGTCGCCATCGGGGACATCGCCCGCGCCGGTGCAGAAGGCGTAGCAGCCGGGCTTGATGGCCTGCGCGCCGAAGCGCACGTCCCAGTCGAGGACTACGAAACCGGAGTTGCCGGTGATGTCGCTGCAGGCGATGTGGTTCTCAAGTTCATTGCCGGCCCGGTACAGACATCCGAGAGGCAGCGGGCCCAGCGGCGCCCGGTTCGCGACCACGGTTCGCGCGTATGTCAGCTCGCCCTCGTGCGTCGAACCGTCGGCCTGCGTGTAAGCGAAGCGCATGAACGCCATCGGATTGAAGGCGTGGTGGCGCAGGAAGAACAGCGGGGCCTCGTGCTTCGGATCGAGCCGCACCGGGCGATTCACCTTCAGCGAGACCTCGGTGAAGACCCGCGTCATGTCGTCGTGCGGGGCTTCCCAAGTGCGCAGCGTGCCCGTCACGGCGCCATCGCGGGTTGCGGCGTCTATCGTGTACTCGGCAAGAAATGGCGAGGTCTCCCGCATCGTCACGTATCCCGGCATCAGCCCCTGATAGTCGCCGTTCGCGTCCCAGTAGCCGAAGAAAGTGGGCAGGATCGCCGACGCCGACCGCGAGCGGAGCTGGCTGTAGATCCGCCGGAAATCATTGATGCGCAGCTCGTTGCCGGGCGTGAGCTTCCCTGGATACGGGCCGGTTGTGAGGGTATGCGCCTCAGACCGCCCGACCGTGGTCTGCAAGAGCAGCGGGTCGCCGATGTCCTCGAGGCTGTTGAGGTAAATCACCTCGCGGTCGGCGAGCGCGCGGTAGAGATGCTCGCCGCGGATCTCCCGCCGCTCGTTCGGACGCAAGGTGAGCGGGTAGGTCAGCGTCGCCCAGCCCGGCTCTCCGGCCTCGGCGTTGAGTTCCGGGTAGTTGAGGCCGAATTGGATGACCACCGGCAGGGGCTCGCCCGCGCCGTCTCGCAGGATGCCGCCCGAGATTCCGCCCCACGGGTCGCGCTGGTCCACGAGGATCGTGCGCGCTCGCCCGTCGCCCTGGAGGGTATAGCGCGTGCCCGCGCGCAGGCTTCGCGGCGGGTCGGGGGTGCCTGAGGTCTGCGCGGTCAGGGCGTAGACCCCGCGCTCCGGGGCATAGCCGACGCACTGGCCCATCGTCATCGTGAAAGCCTCGGCAGGGAGCGGATGAGCTTCGTCGTCCAGCGCTGCCCGCGCCTGCGTCTCCGACGCCGCCACGGCGAGCATTCCGCCGACCTCGTGCGCCGATCCCGGCTGCCAGGGCGTGTCCGTGGGGCGACAGGCGAAGGTGGCGGCGTTGTCCCGCAGCGTGGGCGACGTCTGTCCCGCCGGGATCGTCCCCCGCAATGCCAGAGTTCGCGCCCCCGGCGCCACCGCTCCGCCATCCACCAGGCGCGCGCCCCCCGCCAGTCCGGTCAGCTCAAGGCCGCAAGCCGTCGGCGTCTCCGCCGGACAGGCACGGTGCCCCTCCGCCGCACGATAGACGTACAGCCCCCGGTTGACCCATTCCTTTTCCTGGCACAGGAAGGCCACGACCATGTAGACGCGATCCTCGTGGCAGTACAGACTTAGCTCGGCGATTCCAGGCCAGTCGCCTGTTCCATCGCGGAGGATCATGTTCTCGATGTGCAGCTCGACCAGATACGACCCTGACCGCAAGGGATGGAAATGCGGCGCGGGGTCTGCAGCAAGGCTGAATCGACGCCCGTTCTGCTCGAGCCAGACCGAGCCGAGCGTCGCCAATTGCGCCTTCCCGTCGGGGGTCGTCAGCCGCAGCATCGGCGTGTGGGTGACATCGACCGCAAGGCGGTAGCTGTTCGTGACCACGGTGCAGCCGGTAGGGTTGTCGGTCATGCGGACCGTAGCGTGGGCGGCGCTAGTAAATGCCACACAGACGACCAGCAAGGGCAGCACGAAGAATCGCATGGCGGTGGACCTGTTCCTGGAAGGAATGGTTGAGGCGGTCCGCTGACGGGCCGCAGTCGAGCGTCTATTTGGCCCACGCTCGGGCGTTCTCCTCTGTGCCGGCGGAAGGGCTCTTCCTCAATGTGTGTGGGTAGATGCCATGAACTGGTCTTGGCGAGGGGGGTAGCCGCGTGCTCTGGGTAAGCCGTTGCCGTTGCGTCCGCAAGGACGCTCGGC
>CAYWBK010000131.1:0-14057 GCA_964455745.1 uncultured Armatimonadia bacterium
CCGACGACCCCTCCGGGGTCTGACAGCAACGGCACGAACCAGATCATTGCGTCCCCCGCACGCAAGATGTGGGTAAAGCATAGCCGCCTGCGGAGAGGGGCCGGGGGTGAGGCCGCCGTTAGCCAACCCCATACCTCTCCCCCGCCCGCGTCTCGAAGCTCAACAGCCCCTTCGCCCGCCTCACCGCCACCGCCTTCCCCTCAGCATCGCGCACCTTCATCCTCATCCCCGCACTCCGAATCGTGCACGTCTCTCCCGCCAGAGAAGTGATCGCCGCCTCCCGCAGCTTCCCGCCCGACCATCGCATATCCACCTCGAAGCCGCCGCGCGCCCGCAGTCCGGTCGCGTGCCCCTCCGGCCACGCCTTCGGCAGCGCCGGCAGGAGGCGGATCACACCGCCGTGGCTCTGCAGGAGCATCTCGCCGATCCCCGCGCACCCGCCGAAATTGCCGTCGATCTGGAAGGGCGGGTGGGCGCAGAACAGGTTCGCATAGCTTCCACCGCCGTCGCTCATGTTGAAGCCCATGTCTCCGGTCGGCTTGAGCAGATCGCACAGCAGCTTGCACGCCCGGTCGCCGTCACCCAGCCGCGCCCAGAAGTTCACCTTCCACGCCAAAGACCACCCGGTCCCCGCATCGCCGCGACGTTCGAGCGACTGCCGGGCGGCGTTCGCAAGCTCCGGCGTGCCGTCCGGCGTGATCTCATCATACGGGTGCAGCCCGTACAGGTGCGAAACGTGCCGGTGGTGGACCTCCGGCTCGTCGTAGTCCTCGAGCCACTCCTGAAGCTGCCCGTGCTTGCCGATCTGGTCCGGGGCGAGACGCGCGCGAATGCCGGCCAGCTTCGCCCGGAACTCGGCGTCGGTGCCCAAGATCTCGCTCGCCCGGATGCAGTTGCCGAACAGCTCGCGCAGAAGCTCCATGTCGATGGTCGGCCCCATGCACACCTGCCCCACGTCCCCGTTCGCCATCCGATAGCTGTTCTCGGGAGAGTTCGAGGGCGCGGTCACGAGCCACCCATGCTTCGGCTCCTCGATCAGCATGCCGAGGTAGAACTCCGCCGATCCTTTCATGATCGGATACGCCCACTGCAGATACTTGCGGTCCGGCGCGAAGGCGTAATGCTCCCACAGATGTTCGCACAGCCACGCGGACCCGCTGCACGTCGCCCCCCACGAGGCGTGCTCGCCGGGCGAGGTGTATCCCCACACATTCGTAATGACATGCGCCACCCAGCCGTCAGCGCCATAGTACTTCCGCGCCGTCTCGCGCCCCGGCTTCTGCAACGACTCGATGAGCTTCAGCAGTGGAGTGTGCAACTCCGACAGGTTCGCAAGTTCCGCCGGCCAGTAATTCATCTGCACGTTGATGTCGAGGTGATAGTCCCCGTTCCACGGCGTCTGCACTTCCTCCGCCCACAGTCCCTGCAGGTTCGCCGGCAGGCCGCCCGGACGCGACGAGCTGATGAGCAGGTACCGCCCGTATTGGAAGTACAGCGCCATCAGCGCCGGATCGTCCCCGCCGTCCCTCAGCGCGACCAGCCTGCGGTTCGTGGGCAGCTTCGCAGCCTCCGCTGCCTGCGGCGTGCCGTCCCCCAGCTCGACATCCACGCGCCCGAAGTACCTGCGGAAGTCGGCGATGTGCGCCTCCCTCAGCTTCGCGTACGACTTGCGCCCGGCTTTCGCCATATCCTGCGCGCTCGCCTGGAGCGGATCGGCCGTGTTGCGCCCCGCGAATCCCCGGTAATCGGTAGCGGCGGTAACGAGCAGGACGACCTCGTCTGCATCCCGAATGTGCAGCGCCGCCCCCTCTGCCGTAACGCTGCCCCCCCGCGCCTCGGCCCGCAGTCGCCCAGCGTACTTCATCCCCTTCCCGTCAGTGCCGTTGTTGAGCTGCCCCGACATCAGCAGTTCATCCGTTCCCACGGCCTCCGTCTTCGACCGCTCCGGCCGCTCCAGGGCGGCGTCGAAGCTGATCTTCCCCGGCTTGTCGGCGCTAAGACGCACCACAATCGCCTGGTCGGGAGCGCTGACAAAGCACTCGCGCTCGTAGCGGACCCCGCTGCTCTCATAGCTGACCGTCGCCACCGCGCGGCTCAGGTCCAGCGACCGCCGGTAGTGCTCCGCTGCAGGCGCACCGGCATCGAACGACAGCTTCAAGTCGCCGAGGACCTCGTAGCTCCCATAGGGCACGTTCGCGCCAGCCCCGGCCCCCGATCCCGCGCCCTGGCAGTTGAAAGCCTGCAGAACGAGATTCTGAGCCTCGACATTGTGCCCTTCGAGCAGCAAACGCCGTATCTCCGGCAGGTGCTTGTAAGCATCCGGCCGATCAGCATCCTGAGGCGAACCAGACCAAAGCGATATCTCATTGAGCACGATCCGCTCTTGTTCGACTCCGCCGAACACCATCGCCCCCAGACGCCCGTTGCCGAGGGGCAGCGACTGCGTGAAGTGCGTTGCAGGCTGCTCGTACCAAAGCTGAAGGGAATTCGAAAACACGTCTTGCTCCGATGCCTCAGCACGGCATGACATGGCGCTCACCATGAGGGTCAGAATCGCGATTCTGGAAAACAACCGACGCATGATCGTGCTCTCCCACGCGTGCTGCGCCGGTCATTCCCCACCGGGCGGCAACTGCCCTCCCTGACGCCCGCGAGAAGGTATCCCAGGGTCAGACGGGGCATAAAGCGTTGCACTGTATCCTCCACCGAGGTGCCGTCAATGCCTGTCACCGCTGCCGGTCTCGAAAATGAAGTGGGCGCGAAAACCCCGTCACGCCGTCTCGAAAATGAAGTGGGCGCGACAATCCCGTCACGCTGTCTCGCAAATGAAGTGGGCGCGACAATCCTGTCGCGCGTGGGGCAGGCGTCTCGCCTGCCAGGGCCGTCCTCATCGCCTCAGACCGCCGAACCCCAACACGAAAGCTGCCGAGAGACCCGCCGTTTGCCTCTCCCCTCCCGGCACGGGAGGGGTGTCCCGCCGCAGGCGGGACGGGGTAGGGCCGTCGCCGTTTCATCGCCTCAGACTGCCGAAACCCAGCATGAGAGCTGCTTAGGAAACCGCTTCGGAAACGCCGCGTGGCGCGGGCGTCTCGCCCGCGGCCGTTGCCGTTCTCCCCTCGCCGCGTGCGGAGAGGGGTCGGGGGTGAGGTCGCCGTTCCCCGCCGAACCCCAACACGAAACCCGCCGCGAGACCCGCCGTTTGCCTCTCCCCTCCCGGCACGGGAGGGGTGTCCCGCCGCAGGCGGGACGGGGTAGGGCCGTCGCCGTTTCATCGCCTCAGACCGCCGAACCCCAACACGAAAGCCGCCGCGAGACCCGCCGTTGCCGTTCTCCCCTCGCCGCGTGCGGAGAGGGGTCGGGGGTGAGGTTGCCGTTCCGCCTCCTCTCCCTCTCCTTCGCCGCCATCATCTGCCTTTCCGCCTGCGCCGGGCCGATGAGCCCAATCTCGCTCAAGTGCGAGAGCCAAACCGACCCGCTCGCCATCGACACCGCATCCCCGCGCTTTTCCTGGCAAATCAACGACCCGCGCCGGTCTGCCGTGCAGTCGGCGTGGCAGGTCATCGTAGCCTCAGGCCAGGCCGCCCTCGACGCCGGGCGCGGCGACCTGTGGGATAGCGGACAAGTTCCGGGGCGCGAGTGTGTGCTGGTGCCCTACGCCGGCGGCGCGCTCGCGAGCGGCGTGACTTACTGGTGGAAGGTGCGCACCTGGGACGCAAGCGGCGCGGCCTCGCCGTGGAGCACGCCTGCGACCTTCGGCGTCGGCTTTCTCAAGCCGGCGGACTGGGCGGCGACGTGGATATCGACCCCGGCGACGGACGCGGCCTCCGGCGGTCTTGCGAACTGGCGGCCCGGAGACTGGATCTGGCACCCGACCGTAAACGGCGATAACGTGACCGTCTACCTGCGCAAGACTTTCGACCTGCCTGCCGCGCAAGCGCGTGAGGCGGTGATCCGCTGTACGGCGGACGACAGCTTCGTGTTGCTCGTCAACGGCGAGAAGATCGGCGAGGGCGGCGACTGGAGAAAAACCTTCAACTTCGACGTTGCTGGCAAGCTGCACCCCGACAGGAACGTCATCGCCGTGATCGCGCACAATGATACCGGCCCGTGCGGGTTCCGCCTCGGCATGAAAGTCACTCTCGCCGAGGGCGACCCGGTGTGGGTTGTGTCGGGCGGCGGGTGGATGTCCAGCGACCGCGAGCAGCCGAACTGGACCGCGCCGGACTTCCCCGCCGGCGGCTGGATACCGGCCGCCGTGCTCGGCCCGTACAGCATGGCCCCCTGGGGCGCCGGAGGCGCGGGAGGCGGGCCGCTGCAGTCGATGCTGATGCGCAAGGACTTCACCGTCGGCGGCCAGGTCTCGCGCGCCCGCGTTTCGGTGTGCGGTCTCGGCGCCTACGAGCTTCGCCTCAACGGGCGCAAGATCGGCCGGGACATCCTCGCCCCCGGCTGGACCCTGTTCGGCAAGCGCCTGCAGTATCAGACCTACGACGTCACCGCCGAGATGCGCCGCGGCCGCAACGCCTTCGGCGTGATCCTCGGCAGCGGGTGGTGGCACGGGCGCATCGCCGGCGAGCGCGACCAGCCCGGGCGAGACCGCGTCCGCCTCATCCTGCAACTCGACGTGGACTTCGCCGATGGCTCGCACAAGCGCGTCCTCACCGACGGCTCATGGCGCTGTGCCCCATCCCCGGTGCTCGCGGATGACATCTACGACGGCGAAACCTACGACGCCCGCCTCGAGCAGCCGGGCTGGGACTCTCCCGGCTTCCCACAGGAAAGCTGGCAGCGCGCCGCCACCGACGACGACCCCACTTCCAACCTGGTCCCACAGATGAAACAGCCGATCCAGGCGATCCAAGAGCTTCCCGCGGTCAAGGTGACCGAGCCGAAGCCCGGCGTGTTCATCTTCGATTTCGGCCAGAACCTCACCGGCTGGGTGCAACTATCAGTCAGCGGAAAGCCCGGTCAGAAGATCGTCCTGCGCCATGGCGAGGTTCTCAACCCCGACGGAACCCTCTACACCGAGAACCTGCGCAGCGCCAAAGCGACCGACACCTACATCCTCCGGGGCGGCGCCGCCGAAGTCTGGCAGCCGCGTTTCACCTACCACGGCTTCCGCTATGCTGAAGTCACCGGCTACCCCGGTCGCCCGCCGGCCGGCGCTCTGGTCGCCGAGATGATCTGCACCGCCGCGCCTCAGACGGGCCGGTTCGAGTGCTCGAACGCGCTTGTCAACCAGATCCAGCACAACATCGTGTGGGGCCAGCGGGGGAACATGTACGACACGCCCACCGACTGCCCGCAGCGCGACGAGCGCCTCGGCTGGACGGGCGACACCGCCGCCTTCGCCGACACCGCTTGCTGGAATCTGGACATGGAGCGCTTTTTCACCAAGTGGATGCGCGACGTCCGCGACTGCCAGGGCCCGGACGGCGCGGTGAGGGACGTGAACCCGATCAACGGCGGCGGCCCCGCCGCCCCGGCATGGGGCGATGTCTGCGTCATCGTTCCGTGGAACGTCTGGAAACACTACGGCGATACGGGCATCATCGCCGAGAACTACGACTGCATGACGCGCTGGGTCGGCTACATGACCCGCAACAGCCGCGGCTACTTGTACCAGCGCGACGGCTATGGCGACTGGATCGCCTTCGCCGGCTCGCCCAAGCTTCCCATCAGCGCGGCCTACTACTACCACGACTGCGTGCTGCTATCCGAGATGGCCCGTGCGATCGGCAAGGAAGCCGACGCCGCGCAATACGCCGACCTCGCCGCGAAGATCAAGCAAGCCTTCAATGACCGGTACCTCAACAAGCGCACGAACCTGTACCCCGGCGGCAGTCAGAACGCCCAACTCCTCCCGCTGTATTTCGGCCTGGTGCCCGAGGATCGCGTGAAGCCGGTGGTGGACAATCTCGTCCGCGACATCCTCGCCCGCCACGTCCACCTCAGCACCGGCTTCCTCGGCACCGAGGCGATCAACCCGGAGCTGACCGCGAACGGACATCACGAGCTGGCGTGGCTCCTGGCGACCCAGACGACATGCCCCTCATGGGGCTACATGGTGAAGAGGGGCGCGACGACGATCTGGGAGCTTTGGAACAGCGACACCGAGGGCCCCGGCATGAACTCGCGCAATCACTTCTGCCTCGGATCGGTAGGGGAATGGTTCTTCGAGTCTTTGGGTGGCATCACGCCCGAGCAACCCGGCTTCGCCGTCTCGCGCATCTGCCCGCGCCCCGCAGGCGACCTGAAGTGGGTGAAGTCCAGCATCGACACGCCGTATGGAGCCGAGATAAGCAACTGGAAGCTGGAATCCGGCGACCTGCACTTATCGGTGACGATCCCGCCGAACACAAACGCCCAAGTGCTCATTCCGACCTTCAGCGCAGCAGGCGTGAAAATCACCGAGGGCGGGACGACCGTGTGCGACAGCGGCCAGCCGGCCTCGCAGACTCTGGGCGCGCGCTTCACGGGGATGGAAGGCGACTTCGCCGGCTTCGCGGTCGCGGCGGGCCACTATGAGTTTGTGGCCCACGGCGTAGGCGCCCCCGCCCCGCCACCATATCCCCTCCCCAAGCCTCCGGCGAAGATCACCGAGTTGAGCGACAACTTCAGCGCCCAGGCCATAGACGAGCGTAAATGGGAGCCGCTGTTCATGGGCCTGGAGAGCGATGCCCCCTGCGACATCCAGGCCGGCGAGCAGAACGGGCAGTTGGTCATTACCGGGGAAACCGGCGTGAATTACTGGACAGGCCGCACGCTAATGTCTCGAGGAGCCTTCACCATCAACGACGGGGAGCGCCTCGATGTGCAAGTGGACCGCCTGCTGCTCAAGTCCGAGGGTTCGGGTGCCCGCAGCAGCCTGTGGCTGTGGGTAGATCCCAGCAATTACCTCATGTTCTCGGAGGACACGGAGAAGCACGCCTGGTCGTACAACCTAAACGGCGCAAAGGGATCGGGCAGACCGCTGAACGCCCCCTCCGACTTAGGCAAGCACACCATGCGCCTGATCCACGACGGCACAGCCGTGCACCTGCTCCTCGATGGCAAAGAACTGGCAAAGGTCCCCGTAAGCTGGCGTGAGGGAGTAAGAATAGCCCTAACCGCCCAAGCGCGTCAAAGCGGCGACAGCGTAGAAGCAAGGTTCGCAGCCTTGAAGGCCACGCAGACAAAGGCCAAGTAGACACGTCCCCTTCCCTCCCGCGTGGCGCGGGCTACCGGCGTCGCGTGGGATAGGGTGCCGGCGTCGGTGGGGTGCCCAGCGTCGCGTGGGGTAGGGTGCCAGCGTCGGTGGGGTGCCCAGCGTCGCGTGGCGCGGGCGTCTCGCCCGCGAAGCCGTTGCCGTTGTCATAGTCGTTGCCGTTGCCGTTGTCGTTGCCGTTGTCGTTGCCGTAGTCGTAGTCGTTGCCGTTGTCGTAGTCGTTGCCGTTCGCCGTGGTCGTTGCCGTCCCCCCTTCCCTACGCCGACCGCAGGTCGGCAGAGGGAAGGGGGGCAGGGGGGATAGGTGGCCGTCCGCCGTTCCCCCCTCTCCTGGGCGTGCCTCACCCGCCCAGGAGAGGGGCCGGGGGTGAGGCGCCGTCAGCCGTCCCTCTCCCGGCACCGGATGGGTGCCCCACGAAGAGGGGCGGGGTAGGGCCGTCTGTCGTAGCCGTGGCCGTGGCCGTAGCCGTAGCCGTAGCCGTTCCCCCCTTCCCTACGCCGACCGCAGGTCGGCAGAGGGAAGGGGGCCGTGGTCGCCAAGGGCGACCGAGGGGATAGGTGGCCGTTGCCTTCCAAACGCCCCCATAGCCGCCTCATACTCCAACCGTGCCCCAAACTCGCGCCACTTCTCCGTCCCATCTCCCCAGGTGCTGACGTTCATGTTGAGGAACACCCCGCAACTGTAGCCCGCCCCGCGTGCAGGGGTGATGACATTCGCCGACGAAAGCGCGCGCATCGCGTCCCTGACCACCGTATGCGACAGGTCAAGCACTCGACCGAGGGTCTTGTTGTCGGTCTCGATGATCGTCTGAACGCGCCCATCGGGGTCCGTTCCTCGCGCGAGCCGCAGGAAGTACAATACCATCCGCAAGCACGACGCCGGCAGCGGAGCCACTGTCAGCGCATCGAGGAAAGAAGCGGGGACCGAGACAGTAAGCAGCATCGGGGCTGTCCTCCTTGTTTCGCGCGGCGCAGTCATCGTGCCGTCATCCTCCTCTCCACTCGTGGCTATGCTTTACCCACATCTTCGTGCTTGAGGGCGGCGAATTGGTCTCAGGCCGTTGCCGTCAAGCCCCCGAAGGGGGCATCCGCCTCTTGCCACCAGCGGAAGCTGGTGGATTCGAGCGTCCCTCTTCGAGAAGCCCCGCAAGGGGCGACACAAACTCAGGTGCAATGGTATGTTTCCGTCGCCCTTTCAGGGCTTCGGTGAGTTTGGACCCCAGATTCCACGGGTTCCACGTGCGCACGCTCTACCCTTACTGGCGCTTGCGCCAGTAAGGCAATTGGCTTCCGACTCTTCGGGTCTATACGGCTACGACCAGGAACCAGAGTACAAAATATGGGTAAAGCATAGCCACGAGTGGACAGGGGCAGGGGGTGAGGTGCCTTTCCACATAATGCAGGTCAATCGGCGCGGATTTCAGCCACGCATTTCCGCGCCGGCAGCCGCCCTCGGAGCGCCGGAGGCCCACAGCCCGTTGGCAATGCGGCATCGACGCGCATTTCTTCCGCCGCCCTATGACAGACCAAAAACTACCGCAATCAGGAACATTTTCCGCATGAAGATTCGCATCGACAACGACGAGATCGCCCAAACTCTGGGTGCCCGCCCGGCCCAGTTCCCCAAGTACGCGTCCTCGCTCATCAACCTCGCGAACCGCTTCGCCGCCGGCACCGTGCCCGCGGTCGTCGGCCAAATGAGTGACCTCATCCAGGAGTTCCCCGGCGACAGCTTGCAGGAGTGGGAGGCCTGGTATGGGGCCAAGTGCCCCGAGGCCATCGACCGCGCCACCGGGCGCATCACGGCCAAGGTCGAGGCCCTCAAGGCGGCGCTGGCGCAGGTAGACCGCGACATGGTGGAGGTGTGGGTGAGGGACCTTCTGGTGACGAAGACCTATACGGGCCTCAAGTTCCAGGCTGCGATCCTCGCCGCAGCGGCCCGGCACCTGTTCGTCCCGTACCGCCTCGCCACGCCCGAGGAGGAGGCGCGCGGCATCGACGGCTACCTGGGGGAGGTCCCGGTATCCGTCAAGCCCGCCACATACAAGCTACGCAAGATGCTGCCTGAGGAGATTGCGTGCGCGGTGATCTACTATGAGAAGAAGAACGACCGCGTGGAGTGCGAGTTCGACGAGGCGCTGTTCACCGATCAGCCGGCTTCCTGAACGCCTCCGCCGGTCCCCACGGGGCCAACCCCACCGTGATATACCCCCCGTCAGGTCCGAGCGGATCGTGCTGCTCGTAGGCGAACTGCCACATCCGCTGCACCAACTCGCGCTTAACCTCATCGTATGCTGGATCGCCGTCAAGGTTCACCATTTCATCGGGGTCGGCGCGCAGGTCGTACAGCTCATCGTTATCGAATCCATTATAGACGTACTTCCACTCGCGGGTCCAAACCGCGCGCTGAGTGAAGTAGTGTTCCACCCCATTGACCTGCGCATACATAGCATCACGCCAATCACCGACAGCTCCGCCCTCGCCAGGTAGGCCGCAAGCCGTAGTCGTTGTCGTGGCCATGGGTGTTGCCGTTCCCCCCTCCCTACGAGGGAGGGGGGCAGGGGGGTAGGCGGCCGTCGCCGTGGGTGTCGCCGTTCCCCCCTCCCTACAAGGGAGGGGGGCAGGGGGGTAGGCGGCCGTCGCCGTGGGTGTTGCCGTTCCCCCCTCCCTACAAGGGAGGGGGGCAGGGGGGTAGGAGGCCGTCGCCGTGGGTATTGCCGTTCCCCCCTCCCTACGAGGGAGGGGGGCAGGGGGGTAGGCGGCCGTTGCCGTTCCCCCCTCCCTACGAGGGAGGGGGGCAGGGGGGTAGGAAGCCGTCAGAAACCGCCCCAAACTCCGCCCCGTCAGATCAGGATCGGGAGTCAGTCCGGCCAATTCCGCAAAGGTCGGCGCGAAGTCCGCCAGGGACACAAGCTCCTCCACGCGCCGACCGGGCTGCGCGATTCCGTCCGGCCAGCGAACCACCGCTGGCACCTGGTACGCTCCCCGGAACGCCGGTACTCCCTTGTGGAACAGGCCGTGGTCGCCCAGGTAGTCCCCGTGGTCGGAGGTGTAGACCACCACCGTGTTGTCCGCCTGGCCGGTGGCTTCGAGGGCCGCGAGGAGCTGGCCGAACAGGTCGTCCAGGTAGCTGCACACCGCCCAGAAGTGCCGGATCGCGTCCCGAACCTCCTCCGGCGACAACTGGTCGAACGCCTTATGGCGCAGCTTCTTATAGTACCGGGGCTTGTCCTCCAGTGTATCGGCATAGCTGGAGGGTAGCGGCACGTCCGCGAGGTCGTACATCTGCAGGTACTTCTCCAGCGCCATGTACGGCGCATGGGGCTGGATCGCCCCCACAAACAGCGCCCAGGGTTCGCCCGAGGCCGCCAGCCGGGGCAGCGCCTCGACCGCTCGCGCCACCGCGGTCTCGTCATGCCCGTTCGGCTCGCCCGGCCCGTACAGCAAATCGGTCCCGTAGCCCGGTCGGAGGATGTGGCCCGGCTTGCGCTCGGTCGGATCGGGCTGCTCGGCCATCCGCCGCAAGTCCTCCCACCGCATCCCATGATGCTCCGCCGCGGCCCCGCTAACGAACAACTCCTCCCACCCGCGGTCTCTCGGGCTCTCCTCCACGCTCACATGCCATTTCCCCGAGAACGCGAGGGTATACCCCGCCGAGGCCAAGTCCTCGCCGAACGTCCGCACGCCGGGGTTCAGCCCCCGCGAGAGCGCCATGTCATTGCAGATATTGTTCCAGACCCCGTGGCGTGTAGGGTAAAGCCCGGTAAAGAACGTAGCCCGAGCCGGGCAGCAATGCGGCGTAGGGCAGAACGCGTTAGTGAAGGTAACGCCCTCGCGCCCCATCCGGTCGAGGTTAGGCGTGATGCAAGGATGCTCAGGCAGAACAGTATCCGCCCGCTGGTGGTCGGTCATGAAGATGAGGAGGTTGGGGGGTCTGTCAGAAGCCAAGTTCAGTCAGTCCTCTCGCACACTTGCGCCAAATCCCGAGCGGTACGTCCGCGATTCCTGCCGGAGTGCACGGTTCGTCATGCCGAAGCCACTCGCCTTCTGCCAACTTGAGCCGCGCTCGTGCCTGGTGCCAAGGCCTGTGGGAGGCACGGGCTACACGAAACGCTATGGTGCTGTCAGTGCGCAGTCTGCCGTAGGTCTACAACTTGAGAAGAAGGGAGGGCTGACCCCAACGGCGAACTCGCAATTCGTGGTGGTGGTTACTCAGTCCGCGGACGAATGACGCTTTATCCGGTCGGCACCATCCCGCCGAGAGGAGCAAGTGTGATGTTCCGAGGCTTCTTCGAGGGCAAGAAGGTTCTCGTCACCGGCGTCGCCGGCGTCAAGGGTACGTGGTTGGCTCTGGAGCTACTAGAGGCAGGCGGCCAAGTCGTCGGCGTGGACATCAAGTCGCCTGACACAAGCTCAAACTTCACGATGGCGGGGCTTGCAGAGAAGATCGAGTTCGTCCAAAGCGATGTGACCGACCTCGCACTCATGCGTGAGTTGATGGCGAATGCCGACTGCGTTTTCCACCTGGCGGCCATCGCTCTGGTCGGCGACGCACGCAGAAGACCGCTTGATACGTACCGCTCCAACACCCTCGGCACGGCCACTGTGCTGGAGGCCATCCGCTCGTCGGAGGCAGTCAAATACGCTGTCTTCGTGACCACCGACAAGGTCTACAAGCCCAAAGGCGGCGACGTCTGGGTGGAGAACGACCCTCTGGTCGCCACAGGCCCGTACCCGGTCTCGAAGGCTTGCGCCGACTACATCATCGCTGACTACTACACCGGCTACCTACGTGACGCCGGGAAGCGCGTCGGCGTCGGCCGCGCGGGGAACGTCATGATCGGCGGGGACCTGAACTCCAGTAGCCGAACGGGCGGAGCGGGCCGCATCTTCGTGGACTGCTTCGAGGCACTGGCAGAGAACCGGCCGCCGGAGATATTCACACCCCGATTCACGCGGCCCTACACCTACGGCCTGGACATCCTGACCGGGTATATGACGTTGATGAGCAAGCTGGACTGCGACGGCGTAAGCGGAGAAGCGTTCAACTTCGGCCCGCACGAGCAGTATGGCGTTGAAAACGGGCTGCTCGCGACCAAGATCTGCGAGCTGTGGGGTTCCGGCGTCATGTGGCAATCCGGCCCGCCACGCGATGAGCCGTTCGAGAAGCAGTCGCTGTGCTGGGACAAGGCTCGACTGCAGCTCGGGTGGCAACCCGCATACACCCTCTACGAAACGCTACGCGAGACGACGCGCTGGTACAAGGAATGGGCAGCGAGAGACGACGCGATCATTGCAGGTGACTTAGGGGAGTTCAACGTATCGCTTGTCAGGGCGCATCGCGATGCTGCACGTCGCCTGGGCATTCCCTGGGCCGACGGTGCATAGCACTGTGAAGGGAGAGAAGCCATGACAGAGCAGTGTGAAGCCAGAGAATGTAATGAGACCGAGGAGTACGACACAGTGTTGGTCATCCGGTCGCGTTGTGACAACCCCGTGCCGGTCGTCGCCGCGGTCCGAGCTTGGGCCGCTGAACGGGCCTATCATCAGCACCGTTTCCCGATCGTCATCGCTGCTAGTGACAAGACTGTGGGGCCCCTTGTTTGGAACTGGGCAAAACCGGAGGAGGGGGTTCCCTTCAGAGACGAGCTCGCGAGCATCTCCGCCCGCTATGACGTCCCCGTCTACCTTTTCGACCAGGTTCCACGGGAGCGTTTCTACACCGGCCTGTTGAGGGCGCTGCCAGACCCCGCCAACTCGTGGGCCAAGGGGATTAGGGAGCAGCGCCCGGACAGCTACGGTGCTGGCTCAAACGAAGGCCTCATGTGGGCGAATGTGCTCGGAGCGAAGCAGGTGCTTTTTGTAGATGACGACACGCGCCCCGTAACTGAGATCGACATTCTCCAGAAGCACCTGGATCTCCGCGAGGCCAGAGACGCCGTGGCGGTCACGGGCGGCTACATCGGGGCGCATTGGATGGACGTCTCGTTTTTGCCCGAGCGAGGGCAGCAGGATCGCTGGGTGTCACTTCTAGTGGGTCAGATCCCAGAAGGGAAGTCCGTTCAGGACTCGATTCCGTTCGGCACGCCGCCACGGGAAGAGAGGTGCCGGTGGCTGATTGCCGGTAACTGTCTTCTCCACGAGGAGTTCTTCAGCAGGGCATGCTGCCCAATCCTGACGGACACTGTAGCCACCGATGACATACTGCTTGGCCTCATCGGTAGTCGGGCGTTCCGGACCGCACGTGGCAGCAGTCGTCTATGGAAGAGCGACCTGCCGGTCATCCACGCTCAAGACGTGAGCCGCGCAACGCTCGGTTGGATTGGTGGCTACTTGAGGCGGTGGGCCCGTGCCGTTGGGTTCTTCGCAATGATGGGCGAGGAGCAGGTCGAGGGTCTCGCAGAAATCGTGAGCCGCCGAGGGTCCGCCCCGGTGGCTGCCCCCGATCGCGCCCTGGGGCAGGCGGCCGTCGAGAACTTCGGCCGCGAGCTTGAGCGGATGGCCAATGCGTTGGGCGGCGAACTGGGGCAGGCGATGGCCGCAGTGGCGCAAGAGGCCCAAGGTGCCAACAACCAGTTTGTAGACAAAGCGTGGCAAGGCATAGTGGACTACGCTGAGCTACTGAAGGTCTGGCCAGCGATCCTGCAGGCCATAGCGGACGACCCGGACCTGCGAGCGAAGGCGCGGACGGATGCGCGGTGCTGACTCGACAGCGAGACACCGTTAGATGCGGTGACGACGTGCCACCGGAAGCCAGTGGGATGTTGCATCGTAGTACCCAAGAGCCCCGCGAGAGGAACTAACGCCCCTGCGGGGCGACCTTGGCGTCGGTGCTCCCACGGTGTCCTTC
>CAYWBK010000132.1:0-14000 GCA_964455745.1 uncultured Armatimonadia bacterium
AGCGATCTTGCCGTTTTGCCATTCTACCAAAGATTCTCGTCTGACAAGGCAGTAGCAGTCCATCAAGGGGCGATGATGCCACATGCCACGCGGTCTCTTCATTGTTGCACTTGCTGCCGTGCTGCTGGCGATAGTGGCCTGTTCCGTCTGTCCCGCCCAGGACGTCAAGCCCTGGGAGAAGCCGGGCACCAAGGTCGGCGACGAGATCATCGGCCCCGATGGCGGGAAGATGGTATGGGTACCGGCGGGGGAGTTCATGCTGGGAACGAACGAGGCCATTGACAAAGACGAGGACTACAGCGACTTTACGACTTTCTTCTCGTACTACCCCGCTGCCCCCGCGCATCGCGTGCGCATCACGAAGGGCTTCTGGCTGGGCAAGTGCACGGTCACGGTCGCCCAGTACCGTCGGTACTGCCAGAAGACGGGCGTGGAGTTTCCCAACGGCAGCGATCAGCGAGAGGATCACCCCGTGGTGGTAGTGAGTTGGATCGAGGCGGATGCGTATTGCAGCCACTTCGGACTGACCCTCCCGAGCGAAGCGCAGTGGGAATATGCGGCTCGGGGGCCGGAAAGCCGCAAGTACCCGTGGGGCAACGAGTGGGACTCAAAGAAGTGCTGCAACTGGACCAACCGTGGCCCGGGGGGCAGGACGTTCCCGGTAGGGAGCTTCCCGCAGGGAGCGTCGTGGTGCGGGGCGCTGGACATGGCCGGCAATGTTAGCCAGTGGTGCAGGGACTGGTGGTCCGACAAGTACTATGCCCACTCTCCACAAGCTGATCCACAGGGACCGGACACCGGCCAGTTTCGAGTGTTGCGCGGGACGTTCTGGATGGCTGACGCTTCCCGGTTCTACCAGTGCGCCGAGCGGCTCAACTCTGAGCCCACAGAGCGTGGCAGCCTCTTTGGGTTTCGCTACTCGAAGACGCCGTGAGGGCGACCAGCCTGAGATGCCAGGCTCAACTGGCCAACGCGCGAACGTGGGCGATCTCGTGGCGCGAGATCGGCCGCACCTGGGAGGCCAGCACCGACAGCACGGCGACCGTCTCGCCGGGAGCGTTGTGAACTCGATCTCGAAGCCCGCGCCGCCGCGATGAACGAGCACGATAGTGCCCACGTCGCCGGCACTCAGCCCGTGAGCGGGAATATCCTGTGTCAGTACGACCGAATCGTGTTCTCTCATAGCAAGCCCTCGCTCGACTTGTGTGTCGGCGGTGGGTTCGTACCGGATCCAGTAAGCGGGGCTGTAAACGCCCTCCGCGACGCCCCTTTCAGATCCTGTGGAAGCGCGATTTATCGCGCGAATCTAGCCGTGACGCATGGACAAAGGCGCGCTGACGGGATGCCTTGCACGGGCGCTCGGGCATGATCCGCGCTGAGCATTTTGTCCGTGCTTGGCGCGATAAATCGCGCCGCCACATGTTCAAACAAAACAATCATCAGACGAGTACGATGCGCTGGCACAGTAGGCGGCTGACCCCTTCCTATTTCCTCTCCACCTCATAGATCGCCGTCTCCCACTTGCCCAGCTTCACCGTGAAGTCCGTGCCGTCGCGCAGGAGCGTCTCGCCGGTCGTCGCGTCCTTCACCGTTGCCCGCCAGGGGAGGTGGAAGCTCTGTTGGGTCGCGGCGGAGGTGTGTACGCCTATCAGGCCGTTACCGGCCCAGAAGTTCGTGCCCGCCTCCCAGGCCGGGGTCCAGATGTGCCCGCCGGATAGCCGCAGCGCGTGCGCCAGAAGGCCTGCCGGAATGCGGCCGGTGCCGCAGTAGATGCCGGTCCAGCCGTCATGGCGCAGGATCGCCGCCGCCGTGCCGCTGCCGTCCGCCCACTCGGCGAGGGGCTGGGCCTTGGGGTCCGTGACCGCGAATTTCGGGGCCATCTTCGCGTCGAGGCCCCACTTGTCGCCGGCGTTCAGGCCGGGAATGCCGGTCACGTCCTGCGTCCATTTCGCCTGCAGGTCGCCGCCGTCGCGCTGAAGGGTAACGCCTATCCCGGCGAGGTCGGCGATATGTGCCGCGTCGAGGCCCGTGTCGCTGGAGAAGCCGGGGGCATAAGCGAATACGAGCGCCTTGCCATCTTTCTGCAATCGCGCCGCGAGCGCCTTGCGAGTCGCGTCGGGCATGTTCCACGCGTTCAGGAAGACGTAGCAGCGGTAGCTTCGGCACCTGGGGTCGAGCAGATCGTCGAGCAGCAACACATCATACGGCGCGCCGATCTTCTGCAATTCGCGGAACTGCTCGTTGCATAGTTCCAGGCCCAGCGGCTCCTTCTGCGTTTTCCAGTCGGCGAGGGCGTAGAAGCTGGTCGGGTCGAAGACGACGGCGATCTCCGCCCACGACTGGCGCGGGTGGTTGAGAGTCCGCATCCCGATGGCGTGCAGGTCCGCCGCGGTCTTCAACAGGCGCGGGTCATTGAACCAGGCCGTGGTCATATCGAACCACCAGAAGCCTGTGCGGTTCGTGAACGCATTCAGGGCCTCGCGCCGCATGATGGCGACATCTTGGTCGAGGTTCTTCGCGTGCATGTAGGGCTCGTCGCCGGAGAGGTGCGTGCGGTCGTCCCCCTCGTCGATGAACAGCTTCCCGTGAAGCTGGATGCTGGCCGGATAGGCGCGGAAGGCTCCGTCCTCGCCCATCGCCCGGTGGGTATAGCTGTGCGGGCTGCAGAAGAAGTCGATGTACGGGCTTTGGTAGGCCTTCTCGGCGGCAAGGTGCCCGCCTTCCTGCTCCCAGCCGATGTCGGTCAGATATGCGTAGAAGGACCCCGCCACCGCCTTGCCGGCCGTGGTCTCCTTGACCACTTTGGCGAAGCTGTTGATCGCCGCCACGGTGTTCTCATGCAGGCACCGCCAGTAGTCCGGCACCCGCCGCGACTTCGACAGGTCCTTGAATGCGCCCAGGTCCGATGCGTAGCGCTCCTCCTGGCTCGCGCAGGTGATACCGTCGAAGGAGGCGAGCTTCGTGCCCCAGGCGGCGTTCAGGCGGTTGAGGTCGCCGGCGTAGGCGCGGCTGCACCAGTCCCGGAACTCCAGGCGCATCGGCTCGCTTACATCGGGCAGATGCGTCGGGCTCCATTGGTGCCACTCGCCGTAGATGCCGGAGGCGATGTGATACCCGATCACCCGGTCGGCATACGGGGAGCCTTGGATGTGCTTGATAAGCTGCTTCAGCGCCTCGCCCGCCTGCTGACGCCAAAGCCGCGAGGCGAACGACTGGTGCCTCGTGCCGCCGAAGCCGTCGTCAACGTAGTGGGTGCCGTCCGCGCACTCGACGGCCTCCGCCGGGTGCGCGTCGATCCACCAGGCTGGAGCGGTCACCTCCACGCGGGGGATGTAGTAACCCTCGGGCGCGCCCTCGAGCGCGGCCAGCATCATCTCGTCCGTGTCGCGGTAGTCGTACTTGCCCTCGCCGACCCACCCCAGCGGCAGCGGAAGGCTGAACACCCGGTATCCGGCGCGCGCCATCTGCGCGTACTCGGCGGGGACCGGCTTGCGGCCCTGCAGGTACATCATTGGCAGCATCGGCTTGCCCGCGATGAACAGCGCTGGGGCGCCCTGGTAGTCGGCCACCTTCGCGGGCGTCGACTGCACGCGCCCCTCGCGCCCGGTGATGGCGACGGTGCGCGTCGCGACCTCGCCCGCACCCTCGAAGGCACAGCGGCTGACGCCGAAGCGTAGTTCGTAGTTCCCGGAGCTCGCGAAGCGGTTGGTGGGGATCTCAAGCGGGCCGACCGCCACGTCCGCCCCGACGGTCCACTTTGAACTCGGCGGCGTCAACTTGACGGTGGCCGAGCCGACCGTGGCCCCGTCGCGGATCAACTGCGCGAAGGCCTCCTCGTCGCGAACGCCGGCCTGCATCGGTCGGACGACGGCTCGCAGGGCGAGCTTGTCGCCGGCAGCGGCCTGTTTGGGGACCGTGAGGCTCACCAGCTTCAGCGGGCGGCGGATGCCGGCATACTCCAGCGGAAGAGGCCCCCAGACGCCCCCCGGCGGGCGGGCGATCTCGCGGCAGAACTCCCACTTGCCGTCGTCGAAGTTCACATCCGCCCACCCCGGCTGCTCCTCGGGCCAGAAGCGCGTGTTATGGTCGGAGACCACGATCTGCTCGCGACTTTCGGTCGCGCCCGGCTCCGGCGTGTAGTTCACCTGCAGTTGCGCGAGCCAGCCGCCCGGGAAGGCGGCGTTGTCCACTCGCGCCGCGATGACGTTCCTCCCCTGGCGGATTTGCGGCGTGATGTCGGTCTTGTCCGAGCGGTTGAAGCCGAAGCCGCTTTGGCGAACCAGCTTTCCGTTCACATACAGACCATAACCGTCATCCCCGCTCCCTTGCACGATCACCGAATCGACTTGCCCCTGCACATCGAACGTGAGGCGGAAGAAGCCCAGGCCGCCGTTCATGTGGATGTCGCTTGCCCCCCAGACCCAGAAAGCCCGCCACTGTGAGGCGACATCGGCTGCATTCTGCGCGGCGGCAAGCGACGCGAACAGCATCGCCGGGATGAAGCAGTATCGCCACGGCATGGTGCTTCTCCTCATGTGCTGGAAGATGGGTGAGAGGTCTCGACGGCCTTCCCCCGTCGGCGTGGACGGAGCCGAAGGGAAGATGGACCACGAAAACACGAGAACACGATACGACCCGACCGCTCTTGAGCGAGGTTGCCCTGCCGTTTCGTGCTTTCGAGTCTTCGTGGTTGAAGCCGCTTCTCCGCCCCACAGTCCTGTGCGCATTGCGCACAAATGCGGGCCTCAATACCCTACCCCGCATCCCCTTCGCGTATCTCGACGCGCCTGATCTTGCCGCTGATCGTCTTGGGCAGCTCGTCCGCAAATTCGATGATCCTCGGGTATTTGTATGGGGCGGTCACGTGCTTCACGTGCTCCTGCAGCTCCTTCGCCAACTCATCACTGGCGGTGTAACCCTTGGTGAGCACGCAGGTGGCCTTGACGACGGCCCCACGGTCCGGGTCGGGCACCCCGGTGACCGCGCACTCCACGACCGCCGGGTGCTCCAACAGGGCGCTCTCCACCTCGAACGGCCCGATCCGGTAGCCCGAACTCTTGATCACGTCATCTGCGCGCCCGACAAACCAGTAATACCCGTCCTCATCGCACCAGGCGATATCGCCGGTATAATAGACGTCGTTGCACCAGGAAGCGTCAGTCAGTTCCTGGTCGCGATAGTACCCGCAAAACATCCCCGGTGGCCGCCCCTCCGATGTGCAGATGGCGATCTGGCCTTCCTCGCCGATCTCGCATGGCTCGCCGTTCTCGTTGAGAATCTGGATGTCGTACCCCGGTGACGGCTTGCCCATCGAACCCGGCTTCGGCTCCAGCCAGGGCCAGGTCGCGAGTATGACGATTGTTTCGGTCTGGCCGTACCCTTCCCTGATCTTCAGGCCTGTCGCCTTCAGAAAGTCAAGGTACACCTGCGGGTTGAGCGGCTCGCCGGCGACGACGCAGTAGCGGATATTCGACAGGTCGTACTGCGTCAAGTCCTGCTTAATCAGGAAGCGGTATACCGTCGGCGGCGCGCAGAAGGTCGTCACTTTGTGCCGAGACACGACCTGCAGGAGCTTGTCCGCGTCGAAGCGGTCGAAGTCGTACGCGAAGACCGCGGCGCCGGCAGCCCACTGACCGTAGATTTTGCCCCAGGCCGCCTTCGCCCAGCCCGTTTCCGCGACCGTGACGTGCAGGCCGTCTTCCGTCACATTTTGCCAGAACTTCGCGGTGATGATATGCCCTAACGGGTAGGCGAAGTCGTGCTGAACCATCTTTGGCATTCCGGTGGTGCCGGAGGTGAAATAGAGCAGCGAGATGTCGTCATTCGTCGTCGCGGCAGCCCCGCCGGGGCGGCGGAAGTCCGCCGAAGCGCTCTCCACCTCTGTGTCGAAGTCCAGCCAGCCCTCTCGCTGCCCGTTCACAACCGCCTTGAGCGCGAGCGTCGGCGACTGCGCCTCGGCCTGCTCGATGCTGCTCAGGACGCGGTCGTCGTTTGAAGCGACGATCATCTTCACATCGGCCAGGTTGTTGCGGTAGGCGATGTCCTTGGCGGTCAGCAGGTGCGTCGCCGGGATGGCGATGGCCCCCAGCTTGTGCAGCGCCAAGAGGCAATACCAGTACTGGTAGTGGCGTTTGAGGATGAGCATGACCGGATCGCCCTTGCCGATCCCGACCGACTGCAGGAAGCTCGCGGCCTGGTCGCTGAGGCGCTTCATGTCGCCGAAAGTGAAGGTCCTGCTCGCGCCGCTTTCGTCACACCACACCAGAGCGGTCTTGTCAGGATGGGAAGTCGCGGTCTCATCGACGACGTCATACGCGAAATTGAAGCCTTCGGGTATGATGATCTTGCAGTTCGCCTTGAAATCCTCGTATGAGGCGAATTCAGTCCGGGATACGAAACGGTCGAGCATCCTGTATCTATCTCCGTGCGGGAATGACGCCTGTCGAGTGGTCGTCGGGTCGCCTGCCGATCCCCCGCCGAACCGCTCGAAGGCGCGATATGGCGGCCTGTGTGGCTTCGCGTCCGCCTTTGGGCGGAACAGGCCGCCACAGGTCAGACGATTACAGCCAGAAACCGGGCGGTCTTGTCGTCGAGGGCCTTCATGCCGTGTTCAACGGACGCGTCGAAGTATACCGAATCTCCGGTATCAAGGGTCACCTCGTGCCCGGCGATCACGATCATCATGCGGCCTTCGAGCACGTAGTTGAATTCCTGGCCGGGATGGGCGTAGATGGGCAGAGGGGCCTGCGCGTCCTGCGGCTCGACGGTGACCAGGAGTGGTTCGGCCTTTTTATGAACGAAATTGGCCGCAAGGCTTTGGTATTCATACTCCTTGCGTCGGTCGAGCACTACGCCCTTGTCGGCGCGGACGACGCAGAAGTGGCGGAGGCGCGGATCCTCGCCAGTTAGCAGGGCTGTCAGCTCGACGTCGAGCTTGACGGCGATCTGGTGCAGCAACCCGACGGGGATGTCGACTTCCCCGCTTTCGTATTCGGCGTACTTGTCGGCGGGAAGGCTAAGGTCCTTCGCGAACGTCTCGAGTGAGATGTCGGAGCCCTCGCGCAGCCCTCGGATGCGATCTGCGATTTGCCTGATCTGGTCGGTCATAGTGCTGGCCTCGTCGAAATCGGATGCCGGCGGATGCCCGGCCGGCTGGGCGGAGTATTCGCCCTGTGCAGCGGTCTACCTGCGTGGGGGAGAGACGGCGACATCATCGTCCGACCGTGGCCCCGACAATCTTGTCGGGGAGGGCTGCCTACGGCCATCGACAGGATTGTCGCGGCCACTGGGACAGCGGCCCTGAGGGTAACGTGGCCCCGACAATCTTGTCGGGGAGGGCTGCCTACGGCCATCCGCGACAGGATTGTCGCGGCCACTGGGACAGCGGCCCCGAGGGTAACGTGGCCCCGACAATCTTGTCGGGGAGGACTGCCTACGGCCATCCGCGACAGGATTGTCGCGGCCACTGGGACAGCGGCCCTGAGGGTAACGTGGCCCCGACAATCTTGTCGGGGAGGGCTGCCTACGGCCATCCGCGACAGGATTGTCGCGGCCACTGGGACAGCGGCCCCGAGGGTAACGTGGCCCCGACAATCTTGTCGGGGAGGACTGCCTACGGCCATCTGCGACAGGATTGTCGCGGCCACTGCGACTGTGGCTGGCCACTGGGACAGCGGCCAGCCGCGACAACACACAGCCGAGCGCAAGATATGCTATACTGACGTTCCCTGCAATTGGGGCCTCCGTGACTGCTGGAGGCACAAGCTTGGATCAAAGGTGGGCATCGCAGCTTGGACTTCGAGCCTCGAGATACCATCGACAACCAGTACAAGGTCATCGAGAAGCACCAGGGCGGCATGAGCACCGTTTACATCGTGCTCGACGAGTTCTCCCAGCGGCGCTTCGCGATCAAGACCGTCCGCGAGGACCTGCTCGAGAACCGCAGCGCTCACCAGCGTTTCACCCAGGAAGCGCAGATGTGGATGAACCTCGGACGGCATCCGCATGTAGTCGAAGCTATCATATATAGAGAAATCGACGGCCAGCCGTTCCTCTTCCTTGAGTATGTCGACGGCGGGGATGTGCAGAAGCTCCTCGACCGCGAGCGGCGCATCTTCGTGCCGCAATTCCTCACCTTCGCTCTCCAGGTCTGCGATGCGATGGAGTACATCCACAAGGTTCCCCTCGGCGGAGGGAATCGAGGGATCATCCACCGCGACCTCAAGCCCGCGAACCTGATGCTCAGCCGCAAGTGCGAGATCAAGATCGCCGACTTCGGACTGTCGAAGATTCAGGGCGCGGCGACCGGCGACGTCGACCCCGGCAAGGGCCTGGGGACTTATCTGTACATGCCCCCTGAGCAGTTCCTCGACGCCGCCTCCGCCGATCGAACGTCCGATGTGTACGCGTTCGGTGTCGCTATGTACCTCGCCCTCGTCGGCAAGCCCCCGTTCGAGGCCTCCAGTGTCGGCGCTCTGGCGCACACGATTATGAACCAGATGCCCCCTTCGCCGACGCGGATCAACCCGGACGTGCCGCCGGAACTGAGCGAGGTGGTCCTCCGCTGCATGGCCAAGGCCCGGCAGGACCGCTTCCCTAACTTTGCGGCGCTCACCGCGGCGCTCAACGATGCCCGGCCCGCGATTGAGAAGCATTTCGAGGGGCGCGCGCACGTCTGGCGTTGCACCGGCTGCGGCTATCAGACACTCTTCAAGTACATCGTTTGCCCGGTCTGCGCGGGCACAGTGGCCGAGTGCCGCTACGGCGAGGCCCTGCCGCCTCCGCCGGCGGAACCGGAGGCCCCGGCTGCGTCCGCCGGTCCCAGTGAAGCCGACGTGGTCGCGACCTTGCTCCAGCGAGCGACCGTGAACTACCACGAGGGCCGCCTTCCCCAGGCGCTGAGCCTCCTGCGGCAGGTCCTGAGCATGGAGCCGGAGCACGCCGAGGCCACGGCGCTCCTCGACCGCGTGGCCCTCGATCTGGCTCGTCAGAAGGCGCAGACATCCACCAAATCCTACAACTGGCCGATGTTCCGCGGGAACGTCACTCGCAGCGCGTACACCCCCGAAGTCGTCCCTCCGCCGCTGTCTCTCGCCTGGCGCGCCCGTGTGGGGAATTGGACGATGTGCTCCCCGGCGGTCTCGGACGGGATTGTCTACATCGGCGGATATGTCGAGCGCCCCGGCCAGACGGGGCGGTTCTGCGCCTTCAGCCAAAGCGACGGGCAGCTTGTATGGGCGGTCGATGCCTCGCACGAGATCGTCGCCGGGGCTTGCGTCATTGCTCGAAAGCTCGTGTGCTTCCCCTTCCAGCACCGGATGGCTGCGCTCAACATCGAGAACGGTGCGAAAGTATGGGAGCTTCGGACGAACGATCTCGTCGGCTCCAGCCCGGCTTATTGGCAGGATTCCGTCTACTTCGGCAGCGGCGACGGCAACGTCTATGCCGCCAACGCCGAGACCGGGGCGCTAACCTGGACTTTCGCCGCTGAGATGGAGGTCATGTCCTCGCCTGCGGTCTGGGAAGGGCACGTCTACGTCGGCTCGGCGGATAACAAGCTGTACTGCCTGAGCGCCTCCACCGGGATGCCCATCTGGGAGTTCATGACCGGGGCCGAGATCTACGGTGCGCCGGCTGTCCTGCGCGATCGGGTGTTCGTCGGCTCCGCCGATCACCGTTTGTACTGCCTCGATGCGAAAACCGGCCGGCGCGCATGGGAGTTCCAGACCGGCGGGGAGATACACGGCTCGCCGGCGGTGGTGGCGGGAGCCGTCTTCATCGGCAGCCGCGACCGGCGGCTATACGCGATTGACGCCGAGCGCGGGGAGTGCAAATGGCACTTCACGACGGGCGACTGGGTCGAGTCATCCCCCGCCATTTCCGGCCGCACCGTTTACTTTGGCTCCCACGACGGGAAAGTCTACGGGCTGGAGATCGAGACCGGGGTGTGCCTGTGGGAGTACAAGACCGACGGCGAGGTCAAATCCTCGCCAGCGGCCTCGGGCGGGCGGGTCTTCATCGGCAGCAACGACGGCTATCTGTATTGCTTCCGGGCCAGATGAGCGGTAAGGAATGGCCGGACGTCGCCTCACCCCCGGTCCCTTGCCGCAAGCGGAGATACCTGTTTGGTGACTATCTCCTTCGACTATGTGGCCGCGCGATTTGTCGCGCAAATGCGGTAAAATTACCCTCCGCCATTACGCCATCGGCTATGGGCAAGCATTCCGTCGAAGCAGAAGCGTTGGTAACTATACGATGTGATTTGCGCGATCAATCGCGCTGCCAGATGGTCTGGGGAGACAAGTGCCTCTTTATTCAAACTTGCAGACCCCTGTTGTCAGCATCCCTGCCAATCGTTCGGGTCCGCCCGCCGATTGTAGGTAGAACTGCCGCAAGCGTGGCGACAGGGAATGGCGAAGTGAACAGGATTGATAGGATTTGGAGGATTACGGCATGACGGATAGTTCCGCAGCAGCATAACTCCGACGGCCTGTCCTCTGGCTGTTGAATACGGCCTGACTACCGCCGATTACCTACCATTACTACGCCGCTTTGACAACCGGCAGACGAAGCGCTCGGAATGTTGTCAGAGGCTGACCGTCAAGATGAAAGGCGAACGGCGTTGAACCACAGAGACACAGAGGGCACAGAGAACGGCTGGGAAACGGCCCGCCTGCCTTAAGGGACGTTGCCGTTCTCTGTGCTCTCTGTGCTCTGTGGTCAATCGCCGTCCATTTCTCGGCAGGGCATCTCCTCGCCAAGCAGGGCTGCACAAGCGGCGTAGTAATACTACCTACAACTGAAAGACGCACCCCAAATCGCCCCTTCGTATTGCAGGATTCCGTCTTTAGGGCTATGATAATGCCTGTATGAGGGCAGCGCACCGTGCCTGATACCGGATACCAGCCGCGAACCTACCGAACCAGGATGCAAGCCGAGGGGCTTGTGGCTTTCCGCGTAGTTGTGCGCGAGACCGATCTGCATATCCAGGCCGAGTGCGACCTGTCCGCCGAGGCGAGAGCCGCGACCGAGCGGGCCCGCGAAATTCTAGAGCGGCACATCGCCGCTCATCCCGAGTTCCGCGCCAGTTTGAAGCCGCTCGCCGTACCCGGGCCGATGCCGCCGTTGCTCCAGCGGATGTACAATGCAGCGACGGCCGCAGGCGTAGGCCCGATGGCCGCGGTTGCCGGCGCGGTGGCGGAGTTCGTGGGCAGGGAACTGCTCCGAGAGACCGGGCAGGTCATCGTCGAAAACGGCGGCGACATTTTCCTGAAAACGGACGCGGAGCGCGTGATCGCCGTCGATGCGGGGAGATCGCCCCTCTCAGGTAAGGTCGGCCTCCGCATTCCGGCAGGATCGACCCTCGGGGTCTGCACCTCATCGGCAACGGTAGGTCCGTCGCTGAGCCTCGGGAAAGCCGACGCCGCGTTGATCGTCGCCGAAGACGCCGCCTTCGCCGATGCCGCAGCGAGCGCGCTGGGCAACCGAGTCGGCACAGCACAGGACATCGAGCCCGCCCTCGCGTTCATCAGGGAACTTCCGGGCGTGCTGCACGCGCTAATCATCATCGACGACCGCTTGGGGACATGGGGGCAGTTCGACCTCACCAAAGTGAGGCCGTAGAGCCGTCCGCCGTTCCCCTCCCGGGACCCGTCGCAGACGGGTATCGGGAGGGGTGCCCCGCGAAGCGGGGCGGGGTAGGGCCGTTGCCACGAGTGGAGAGGGGCCGGGGGTGAGTCGCCGTTCTCCCACTCCCTACCAGGGAGGGGGAGTGCCCCGCGAAGCGGGGCGAGGGGGTAGGAAGCCGTTTGCCGTTCCAGTTCATCATTTTGCGTTCAGCGTTCAGCGTTCCTGAAAGGAGGTTCGACAATGTCGTTGCATGGCTTGACTCGGGTGTTCAGTATGGGCATGCCTCAGCGCCGGGCTTTCCGGCGCGGACTCAGCTTCGTAGACCTGCAATCTGTGACGCATCCCACCACGAATGCCCGCATTTACGCTCGGCATTGTCGGCTTCCGGCCTGATCGAGGGCCGCGCGACAATTCACCTTGCAGACAGCACGGGCGGACGGATGATCCGCCCGTTTTCACTTATGCGGGTTGACAAGCACGGAGGGCTACTATGCCTAAGACTTATGCTGAGATCAATGAGAGAATCCGCAAGGGGCAGGCGGTTGTCGTCACCGCCGAGGAGATGATCGACGTCGTCGAGGAGGAGGGTCTCGAGAAAGCGGCCGAGAAGGTTGACGTGGTGACTACCGGCACTTTCGGGCCGATGTGCTCGTCCGGCGCGTTCCTCAACTTCGGGCACTCGACACCGCGCTGCAAGGTCAGCAAAGCGTGGCTGAACGATGTCCCGGCTTACGCCGGCGTCGCCGCCGTGGACCTGTACATCGGCGCGACCGAGCCGAAGGAGCACGATCCGCTGAACGATAACTTCCCCGGCCTGTTCAAGTACGGCGGAGCGCACGTGATCCACGACCTGATCGCGGGCAAAGACGTGCGGATGAAGTGCGAGTCCTACGGCACCGACTGTTACCCTCGCAAGCACATCGACAGTTGGATCAACCTCAAGGACCTTAACCAGGCGTTCATCTGCAATCCGCGTAACGCCTACCAAAACTACGGTGTAGGCGTCAACCTTACCGCAGATCGCGACATCTACACCTACATGGGCGTGCTGAAGAAAGGCCTCGGCTGCGCGAACTTCTGCTCCGCCGGGCAGCTTTCGCCGCTCCTGAACGATCCGTACTACCGCACGATCGGCATCGGCACCCGCATCTTCATCGGTGGCGCACAGGGATACGTCTTCTGGCAGGGCACGCAGCACTGCCCGACCACCCCTCGCGCCGAGAATGGCGTTCCGAAGGGCGGCGCCGGGACGATTGCGACCGTCGGCGACCTCAAGCAGATGGACCCCAGCCTCGTCGTCGGCGTCAGCTTCCTCGGCTACGGCGTGTCGCTGGCGCTGGGCATCGGCATCCCGATCCCGATCCTCGACGTCGAGATGGCGCGCTACACCTCGGTCAAGGATGAGGATATCGTCGCGCCGATCGTGGATTACTCGCGCAATTACCCGTACAATGAAAGCGCGCCGCTCGGTACGGTGAGCTACAAGGAACTCAAGTCCGGCAAGATCACGGTCAACGGCAAGGAAGTGCCCACAACGCCGCTGTCCAGCTACGTCAAGGCGCGCGAGATCGCCGGGCAACTCAAGGAGCAGATCCAGAAGGGCGAGTTCCTGCTCAGTGAGCCGGTGGAGCTTCTGCCCTCCGCCGATTCGGGCCAGGGCTTCAAGCCGCTCAAGGAGAGGCCGGTTGAAGGGTAGGCCAACGGTTTGGACCACGAAGACTCGGAAGCACGAGACGGCAATGCAGGTCTGGATGGGGATGGTCTGGCCGCCTGATGCTCTCGTGCTTTCGTGGTCGATACCCTCTTCGATTCCGGCTATGCCGGGCTATGGCGCTGCAGGGACTGCAGTCGGATAACGGCGTCAACAAGCACACCAAGGTGGTGTTCGGATAATGGCGAGCAGAAGAGTCGTGTTTCATTTCCCGCGCACATTGATCGACGTGCCGGTACTGTCGCAACTCGTAAAGAACTTCCAACTGGAGTTCAACATCCTCCGGGCCAGCATCACGCCTGCCCAGGAGGGCCTTATGGTCGTCGGGCTGGAGGGCGATGAGGACAGGCTCGAAGCCGGGCTTGAGTGGGTGCGGGAGATCGGCGTGCGCGTGCAGCCGCTGGAGAAAGACATCGTGCGAAACGAAGAGAAGTGCACCCAGTGCGGCGCGTGCGTCACGATCTGCCCGACGAACGCGCTGGCGATCGACCTCGAGACCCGCGAGGTGTCGTTCGATTCAGACCGCTGCATCGCGTGCGAGCTTTGCGTGCCGGTCTGCCCCCCGAGGGCGATGGAAGTGGCCTTCTAGTAGTACAACCGCACTTTGGCGCCGACGCGCCGGTGTATGGCCCGAAGGGCCAATAGCCGCTAGCCAGGCCCG
>CAYWBK010000133.1:0-13991 GCA_964455745.1 uncultured Armatimonadia bacterium
AGCCCACCGATGACCCCGCCAAGCCACGACGAACCAGTACGGTTGTACTACTAGGCTCCCCGGAGGGAGGGTCTCCGGGGAAGGGCCCAAGATAACTTCTCTCAGGCAATTCCTGATCAAAGAATCAGGGGCCGCAGTGCTGCACGAGGTGGTGCCGGCAGCCGTCCAGGGCAGTCCGGCCCCTGCTGCAGGTGGCGTCCTTGGTGAGGAGATGTTCCACTTCGACAGCCACCCTCAGTTCTTCGCCTTGCCGCTCGACGCACTCCTCGAGTGCCTTCACTTCGACGTCGGTGCACGATTCATCGTCCGCCGAGATGAGCAGTACCCTCAGTGCTTCCTCCCTTGTGCACAGTACGCTTGGGAGATCTCCGAAACGCATTCCCGGACCACCCGGTACGGCGGTCACCTGCCGGCACATCGGGTGGTTGGTCGCGAGGGGCTCCTTAGCGAAAAGAAACTCAAACGGTACACCGACGTGCCACATGGGTCCCGCAAAGCAGATCGTGAGGTTCTCGGGGAGATCGGCCTTCGTGATCGCGCGGCCGTACTCCTGGGCCAGTCCGCTTCCAGGACACTCAATCACGGAGCGGTGCAGGGATCCACCGTGGCGCCGCACCGTCTGACGCCAGGCATGACGCGCCTCGCCATCAGCTCCGTCACGATGGTGAAGAACGTCCCTCCCGATACTTTGCGCGGCACGACGGAGATCTTCGTAGCTGCACTCGGGTTTACAGCTCCTCTCGGACGTGTAGCCATAGCCGCCGGTGAATGCGAATGAGAACTCGCCATCCTGTCTATGCGTGATCCAGAGCGTAGCTCTGGGCACTGGGGACACCGCCCCCCGTGGAGGCGCAACGGCCCCTTTTGTCAGATGATCGTTCAGAAGCTTCACAAATTCACCCACTCGGCCTCCAGTTCTTTCAGGCGGCGGGCAAGATCGTTGTTCTGATCATTCGGCTCGACGTCGTCAGGAGCGCCGCCGGCCGTCTGCTCGGGTATGATGCTGAGAACGGCGCCGTCTACGACCTCCCCGCTCTCCAGGGCGTCTTCCTCCTGAAGCTGGCAGCCACCGGACGCCAGGTGGTATGTGACCGGACGCCCGCTGGGATCGAACACCGGCAGTCGTAGCGCCGCGACCAGCGCGGGGATCAGCTGAAAGACGGGTGCATCGGATCGAATCCGCGCCTCTCGCCGCTTGTTGCCGGTGTGGTCCTCTACAAAGATACGAACTCGTGCCGTCTCCGGCTCTTGCTGGGCCAAAGGGCTCCTCCTTACGCTCCCTACTCGGTCAGCAGACAGCGCAGTACTGGGTCTCGCTCCAGTCCTGCAAGAACCTGGATGTCGTAGGCGTACTCGTCCGCGTACCTCGCCAGCGTGCGGGTCGCGAGTTCGAACCGGTCGAGGTCGAACATCCCCAGTGGGATATCCAGCAGCAGCAACACCCGTCCCGCCTCGTCCATACCAAATCTCGCCCAATAGAGCTGCTCATTGACCTGCAGTAGGTACCGGCGGAGCGTGGTGCTGCACGTGGCAGACCAGCCGCTGTCCGCACAGGCATCGCCGAGCATCGGTGTCTGGAAGTAGGCCCACGAGCCGTTGAAGGACAAGTATGCGTCGAAGATCCGGTCGTGGCCCCTGTAGACCGCGTGCCAGCTCTGCGGTCTCGCCCTTGTCGATTTGAGATACCAGCCGCTGTGCCCCACCGTTGCGAAGTAGAACTCGAGTGACTCAGCGGGGAAGTGGTCGTACCCGTCGTCGGGCACGGCGCCGGCAGCGCGGGACGGGGCGTCGGCCCCAGCGAGAGGCACTTCGCTGTAGCCGGGCGCGTCTCTATGATCTGCCGGTTCCGCTGCAGCAGTCTGCCAGTCCTCGTTCCCGGCAGATGGAGGCGCGACATCATGGCGCCGGGCGTACGCAGTGATCCCCGCGACGGCCGTGTGGACGTAGCCACGGTCAAGGCCCGCGAGGGGGAGTTCAAGCTGCAGCGACAACCGATCTGCCGCATCGAGGCCATACCTGCACATGAACAGGCTGCAGCAGAGCCGGAGTAAGTAATCGGTGTACGGCAGGGATAACTCCGAGCGGCTCGCCAACGGGAGCGTGAAACACAACCAGTGCCGGTTCGCGGTGACGTGGAGCGTCAGACCATCCTTGCGGAGGCGCCAGACGGGAACCCCGGCCTGGGGGTCCTCGGCGAATTCCCAGCCGTGATCCCTCGCGCTGTGCAAGGCAGCCGCGGCCCGCTCGATAGCACCGGGGTCGGGCTGCTGTTGGTCGATGCCAGGTGTGTGCGTGCTCACAGAAGGGTCACCATCTCGTCTCCTGAGTCCTCCGTGTCCGCAGTGGGCGGCGGCTCCACGTCGGCGAACTCGATTAGCTGGCCGTCGGTGAATGAGACAGCGGGGGCCAAGCGTTCCTTGCCGTCCAGCAGGCCGCGCCGGTCGACCGGGAAACGGTGCGGATTCTGGGACGCCCAGATGGCCGCCTCGTGGTTCAGTGGGTCTTTGATGTTGTAGTTCTGGTACTGGATCATCTGCCCCACCATCAGGCAGATCTGGTCGAGGGTTGTACTGAGGGCGAAGGCGCGACCGGCCGCGCACAGGTAAGGCGGGAGGATGTTGGGGTGCCAGATCGGCGTCATCCAGACGAACCGCGGGGGCACCTGGGGAAAATCCCAGCCGAACACGACTTCCAAAAGGTGCTGGTTCGCGGGCACAATTTCACCCCCGGGCTCCTTCCTCATCAGGCCCCTACAGCGAAACATGACGAGATACTTCTCAGGCGGTCGACCAGGGAACTTGCGCACGAATTCCTCCGGTGACAGAAAGTTGGGCAGAGCGCCCTTGACGACCTCGGCGCTCATTGAGGCCGCTAGATAGGCATGGGCCTCATCGGCCTTCAAGTCGGCGCACTGGAAGTCAATGAGCCCGCCGGGGCTGCGGATCGCCGTCATGAGTTCGAACTCATAGGCTAGCCGATTGTCGCGCGCGCTGCCCATGTCATGCCTCCTTGCCTCACAGACAGATATAGGAAGTGCTTCGGCAGTTGCGGCACCGCCCTTGCCAGTGTTCCTGATGGTACCGGGCCTGGCAGTCGAGGCAGGCCACAATCAGTTCTCTGGTCGTGAAACCCCTACCACAGAACGGGTCCGCGCACCGCTCATCCACGGACGCGATGATGCCGGTTATGCCGTGGATCGCTGCGCTGAGTTCCAGTGAGAATCGCTCTTCGCCAGGTTCCCGATAGTTGATGGTACGCGCGGCAACTCCAGACAGACCGAGATCCCCGCTATGTATCGCCACGACCGGGTGACCGATGCCCCAGGATAGACCGAGCGTCAGGTAGGCCGTGGGGTCTCGGCCCGTCAGATCCACAATCGTTAGTAGGCTGCTTCGGGCTTCACAGCACATTCGACAGCACGGACCGTCCGAAAGGCGTCCGAGAGATCGGGGGCCACTTGCCTGTGCTTCCGTGGCCAACTCTTCTGCCGTAAGGCTTGCCCGAATGCTCGCCTGAATCTGGGTCTGCGACGCCCTAAGCCCAAGCCCGTCCAAGGTGGGCAGGATGCTGTGCTGGAAAACCGCGAGCTTGACGGCTGACTCAGGAGCGGCCACAAGCACCTTGCGCGGGTCCCATGTCCAGTCTCTAACAGTGCAAGGACCTCCGACGAGTTGGCAGTACCACATCACCCCGCTCTGGCCCCTCTCGGCCAGGCGCTGGAGCAGCGATGTGCTGGTAGGGGCCTCCACCTCCACAACGAGGGTCGCCCCCTGGGGCACCCTCTGCGCCCTGAGGCTGAGCTTGCTGTCGAGACGTTGCTCCGCCCATTTGAGGTGGTGGGCAAGGATGGTGCCATCTCGGGTGATTGGGAGCTTGAGGCGGCGGACAATGGGCGGGACCAGTTCGTCCACTGGCACCTCGCCGTTCAACACCGCGCGGTGCACTAGCACCTCTGGCCACGTGGTTGGATCCTCGATCTGTACCTCGATCCGGGCTTCATCGTGCATCGTCGTCCCACCCTTCGAACACTCTGGCTCGGTCACCGGCAAGCTCGAACTGCATGGTTCGCCCCGCTGCCTCGACGCGCAGAATGTGCAGAGGAGGGATGCCCAACTGCCTGAGTGGGAGCGCCCCGATCGTTGCGTCGGGCACCAGGCGCGTAATGACGCTCGGGATCCTGTTCGAGCCGCATTTGCAGCAAGCGACCTTATTCGGGACCACATCCTCGAAGGGTCGGTACACGGCCTCGGTCTCATGGCACTGTGGGCAATAGAGCAGGCTCACGATGTCCCGGTCCAGCAACAACACGAGATCCTCACCTGTGTGCCGGGCGACCAGGTCGGCAAGAGAACCGACAGTAAGTTCATCGACGCCCGCGTCCAGCTCCACGACCTCGGCGCGGGCTTCGTGGTTGGGGCAGTCCTCTCGTCGCGTGTACGCAAGCAGCAGAGAGCGGTAAGTCTGACCATTGACGATGAAGCCGCTGCCCGAGGGAACCTGGAGTCCGTGCATGATCTTGACGGCCTCTTGCACCTGCAGGCCACCGATCACTGACGCCATCGTCGGGGTCGTGGGCATGCGTCCCTGCGCAACGTCGCCAGGCTGCACGAACGGGCACGAATAGCGCAGACCGATCAGTTCGTAGTCGCGCTTGGTCATCGTGCACTCGTAGCAGGCGCCCGCGGGAGGAACGAAGGGGCGGACAATGCCCATCAGCACATCGAGAGCACCGTCGACCCAGGGGACGCCCACCCGCCAGCAGGCGCGGTTGACGGCCAGTCTGGCTTCGCGATTGTCCAGGCAACCCAGGACTACGTCCACGTTTCGATAGACACCGAGCCCCACCCCGTGGGTCACGTCCGTGTGGAGCGTCGCGATCCTCACATCGGGGTTGATCTCGCGGAGGCGGACCGCAGCCGCGTCTACCTTGGGCTGTCCAGCGTCCTGCCGGCGGAACAGTACGGAGCGCGAAAGGTTGCCAACCTCCACTTTGTCGGAATCCACGATGAGAACGCGCCCGACGCCCAGCAGGGCGAGGTTCTTGAGGACCTCGTTGCCCAGTGCCCCGGCCCCCACGACCATTACTCGCGCCAGGCGAAGGCGTTCCTGATCCCACCATTCGATCAGGCGGAGGGAGGCGTAGCGATCTGTTGCGGGGTCAGTGATCTCGACGGGCCGCTCGCTCAAGGTGTCACCCCCTCCGCTGTCTCCGCCGGATGCCCCTCGCGAGCGAACACGTCGGCTATCAGCGCCGCGGCGTCGTACTTGCAGACCGGGCACTCCCGCAGTCCAAAGAAGCAGGCTGCGTGGTAAGGAGAGCCACAGCCCGGGCAGTAAGCGACGTGTTCACCGGGCTTGAAGGGCGACTGGTCCCGCAACTCGCCTGCCGAGCATATTGCTTTCTGGACCACGAGGTCGGAGCCCTCCTCAAGGCTGTCGAACAGGACCCGAGTTGGCAGAGCTCGTAGGGCTTCAGCCTGCACTGGGTACTCGCACCCGTAGCAGGAGCAAATGGTCTGTCCAAACCAGCAGTCCCTGTGGTGCGGTGTCTGGCACCGTGGGCAGAAGACCACCGGTTCCCCCACGTTCATCGGCGGCCCGTAGCACACCGGACATCTCTTCCCGAACCAGGGCGAGTCGGCGGTGGTGTTCTCGATCACCATCTCCCAAAACACCACCTCGGCATGGCCCAGTTGGATGCGATCTCGGTGGCGAAGGGTCTTCAGGCGCACGAATCGGTGAGTGTTGACCCGAGTGTCCCCCTCCCTGCCAGCGAGATCGACAAGTACCCAGACCCCGTACAGGACCGAACGGCAAATGATTGCGTGGTGGGGCAGAACCGACAGGCCGGACGCCAGCCGCAGGGTGCTATCCACAGCGGCACCCAGGCGCACACGTTCATCAGGGCCGAGTGTGCGACTCTGGGGCTCGTCGTTGAGATCCGCGAAAGCCAGCACAGCCATCGGGCAGACTCCCTAATCGAGAAACGTCACAGGCGGGGATTGCTCAGGGACTAGTCGCGGACGCGACGGCGATGTCTTGTCGCCCGACAACAGCCTGTTCACGGCCGCCTGGGCTTCCCACCGCACTACCAGGTCGTTGTCCGACCCCAGCTTCACCAAAGCGCCAACGGCATCGTCGCCCCCGATGGAGCCAAGAGCGCGGACGACGGCGAGTCGAACCGCCTGGTCCTCCACTTGCAGAAACGGGATCAGGCTCTGCAGTTGCTCGGGCGATCCCACCTCGCCCAGGGCCCGGATTGCCTGGCAGCGGACCGCAGGGCTGTGGTCGTGAATGGCGACTTCGAGGTGCGCGAGCATCTCTCGAGCTCCGATCTCATCCAAACCGTTTTTGCGCGGTGGCGCTGTGCCTTGACTAACTCCGTCTGAGCTTGGCCCACCGAGGCCGTCGGATGCGGACGCGACGGTGGGTGGGAACACCGGCGGCGAAGCCAGATCGGCGACTCGGGCTCGGATCGCGGTCAACTCCACGCCGTGATGCCGCAGCAACCGGTACGCGGGGCCTTTCCCCAGCCGCAGCAAGCCAAGAAGGATGTGCTCAGTCCCGAAGTGCTGGTCGTTCATCTGGCGCGTTTCAGCATACGCCAGTTGCAGAGCGTGCTGCGCATCGGGGTTGAAACTGATCTCGCTGCTGGCTTCTTCCGCTGCGCCAATCTCCATCTGGCGCTCGAGGTCGGCTCGAAGTCGGTCTATGTCCACGCCCAGGCGATCCAGAGTCTCGTACGCCGTCCCCTCGCCGGTGCGCAAGAGCCCGAGCAGGAGATGCTCAGTGCTTATGAGTTGGGCGCGGGTGCGTGATGCCTCACCATGAGCGAGAAGCACCGCGCGCCGTGCTCTGCTGGTGAATCGCTGCCATAGCTCCATAATACGCTAGCACCTCCTACGTCCCCACTGATCACCTGACTGAAGCAAGGCCCGATGCGCGGCCCCTAGGTTCGAGGCCTTCGCCACCTGCTGTTGAACTCGGACTGCACTCGTCGACAAGAACCAGCTCTCCTCCTCTTCACGCTGCCGTGCCTGTCGTCGGCCATACTGCGCCCGCTCATCGCGGCGCGTCGATGAAGACGTCATGGCTAGACGGAGAGAACTCTTGCCGACAGTCGATCACGCCCTCAGGGACTCCCAACTCGCGGGACATGGCGGCCCGGATCTCGCTCACCACGGCCTCGGGAGCAGCGCCAAATCTGATGTTGAACCCATCGTCTGGGCAGTCCATCACGCGCGCTCGGGCGTAGCCTATGGCAGCAAGGGCGCGGTCCAGCCGCTCTCCGGCAAGCGCGTCACTGGCAAAAATAGTAATCGAGTGAGGCAATTGCAAAAGTCTGTAGGAGCACTCTCCGCGCCGGGCTGTGCCCGGCAATGCGACCGGACCCCATAGTGTGCTAAAATAGCGTCTATGGAGACGAAAACATGTCTCTATCGCGGCGTATTAACGGCAATCGCGGTCTGGAGACCGCTCCTACAGACGACGCAGCGACTTTTGCAATTACCTCGAGTAGGTCTGCCGGTCCTCGGTCTCCTCAACAGGCCTGGGAGCGGCATTGGTCTCCGGCGCCTCTCGGCTTAGGGCGTAGAGATCGGGAGAGAAGAACTCGAGCGGTTCCCCCAGGGATATGTGCCACCGCCCTATGGTGACCCTGTCCCAGTGGTCCACCTCAACGTGGACCACGGTTCGGCGGGCCAGGGCGATGGCCTGGCCCCTGACCTTCGCCCGGGTGTAGGGGGGCGGCGATAGCTGGGCCTGTCGGATTTCCTCGCTCGATATCAGGCCGCCCCATCTCTCCTCCGGCAGTCGACAAAAAAGACCCTCGTCTGGAGATAGGTTATGGTACTCGATGTCCAGATGGAGCAGGTCATAGGGGACGGGGCCATCACTCAGGTCGCTCCACTGGAGGCCGGCGCGCACAAGGTGGGCGTCCATCAGCGCCTTCTTTGTCACCCAATCCACCTTCCCAAAGAGCTGTTTGGGGTCCTGCTCCAACACTAGCAGGACTTGCGCCCACCGCCCGACGAGCTGTGCTTCGTCGTCGGACTGCTGATGGCTGGCGAGGTAGCGCTGCGCCTGGTCAAGGTAGATGCGCTGGATCTGCACCGCGGTGAGTTCGCGCCCGTCCCGCAAGGGTACAGTCACACTGCATGAAGGGTCGCGCGATATCGTTCGCAGTGCGGCCACGGGGTTTTCCAGGTGGGGTATGTCCCCAAGGCAGAGATCCTCTAACAGGCTCAGAACCAAGCCGGTTGTCCCGAGTTTCAGGTACGTAGCCCAGGGCGACATGTTCGCGTCGGCCAGTATCAAGTGGAGGCGCCGGAAGTTCCCTGTGGCAAGCGGCTCTTTCTCGCGTCCGAGGTTCACGATGGCACGCCGCTTCGTTGTATCCACAGACACGGTCTCATCCACGAAATCGGCCCGTTGCATGATCTGAAAGCCCCCTCCCTCCTCCAGGCGAGGCCCCAGCCCCACGCGGCCAGCGCCGCAGAACACCTGGCGTGTCACCAGGAAGGGGACAAGGAGCCGAACCGTCAGTCGCAGTTGGTCCTCCGTTCCCAGCCACGCGGTCTGACGCTCGGCGGCGTAGTTCTCGTGACAGCCATACGTGTGCCCGTGCGCATCGACGTTGTTCTTCACCACGAGCAGTCGGCCGTCGTAGCCATCTCTCGCCAGTTCAGCCTCGGCCTCCCGTAGGAGCGACCCGAGAGCCAGATCGGCGGCCTTGTCGTAGACGGCGACCTCGCGAGCGCTGCGGCATTCAGGCAGTGACCACTCGGCGTGCCCCACATCGTGGTGGAACTTGCTGCCGTTGATCAGGAAGCGGCTAGCGGGTATTCCCCACTTCTGCGTGAGCGGCTTGCCGATCGCCTCGACGATCCTCGACGGATCGGGCGTCGCGCTCGGACCCTCGCTGTGGAAGGCCACGGCGTACTCCGTCTCCAGGCTGAGGACCCGCTCGCGCACGTCACTCACCCGTGTCCTGGACGAAGGCACGCACGAACTCCTCCGAGGTCTGGGGGCGCAACTGCGCCCGCTTGGGGTCTCCGCTGGTCACGACCCCGTCCAAGAGCATACCGATCGCCTGGTCGGCAACTGCGGGCTCCGTCTTCATGGCACTGGTCTCGATGACATGAGCACCAGAGGCCTCCGTTGCATCATCTTCGCGGACCCGGTCTCGTTCCTTGTCCTTCTGGATGCGTTCCTGTTCCATTACGAATCGCCTCCGTTCCTCCTGGCCGGCATCCCGGGGTGCTCGCGCGAGCCCTCCAGCAAAGCGAAGACGTCCGGGGGAGCAAACGTCAGATCTGCGGCCGGGTCGATGTGGTTGGCGGCGGGGTCGTCCAGGTCCAGTTGCCATGTGGGATTGGGTCCGGTGCCGGTGAACACGACCTCGGCCCAGTCAACATGCGCGATGTCGCGTGAGTGCTGCGACACGCACATTCCACGGACGTGAGCGCGGGTGTCGTGGGGCGGGCTGTCGACGAAAAGAGCGATCTCATCGTCGGACACGACCCTCTCGACCGCGCCCGAAGCCTGCAGCAGGTTGTACAATCCCCCGTTCTCCAGGGTCGGACCGCGACGCAGGTCGTGGTATTGCAGGTCGAGACGACGTAGCGTGAAGTAGATGTCCCTTTGTGCCCAGTAGTTATCCCATTCTAGGTCGCGGTCAAGCATGTGGCGATCCAGCAGTCGAGCATCTTCAGGGCGCGTTTGCCGAAGCAGTATCGGCGGATGACAGGTCGCGCCTCCGTCGCCCGATGGCGCCTGATCAAGGGTCATCTGAATGACCGGCTCCCATGAGCGCACGGTCTCCCAGTCACAGCCTTGAGCACTCAGGTACTTCTCGAGGAGGTGGCGCTTGATCGCCCAGTCCAAGCGGGATCGTAAGGCCCGCCAGTCGCTGGCGAGTTTGGCGCAGGTATCTCCCCAGCAGACGACGACTCCATGGAGTTCGTCGGTCCCACCATGCTCTGCGAGGTACTCGTGGGCGGCGGCATGAAACTGCTCCTGCATGGCCAGGGCGGTCATGGCACGGCCGTCGGCCAAGGGGAGTTCCTCGCTGAAGGATAGGTCATGCGAAACCGTGCTGATCGCTTCGATGGGGTCCTGCAGCATCATGTCGGTCGGGATCGCGTCATCCTCGAGCATCATCAGCAGGATCGTGGTGGTGCCGATCTTGAGGTAGGTCGAGAACTCCGCCATGTTGGCGTCGCCGAGGATGACGTGCAGTCTGCGGAATCTGAGCCGGTCGGCGTGCGGTTCATCCCTCGTGTTCACAAGAGGACGCCGATACGTGGTCTGGAGGCCAACGAGTTCCTCCATGAAGTCCGCCCGCTGAGTGAGCTGGAAGCCGCCGCAATCCCGCCCGTTCTCCGCCCCCATCTTCCCCGCGCCGCACAGTAGACCCCGTGTCACGAGGAAGGGCACCCACCCTCCCAGGACGCGCTGAGACCGGCAGGCCACCAGTTCTTCGAATGTGTCCGGAGCCACAAGGTAGTTCTCGTGGCACCCGTAGCTCTGTCCCTTGCCATCGCTGTTGTTCTTGTAGAGAACGAGTTCCTGCCCACTTGGCAGCGCCCCGCTGGCGTTGGCCCGGCACTGGCAACGCTCCAGCAGAACCTCCCCCGCTTTGTCGGCAGCCACGGCATCGCGCGGGGTCGCTGTCTCGGGGGTCGAGTATTCGGGATGGGCGTGGTCGATGTATAGACGAGCGCCGTTGGCGAGCATGTAGCCATCGAGGTCGGGCGACCCGACCCGCATGCCAAGTGGTTCAACGGTTTCGTCTGAGCGTGCAAACTGCTCCAGCAGCAGATCCGAGGCTGAGAACGGGTCGACCTCCGCGGCTCCGCGAATGAGGATGCCGTACTCAGTCTCGATCCCTGCAACTCTTGGCGTACCCATGGGGTCGCTCCTCCCAATCGCGGCAGGTGCTGGGGAGACGCTTGCGCTCGGTTCGCGGAGCCCCAGCTAGGCGCCGCAGTTCCGTACGTGTGTCACACGCTGTCCGAGCCCTCGTAGGGCCGAGCCTTCTCGACGCTCCAGAGGTCCTGCTCTTCCTCCCCGAATCGTACCGTCACCTTGACGACAACGTCTGCCGGTCGCCCGGGGTAGTTCGGGGCCAGCTCTCGGTCCAGGCGGCTTGCGGCTAACTGCTGAGCGCTTTCCCTGAACTCATCGTTGAGTGCGGTTCTCAGGTCGATCAGGCCGATCCCATAGCCCACCGCGGGCGAAGCGCCTACCTGGCGTTTCACCGCTTCCTTCTTGGCGCGCGCCACCAGGGCGGCCAGCAGAGCCCCGCTGGCGAAGTCGCTCAGCGGAAACGTGTGCCGCTTCCCAGCGCTGGTGATCGCCTCCATACGACTCGTTGGGCTGAAGAGCAGGTCCACGGTGGCGGAGATCGACCTCTCCGCCAGCCATTCCATCTGCGCACCGGTGTCGACGGCGCGTCGGAGGTGGTCACCTGTGATCCGCCCGGCGAACTCCTGCTGGCCCCGTGCGCGTCGTAGGTCACATCCCTTGGGCAGGGCCGCAACCAGACTAGACAGCTCTCCGGGTGTGATACTGGGCTCCATTGACCGTAGCGTTCGTTCGACAACGTGACGCTTGAACGCCACGGCAGGGACGGCATCGGTGAGCGTCTCCTGGCCATCGTCCTGGAGCGGCAGATCGGGTGTGAGGTAGACCGCCATGATCTCCATCGCGGCGCTTTTTCCCGGTCGGTAGATGTCGATCTTCACGTCCAGCCGGCCGGGACGCATGATGGCGGGGTCGATCATGTCGTGACGATTGCTGGCTCCGATGATGATGACGTTCTCAGACGCCTCGACGCCGTCCATCTCGGCCAGGAACTGCGGAACAATGGTTGTCTCCACGTCCGAAGACCGTCCACTGCCTCGCGCACGGAACAGTGATTCCATCTCGTCGAAGAAGATCACGACCGGCGTATGGAACCTGGCGTTGCCCTTCGCCTCCTCGAAGATCCTGCGGATCCGGTGCTCCGTCTCCCCGACGTACTTGTTCAGAAGCTCGGGGCCCTTGACGTTGAGGAAGTAGCTGCGGATGCCGTTCTCGCTCCGCAGAACGGACTGGACACGGACAAGGGCGGCATCGAGGTTGTCGGGATCGACGTCATCCAGGCGTAGCTCCTCGCGCATAGCCGCCAACGTGTCGGCGTCGATGCCCCCGTGTCTCAGCTCGGTTCTGCACTTCTCGATGCGCTTCTCGACGGCCTGGAGGTGTGTACGAATGCTCTCGGTGAGGCTATTGGCGACGGCCTTCGCAATCATCGTTTTCCCGCATCCGGGGGGGCCGTGCAGCAATATACCCTTGGGCCGGCCGAGTCGGTACTGCTCGAATAACTGGCGATGGATGTAGGGCAGCTCAATGGCTTCCCTTATCAGCGTGATCTGGCCATCCAGCCCGCTGATGTCGTCGTAAGTGACATCGGGCACGTCCTCCAGAGCTAACCCGCCGGTCTCAAAGCTTGGCAGCTTCTCAAACGCGAACTGCAGACGAGCGTCAACCCGGACGAGGTCGCCGATCTCCACCCCCTGCTCAAACAGCCGGTCGCTAATCTCAACGACTACACCCTCGCTGCCACCTGAGCGCACGTGCAATCGCGGCTTGATCTTTGCGGTCGCCCGAGGTGATGCCGAGGAGCTTTCAACTACCTGTACGATATCCCCCCGTCGGAGTTGGGTGCGCAGTTTCTCATCGCAGGCGACGCCAAACCTCTCGCCTTCAGGCCATTGCACCTCAAGGGCGTCACCACTCAGCTCATCGGGCACGCGAAGCACCTTCGCCGTGCCCTTCGGATGGATTACGTTGGCCACCTCGGCGGTTTCGCCGCGCGAGTGCTGGTCTCGGACTCCAACGACGTTGTACTCCTTGTTGAGGACCACTTCGTCGCCTTCAGCAAGGTCCGTCAGGCAGATGTCCTGCGCGGCCAAACTGACCTCATAGCGCTGCCCGTGCGTGCCGACCACGACATCCCGCCGTGTCTGCCAGCGGGAGCGCAGCTCAGCCAGTTCAGTACGGATCCGCTCGAGCTGCTCGGGGGTGCACGACGACGGTCTGCCCTCGTCTGCCGACGCCACAAGCGCCTCGAGCGCCTCCCAAGGGGTCTCCTCCGCATCCTGCTGGCTTTGCCCCAAGGCCGCATCCTGTGGGGCGGGGCACACCCCCAGGAACACCCCATATTGCAGTGGCGGCGCCTGCAGGGGTGCCAGAGCCATCGCTTGCTTGGCCACTTGCTGCCGCAGACTGGGCAGTTCCTCGAGTTCGGCGAGGCGTCCGGGGATTGCGCTCACGAAGCTCCTCAACTCATAGAGTCGCTGCCTTTCGGAGGCAGTGGCGGCCACATCCCGAATGCTCGTGTCCAGGAGGGCAACGAGTTGAGCTACCATCGCGTCCGGCTCGACCATGGCTGTTCACACCGCGCTTCCATGTGTGACGGCGACAACGGCTAACACACTTCCGAGTGCCGGTGAGGAGAGATGGCCCGGCGATCGCGGTCTCCCCGCGTCACCATGCAGGCTACAGCTGCTCAACAAGACATATACACTGACGCGGCCGACGGATGCCGGAGGCAGCCGTTGACGAAGGGCGGTCATACTCGCGAGACTGGACGCAAGCTTGTCGGAGCATTCCAGGGGATAGCCACTCGTCCATACCTAGGTGGCGCTGCAAACAGAGGGCGGGAACTCCGGTGATCGCCTCAGCCAAGAGAGACGTGGCTCATGGGGGGGGGACGTGAGACCCAGCTTACGGTGCCCCCGGCCTCTTCGCCGTCACTTCCGGCAAGCGCGTCACGCGGGCCCCAGACACGCGGTTCGGCCCGTTTTCCCCAGAATGCGACCAGCATTTGTCGGACGCACTCAGTATACTACTGTTTCCTCCGGGCACAGTCAACACCAACCCGAGCCTCCTGAGCCTCTTGCGATAGCCGCCTTCACCGGGTGGTTGTGGCGGCGGTTGAGGCT
>CAYWBK010000134.1:0-13976 GCA_964455745.1 uncultured Armatimonadia bacterium
GCGATTGACCACAGAGACACAGAGAACGGCAACGTCCCTTAACGCCTATCGCGGGGCGGGCGGGCCGCTTCCCAGCCGTTCTCTGTGCCCTCTGTGTCTCCGTGGTTCAACGCCGTTCGCCTTTCATCTTGACGGTCAGCCTCTGACAAGATCCCGAGCGCTTCGTCTGCCGGTTGTCAAAGCGGCATAGTAATGTGATGGTAGGTAATCGGCGGGCAGACCCCCGACTATTTGCGGGTGGAAGGCTTCCTACCCCTGCCACGCTGCGCGTGGCTGTCCCCTCCCTCGTAGGGAGGGGACACGACAACGACGCCTCTACCCTCCGTCCTCTCCCGGGGGCGGAGAGAACATAACGAGGCCCGTCGCACGGGTCGTCGCTGTGGCAAAACGGCTAGGGACCGCACCCTTCCGGCTCGCTGCTCGCAGTCACGCGCCACAGCCAGATCGCCGGCAGGCCCACGAGCAGCGCGTGCAGGATCGCCGACCCCCAGCCCGGCAAGCCCAGCGCCAAGCCCAGGGTCGGCCACTCCACCACCCCGAGGCTGAGCCGCACGAAGGCCTCCACCGGGCCCGGAGAGCCGGTCACCAGTTGATACGCCGGTTCGGCGATGGTGTTCACCGCCGCGAACATCACCAACACGCCCCAGCCTGCCAGAATGCCACACAGGAGCTGCGCGAAAGATGGCATGCGCGGCCAGGCGTATCCCAACCCCAGGCATAGGAAAGGCAGCATGGGCACGATGTGCCGGGGGCCGAAGCAGACGCCGCCCCGCCACATGTAATGCGATGAGTTGTAGACGAAGTACGACAGCACGATTACCGCCGCGAGCAAACCCTCGGCGCGCCAGGCGCGGTCGCGGACCATCGGCCACAGCCCCCAGACCGCGAATAGGAGGAAAGGCGACATCGCGAAGACGCCCTTGTCCGCAGAGAAGGTGATCCCCCACAAAGCGTCCGCTTGTGGCAGGCGTATCCACGAGGCCGGGTGGGCGAACTCCGGGTTGGCTTCGTACGCGTACCCAAATCGCAGGGGGCTTCCGAAACACGCCCAGTTGTAGGCAAGTTGCAGGGCGATGAACGGGATGCCGCCGATGAGGAAGGCGACGATGCTGCGCGGGCCCCGGCGGGCGATGTAGACGAACAGCGCCGCGGCAATGATCGCCGCCGGGAACTCCGCGACAATTGCCCAGCCGGCGAACAGGCCGGCAAGGGCGGGCCACACGAGTCGTTCCCCCCTGACGGCGCGGAAGGCGAAGTAGAAGGCGATCAGCCCGAAGGCCGCTGCGGGCTGGTGGCCATAGTAAACCGTCGAATAGGGCCAGGCCAGCGTGCCCAGAGCGTAGCCGAGGGTGACGAAGGCTGCCTGGCGCAGGCTGAGGCCGAAGCTGAGAAGCAGTTGCAGCATCAGCAGACATGCGATGATGGTGGGCAGCCCGACGGCCGCCCAGGTCCCGACGACCGCTCCGGCGTTCAGGCTCGCGCCCCGCGTGGCGCCGATAGCCGCGCCGCCGTAGCCGATCAGATACCCCACCAGCCCGAGCACCTGTCCCCCAATAGCCTTGTCGGAGTAGTAGATGCCGCTGCCAGGCGGGTACTCGGCCTTGTCCCCGGTGTGCTCGTGAGAGCGGTTGATGGAAAGCGTGTGGTCGTGGACGATGGCCCGGATCAGCGCGAGCCGGGTCATCACGTTCCAGCCGCCTCCGGGGTGCCAGTGGTAAGCGGTGGCAAAGAGGAGAAGCAGCACCAGCAGCCAGCAGGCCCGGCGCAGCTTTCGCTGGTTGGAATCGGGCAGCACAGATGGCACCGGCAGCGCGTCTTCACTCATCGAGCCTATGGAGCTCCAGAGGGTTGTCGAACAGCAGTTGCCCCGCTATTCCGAGGGCGTCGTTTGCAGTAACACACAGGTCAGGCAACCGGCCTCCCAGGCTTGAGGGGCCCTCAAGTCGCGGTCACGGAGATCGCCTCACGATGTTCATTTCCCCCTCTATTCCGGTCATCCTTCTCGCACAGGCCCTCACCGCATGTGTGCCCGGAACCTTGACGGTGCCTCCCGTGTCATATAGTATGACTATGCAAACCGCAGCCGTGGGCGGACGCTTTGCACCGGCACTTCCCGGCCATAAGCTGGTTCGATGCCGCCTGTTCTATCGCCCCGGGCATTCCCCTTTGAAGGTGTCCACCATGCTAAGTCGCTCCCTGGCCTGCCGCATTCTGGTTGCCGTCGGCCTGCTCACTCTGACTGGAACCCTCCAGGCCTTTGCACAGGGTTCGGAGACCGTCGTCATCGCCAGCAAGCCGGTCGCGCGCATCCGCGACAAAGGCCCGTACGACAGCGTGGCCGAACGGGCCGCGTCCATCGACAAGGCCATCTGCGAGGTCATCTCCACCCAGGATACCCAGCATCCGAAAGTCTCCGCCAAGCAGTCCGGAGGCGTGTGGTATGTCTATTCCGGGGCCATCAAGGTGATGGGCGTATACGCGGGCGATGCCAAGCCCAACGGCGTCTCCGTGCGCGATCTGGCGATTCAGTGGGCCAACAACGTTCGGCAGCAGCTTCCCCGGGCGACGCCGTGCTCGAAGCTGCCGCGTTCGGCGTTTCTGCCCAAGCCCGGGCAGGTCGTCAAGCCGCTCGTGCCGACCACAACGGCAGTGAACAAGCCGGTCGAGCCTGCCGCAACCGGCGGGGAGCCGACCGCTGCCGCCGTCCCGGATGGGGCTGGCGCCGCGGCAGCGCCAGTCGCTACCGTGCCCCCCGCGACGACGGCTGCCCCCGCGGGCGCAACCGTTGCGGACAATAACACCACTCCCGCGCCGGCCACTGCCGCCGTTGCCGCTACGCCCACCGCCGCACTGCCACGCAGCGCGTCCGTCCTGCTGATCCTCGATGCCTTCAACGTGGTGCGCAACCTGTCGCAAGAGGACTACGTCGGCAAGCGCGATGAAGTCGCGTCCAATTTGCTCGCCAACCTGGCCTCCTTCGTAGGCGAGGCGCAGCCCGGCGGCTCGAACCCGCCTGCACTCCCGACGTCGACGGCCTCCGTGGCGGCATCGGGGACGACCAGCGGCCCGACCGCCGTTGCACATAAGCCCAAGCCCGCCCCCAAACCCATCACCAAGCCGACTGTCATCGCATCGAAGCCCCCGAAACCCGGCACATCCAGCCCGGACGTTGCCGGTGCAGCCGGATCGAAGGTGGCCCAGAAGAACCGGATCAAGGCGAAGTTCGCTCAGTGTGAGACGCCCTTCGAGGCCATGCGTGCCAGCGATCCCGCTACCGCCGACCAGATCGGCGAGATCCTCAAAGCGGCCAGAAGCGCGTTCGCGGGGAAGAACTATGACGCGTCCGAGGAGTACGTGGACCACGCCCTGAAGCTCTTGGGGGCGACGCCCCAGCAATAACGTACCGTACGCTTCCCCTATGGGCCATTACCCTGCGCCCGGTGGCCCCGTTTCGGCGGGATTGCCGGGCGCGCGCACATCCGAGCAGGCGAGAATGAGTGCCGTCATCCGGGCTTTCCTCTTCGATCTGGACAACACGCTATATCCGGTGGCCTCGGGGCTGGTCGCGGCCGGCGATGTGCGGATCACCGACTATATCGCAGGCCGGCTGAAGCTGCCCAGAGACGAGGCCGATGCCCTGCGGGTCCGCACATGGCGCGAGTACGGGGCTACGGCGCGCGGCCTTGCGGTTGAGTTCGGCCTCGACCCCGCCGAGATGTACGCTTACGCCATCGACACCCTCGACCCACGCCCCTACCTGCAGCCCGCGCCGAAGCTTGCGGCAATGCTCCACGCTCTCCCGGCCCCGTCCTATGTGCTTACCAACGCGAGCGCGCGATATGCCGGGAAGGTTTTGGAAGCGCTGGGGATTGCCGCGTGCATCACGGAAGTATTCGACATCAGCGTGGGGGGTTATGTGAGCAAGCCCGACCCGGCGCCATATCACAACGCTCTGGCGCGCCTCAGGGTCGCCCCGCAGACCGTCGTTTTCGTGGACGATACACCCCACAATCTCAGGCCGGCGCAAGAGCTGGGGATGAAGACGGTACTCGTAGGGGAGGGGCCGTGCGAGGAAGCCGACGCGTGCGTGCCGGACTTGCTGGACCTGCCCGCTGCGATCGGCAGGCTGGAACCGGCCGCGCTCACATGTTCACGGTGATGACCCACAGGTCTCCATAGAGCCCACGATTGGCGACCTTGCTGCCCGCTCGCGCCAGCCAGTATCCAAGCTTCCCCTCCGCCGGCACCAACAAGACCATCTTCTCGCCGTGACGCGCGCGGTGGAGCACCTCGGCGGTGGTGGGGAACCACTCATCGCACGGTTCGAGTGTGCTGCCGAACCACAGATCGCCGTTTCGCCCGTTGATGCACACCAGCCGCCGATGCAGGTAGAAGCCGACCGTTGCCCGCTGCTCGTAAGGACCGTCCAAGAGAACGGGCACACGATCTCCAGCGTATTGGCGAGCCGCGGCGGCCGCAAGCCTGCTGCTGGGCATCTCGTCCGGCACCTGGCCGACAACCAGGCCCATCGCCAGGGCGAGAGATACGGCGCTGAGCGCCAGCGATCCTACCGCCCCACTCCTCGCCCCCCGCGCGAACACCCCCTGCAACCCGCCTACAACCCAAAGCGCCAGCGTGACGACTAGGGCCCAGGTAACCTCCGAGCGCGCGATGGGGTCCAGAGCGGCGACCATGCGGTGCGGATACATCTCGACCAGATACAGGCCGATCGGCGCCATGACGACCATGAGAGCGAAGGAAACAAGAACCAGTCGCCGGGGAAGGAACGCCGCAACTCTCGCCCGGCCCATCAGACTCAGCAATCTGCCGACCAGCAGCGCCTGCGCCGGGAAAGTTGGCAGCAGGTAGTAGTTCGCCTTGTTCGTGGCTATCGAGAAAAAGGTCAAGGGCCAGACAAACCACAACACTGCCAGCAGATAGCTCGGCGCGCCCGAAGGCGATGGGTCGGCCCAAGCGTCGAGTTGCGCGATAGTGCTGCGGCTCGCCGCATCGGTCTCGCGCCCGTTCGCGCCGGAGAGCTTTCGCGGCCAGGCGACGATGGACAGGGGCAGAAGCAGCGACCAGGGCGCGAACAGCAACAGAGTGCGCGTCAGGTAGAAATACCACTCGTCCGTGCGGTAATCGGCGGGAATGCGCGTGCCGATGAACCTGTCGATGGTCTCGTTGATGAAGTAGAAGTGGGCGAAGTTGGGATCGCGGAGGCTTACCGCGATGTGCCAGGGGGCGGCGATCGCGACGAAGATGAGCGCGCACTGCCACAGCATCATCTCCCGCCAGCGCCGCCACCCGCCGGTGAGAGTGATGAAGGCCAGCATCGGCGGGACGCCGATCATAAGGGCGACCGGCCCCTTAGTCATCAGCGCCAGCGCAAAGGCGGCGGAGCAGAGCGGATACCCCCAGGCCCGGCGCGGTGAGATATACCCGATGGTGAATCCCAGGAAAGCGAGCGTGACCCACAAAGTCAGCAACGGGTCGAACATCGTCAGCCGACACATGCCCATCATGCCCAGTGATGAGCCCACGATCACCCCCGACAGCGCGCCGAGGCGCTTGCCGCCCAGAAGGCTCCCCATCAGCATCGTCAGGAAGATGGTGCCGACGCCGGAAAGAGCGGAAACGAGCCGCGCCGACGCCTCACTCACCCCGAGCAACCTGAATGAGGCGGCCGTGCACCAGTAGAACAGCGGAGGCTTCTCGTAGTACCTGAGGTGGTTGAGGTGAGGGGTGAGGTAGTCGCCCGTCTCGTTCATCTCACGGGCGATCTCGGAGTACAGGCCCTCATTCGGCGGCAACAGCGGACAGACACCCAGCCGCCAGAAGTAGAGAATGTAGATCCCGACCAGGCCGGCCAGCAGCGCCACGGCGTAGTATCCGCGGATAGGCAGTATCCGATGCCCCCTGCGCCCCCCTGATTGTGACCCGATGCCGGTGGTCGTCACTTGCGCTATCCTCAGGCTGAAGCTGCCCCAATGGGGTGTGAGTCCCTGAAGATATCATAATGCCACATGTATTGCTCCGGGTACTGGCGGATGATCTCCTCCAGCCGTGACATCATGCGCTGTGTGTTGACCAGCATGTCGGCATCACGGTCATCGGTCACCTGCAGCGGCATCGGAGGATCGAGCACTCCGAGGATCGTGCCATCCGGGCGGCGCGGCGTGTGCGAGATGATGACCCGCGAGCCGGTGCGGGCGGCGAGAAGGATCGGGGTGTGCCAGACGCAGACCCGTCGCCCCAGGAACTCGACCTCCAGCCCCTGTCCGCGCGCCCGGCGATCCGGGAGAATGGCGAGGATCTTGTTGTCGTTCAGCGCGCGCAGGCATGGGCGAATGCCGTTCTCGACTGCGATAGTCGGGAAATGAAGCTCCTGGCGCATACTGGTGATCGCCTGGGCGATGCGCTCCTCGCGAGATGCGCGCGACAATGCCACCAGCGGGAAGCCCTGGTTGATGCAGTTGACCGCCAGTATCTCCCAATTGCCCAGATGGGGCGTGGGCAGGACCGCGCCGTGTCCGTCCTCCAACGCCGCTCTCAGATGTTCGAGGCCTTGCAGCTCGCAAATATCAGCCATCTCGTCGGGAGACATGCTGGGCAGGCGCGCCGATTCGAGCGCCAGCCTGCCGACGCTGCGCAACGATTCGATGGCGATGTGGCGTATCTCGGCTTCCGTCTTTGTATCTCCGAAAGCTACGCGCAGGTTCTCAATCGCCAACCGGTAGCGGTGCGGAGACACCCACCGGCCAAGGGCCCCCAGCCGCGCCCCGAGTGCCTGCGCATCCCTCCAGCTTCGGCGGGCCGCAGCGTCCCTGACCTTGCGCACGGCGTAGGGGCCGAAAATCGCGCGGACCTTGCGCCGCGCCTCGCTCACACTTGCACGCATACACTTACGCTCCTGAATGGCGCCACGGGCCGTCGAAGCCATGTCTACATGCGGTCCGCTCCACTCACCGGCGTTCCGCCGGGCCTGCCCGACATGCCACAAGCGTATATTCTACCAGAATCCGGTGGGCAAGGGGAGAGGCCAGAGCCGCTGCGGCTGACGGCGCCAGCGGTCGCCGACGTTCACCTTCAGCCCGCTCGCAGGATCATCTCCGCGATCTGGCGTCGCAGGTCCCTGAGCCGCCCTGGATCCTGCAGGCCCTGCAGCTTGTCCGCTGCGATCTCGTTGGGCACGGCCAGGATGCGCTCCGCCTCCGACGCCCAGGGCAGCTTCGCGCCTGCGGCGCGTCGCTTGGCCAGCCTCTCGCGCAGAAGGTACAGGTACTCGTAGTCCTCGATCCCGTCGCGGATCGCCTCGAGGCGCTGACTGGCGATCGGCCCGGTCGGGCCGGGGTAACAAAGCTGCCCCGACGGATCGGCGCCCATATTCCAGGGCACGTTGGGCCAGCGCTTGGCGGGATCGGCCGACAGGTTCACCGGCTTGCCGTCCGCCCCGTTGCCGCACCACCAGTCGCTCGACCAGTACAGAAGCCCACTCAACTTGTACTTCCAGGTCGTCCAAAAGACCATGCGGGCGTCCATCGGCGGGAGAGACACATTGAACCGATTACCGATGACGTACCACCAGCAGGTCTCCCCGGCGGCCTGTCGCTGGGCGCAGGCGGCAGGGTCGAAGAACACGTCCAGCGGGCACCAGATGTCTATCGCCCCATACAGCTTCGGGTTGGGGGTTGTAGTGATGAGCCGGGGCAGGTCGGGCGCCTTGTTTTTGGTGAACGCGTAGAGCCGCTTGAGCCCCTCGAAGTCGCCGCGCAGTTCCTGCGGCTCGTCCCAGCCCTGATAGTGCATAAACTGCCACCAGCCCTTGGCCTTCATGTGCCGGGTGATGGCCGTCAAAAACGCCTCATAGATCGGCCAGAAGGTTGGATCGTCGTAGCCCTTCACCTGGTAGATTTGCGTCTTCCCGGTGGCCTTGTCGAGGATCGCCATGTGATCCCAGGGCTGGCTGGCCCAGCAAGCGAGGGCGATATTGAAGTCGTTCTGCCCGCCGGCGAAACACCGGGTCAGCAGGCGGTCGAGATCGCTGAAGTCGAAGCTGTACGAACCGTCGGCCTCGCGGGCCATGGTGAAGCCCCGGTTGTCGCCATCGACATGGTCGGCGGCTGCGAAGTCCGCCCCGATGCGGTACTGATTGAGGAAGTCGATCAGCCGGTTTTGCATCGTGGCTGGCAAGCCCTTCGGCGCGTTGTAGAACCTCTCCGCCTGCCCCCATGAGAGCCAGAAATCGGTCTTCAGGTGGTTGCGCGCGGGAAGCGCGAAGTCCCACACGGTCACGTCGATGGGCACGCTCGACTTCGGCACGCCGGTGGCGGTGACGACCAGTGTGCCGGTGTACCGGCCCGGCTTTGTCCCCGTGCGGGTCTGCACGGTCAGCCAGACCGCCCGGTTTTCGCCGACAGGCACGTCGAAGGGCGCGTTGTCCATCAGAGGGTCCGGCCACCGGCCGGACGGCGCCCCGGAAGATGGATGCGGGACATCGACATACTCCACGCGGTGCAGCGTTATGTCCTCTCGGGGGATGTAAGCCCCGCCAGGCCCGCTGAGAGGTCCCACACTGACGGCCACGCGTCGCAGCGTCTCCGTGCCGGTCGGGATGATTGCCACCTGCGCGGATTCCCACTCGTTTCGCGCCAGGCTAAGGCTGATCGGCTCGCGCGGCGCGGCGCTTTCCAGCCATCCGAGGTTGACCTGGTCGCTAAAGACGTGAGCCTGCGGGGACTCCGTGCGCAGCACATACGCCGGTAGTCGCCCGCCGGCCTGTGCTGCGACGGCTCCAAAAAGCGCGTCTCTGCGTCCCTTCGCGACCCTGGCTGTGAGTGCAGAGGGGGTGAGGCCTCCGAAACCGGCGTAGTCGTTGCCGGCGTCGGGCGAGTCGTCCTGGCGAGTGTTCAGCAGGCGAAGCTTCTGCGCGTTCCCAAAAGCCGCCACGAGCGTGGCCTCGTCTGTCCCCAGCCCGCGCACGAGCACGCAGACCCAGGCGCGACCGTCCCAGTCCTTCGGGGCGAACTGCTCCAATAGACCCGGATGAGGGGCCCAGGCATTGCGCTCCACAGGGCCGGGCAGCACCCCGCTGCGGCACTCCGCGGGGGCGGTTGCAGCCTTACCGAGAGGCGAGTCCTCCGGCTGCGGGGCTCCGCGCCAGCCACTCGACCAGGAGAGTTGTGCGCATTCGGTGTAGCCCTTCGGCGTGTGGTAATACGCCATCACGCCAATCCAGGCGTTCGGCCACAGGTTCGCATCCCAGCGGCCCGCGGCGAGCACGCTGAGATCGAGGCCGCGCGCATCGGCCAGCTCGACGCTCGTGCAGCCGCTCTGCCCGCCCCGCGCCACCAGGGCGAGATCGCCGGGCGATTGCGCGAGGCGCTGGTCGAGGGCTTCCAGGGCCGCATTCTCCTGTGGCACGATGACGAAGCGGTCGATGTCGAGATACTGCATGGCCCCGGTCTCGGTGCCGATCCAGATGGTCTGCTCGTGCGGCGCGGGTATCCACTCCCCGCACTCCAGCGTCTGCCACTGGTCGGAAGGGAGGTCTTCGGCCTGCCTCATGCGTGCCCCGAGGACCGCGGCTCGCCGGATGTAGTCGTACACGCCGATGCCGAAAGCCGGCCCACGGGCCGCATCCTTCGCCAGCTTGACGCGCACGACCGCAAGGAGCTTGTACGTCCGTCCGGGTCTGAGCGCGCTGCCATCTATCGGGCATTGCACGCCCCAACTGGCCTTCGCGTCCTGACGCGCGAACTGCTTCTCCGTCGCCTCAGGGTCGGGAATCAGACTGACGAGATTCGCCGGCGCCAGGCTGAACCGCGATGGCAGATAGGTCACCGTGCCGGCGGCATTCTGCGCGGGACACTGGCGCGCGAGCGCAACCAGCGCTGCGGCGACGAGCACCGAGGCCCACCGACAGCCGCATCCTGCGCTACGAAGTGCATCTGATCTCATCGTGTCTCTCCATACTCTCTCGGTGATGCCTACTTTTCTCTATCAGATTGCAGACGGTCAAAGTGATGTTGTCTCTGCATAGTATTACTACGCAGGTTGTGCGGCCTTGCTCGGCAATGAGATGCGATGCGGAGAAAGGGACGGCGATTGACCACAGAGACACAGAGAACGGCAACGTCATTTAACGCCTATCGTGGGGCAGGCCGGCCGTTTCCCAGTCGTTCTCTGTGTCCTCTGTGTCTCTGTGGTTCAACGCCGTTCGCCCTTCATCTTGGGATACGGTCAGCCTCTGACAAGATTCCGAGCGCTTCGTCTGCCGGTTATCAAAGCGGCGTAGTAATGATAGGCCGAACGTCCGCCTATCCGGCGTCCAAGTTCGCCGTCGAAGCCGAAAGCACCCTTCTGCCGGGGAGAAGGGCATTCGCAGTGGCGCGAGGACGACACCACCTGCGCGGAAATCAGCCGAAGCGGGGTTGACGTGACAGCGGCCAGAGGAGGCGAGTTGGGACTGCGCGCGATGGCGGGCCGCCTGGGCCGACGTCGGGACGTGGGGGCGTCCGGCGTTATTCGGCCATTGATCCAGGGCAGGGACATGAAGCCGCCAAGCTCTGGACCAAGAGGGAGAGCCCCTGTAGGGCCTTCCCGGCGTGCACAGGCAACTGCCATTGGCTGGCTTGCAGGGGGACCAGACAACACCCTACATCGCCGCTCTAAGAATGCACAACGCGTCCTCGGCGGTGACTTTGCGCGGGTTGTGTTTCGTCGAGCCGGAGGCGAGGATCGCCGGGACCATGCCCTCGAAGTCGGCCTCCTGCGCCCCGAACTCGCCCAGACTTCGCTGCGCTCCGATGTTCGCGCTCAGGGCGCGGAACCAACCGACCAACGCCTCCGCGTGCGCCTGGTCCGTCGGCTCTTCAATGCCGATCAGCCGGGCCGTGCGGGCGTACTTCGCAGCCGCTGCGGGGATGTTGTACTCCATGACGTGCGGCATCATCATCGCGCAGGTCAGCCCGTGCGGGATGTGGTAGGCCTCGCCGAGCGGGTGGGCCAGGCCGTGCACCAGGCCCAAACGGGCGCTGCCCAGCGCGAGACCGGCCAGAAGGCTGCCCAGGGCCATGTCCTCCCGCGCGCCCAGATCCGAGCCGTCGTTGTATGCGGCCTGCAAGGACCCGGCGATGCGCACAAGCGCCTCCTCCGCCAGGTGATCGCTCACCGGGTTCGCGCCGATGGAGACGTAAGATTCCAGCGCCTGCACGAGCGCATCCAGGCCGGAGTGCGCCGTCGGCTCGGGGGGCAGGCCGAGGGTCAACTCGGGATCGACGATGGCGATGCGAGGAATGAGGCCCTCGCCGCGCACGCCGACTTTGGCTCGCGTCTCGCGGTCCGACAGCACCGACACCGGCGTGACCTCCGCTCCGGTGCCCGAGGTGGTCGGGATGGCGACGATCGGCGCGCCGGGGCAGGTGATCTCTCTCCCGCCGAGATACGCGGACATCGGCTCGTCCGAGCCGGCCATCGCCCCGATGGCTTTCCCGGCGTCAAGCGAGCTTCCGCCGCCGATGGCGATGACGAGATCGCACCCGGCGGAGCGATACGCCTCGCGCCCACGGTCCACGGTCTGAACGGTGGGGTCGCCTTCCACACCCGCGAAGACTGTGGCCTCGACACCTTTCTCGGCCAGGCCCTGCAGGATGCTGTCGAGCCGTCCGGATCGTTTCAACGACTCGCCGCCCATCACGAGCAGCGCCCTCTTGCCCAGCTTCGCCGCATGGGACGGCAGCGTGGCGATAGTGCCGGAGCCGAAGACGACTTGTGACGCCGATCTGAAGGTGAATGTTCCAATGTGCTGCATTTCGGTGCTCCCGTCAGGATTGGCGCTATGTCGGGCGCTCGTCGCGAGCCGTGGCGACCAGCACTCGGTAGCCGCCCTGGATCGCCGCGCACTCGACTTTTGCGAACCACGGCGCGATGTCGCGCTGGAGCGTCTTGGCCCCGTGGTGGGTCTGCATGACCAGCCACAGCAGCCCGTCCGGGGTCAAGTGTGCCGCCGCATACTCGATGAGGGCCATGATCGCCGCTTTCCCGGCTTTGATGGGCGGGTTGCACACGATCGCATCGAATTCCCCGGAGACGGCTTCCCGCACATCGCCGGCGATGGCCACCGCGTTGCGGACCCCGTTGCGCTCGGCATTGCGGGAAGCCAGGTCTACCGCACGCTCGTTCACATCGACCATCACGACCTGTATCTCAGGCTCCAACTTCGCCGCGAGAAGCCCCAGAGGGCCATACCCGCACCCCAGATCGAGCAGCCGCCCCTTCGGCGGAACCCACATCTCCTTCGCCAGAAGCTGTGTCCCCCGGTCCAGCTTGCCCTTGGAGAACACGCCGTGGTCTGTCAGCAGTCGAAGACTGACGCCACGCAGTTCGAGGACGAACTCGGACTCATTCGACCGCGCCCCGGGCTTCGCCGCGAAATAGTGGTCCGGCGGGCTGCCCGGTCGCCGCTTTCGCTCTTCCGAGAGTTCGTCCACGCGCATCAGTGCTTGTCGACTTCCTTTGCTCGGCGCAGGCGCACGAACGCCACCTCCGGCGGGCAGTTGATTCGCAGCGGGATAGTGGCATTGCCCAGGCCCCGGCTGACCAACATCATCGGTGAGGACCAAGTCGCCGCGAGTTTCTCCCCGTTCTTGGACGCCGACAGGATCGTCCAGTGGTCGAGGACCGGCAGCATCCCTGGAATCGGGCCGGTTGCGTCGAGCCGGAACAGCCCGGAGGCCAGCGCCTTCGCGGCGGCGGAATGCACCATGAGCGCGTCTCGCCCGCGAAACCTCACCTGTCCGCCGTGGGTATGACCGACCAGCAGGAGGTCGACGCGCCGGCCCCTGTTGTGCAGCGGCGCGGCCCGAATGCCTTTGCCGAAGCCGTATCCGGCGGCCAGCATCGGCCACGCGACGGGGGAATGCGCCAGCCCCAGACGGAAGCTCGCGCTCTCGACCCCGGCGGTCGCCACCAGGAGATCGGGGCGGCGCTTCTCGGGGTCATCGAATCCGATGACGGCGAGCCGTGCCCCGCCATGCTGCACGACCGCGTGTTCATTTGTCAGCCACCGCACTCCCGGCGCGGGTGTGCGGCGCAAGGCCTCCTGCAACTCCTCTAGTTCAGGCTCGTTGTTCCCCCGCACGACGAAGACCGGGTATCGCTCGCCGAGCCGCGCCAGCCACCTGAGGGCCGGGTCGAGGTCCGCCGGTCGGGCGATGAGGTCTCCGGTCATGCACACGATGTCCGGCTCGCCTGCGACAACAGCGCTCTCAATGTCCGCGAGGCGCACCCGCAGCATCTGCAGATGCAAGTCCGAGATGTGCGCAATGGTGAAGCCGTCCAGCTCCTGCGCCAGGCCCGGTACGCGCAAGTCGATGTGGGTAATCGCCAGCCGCTGCACCTTCAAGCGCCACAGAATGGCGCCGGCCACGCCTGTAAGAACGATGAGAAGGGGAAGCCAGTAAGGCATCGGGGGCGGGTCGGCTATCCTGGGATCAGTCGTCATGCCGCGGTGCGGCACTTGGGAACTACAAGAATGCGCTACCGATTATGCCTCCCTCCCCCCGTGCGCTTTGCGCAGTCCGGAGAGGGCCGGGGTGGGGACGCGGTTCGCCGGCAGGGACGCCCCCCATTCAGTGGCCGCGACAATCCTGTCGCGGATCGCCGTTTCGTCGTTTGCCTGCCAGGACGGCCCTACCCCGTCCCGCCTGCGGCGGGCCACCCCTCCCGTGGACCCGCCACGGGCGGGTATAGGAGGGGAGAGGCGAACGGCGATTCCCGCGCAGTAGTGAACCGCTGCCGTTCTCCCCTCTCCACGCGTGGAGAGGGGCCGGGGGTGAGGTCGCCGTTCGCCCGGCAAACGACGCCTTTCGAGGCAGCTCTCATGCCGGGTTCCGGCACTCTGAAACGATGAAAAGGCGACGGCCCTACCCCGTCCCCGCTTCGCGGGGCCACCCCTCCCGTTCCGGGAGGGGAGA
>CAYWBK010000135.1:0-13861 GCA_964455745.1 uncultured Armatimonadia bacterium
TCGCGGGCAACGGGTGACACGGCGATCCGCGACAGGATTGTCGCGGCCACTGGGGTAGGGCCGTCCTCGCGGGCAACGGATGACACGGCGATCCGCGACAGGATTGTCGCGGCCACTGGGGTAGGGCCGTCCTGGCTCGATAGCCATGCCGTAGAGGTCGCCCAGCCCGCGGCGTCGAAATGCGGCTCGGCAATGAGGCGGCAGGGCACGTCCAATTCCGAAAGGTTACGATTACAATGGCTTACCGTTCAGTGCTCGTCGGCTGTGGCGCTCGCGCCAATGACCACATGGCCGTATATCCCGAACTGCACGACATCGAGATGGTCGCCGTCTGCGACATCCTCCCCGAGCGCGTCGAGGACTATAAGAAGCGTTACGGGGTGCCTGTCGGATACACCGACTACGAGAAGTGCCTCGCCGAGATGCAGCCCGACTTCATCCACGTGGTCACGATGCCCGGCCGGCGCGTTTGGGAGGCCGAGGTCGCCGCGAAGGCCGGGGTGAAGGCGATGATCGTCGAGAAGCCGATGGCCGTCGTGCCCTCGGACATCGAGGGCCTCGACCGCGTAAACCGCGAATCCGGCATGGAGATCATCGTCAATTGCCAGCGCCGCTACTTCCCCCAGTTCCAGGACGGGACGATCACCGACATCGTGCAGAACAAGTTAGGCGACGTGTACTTCGCCCGCGCCAGCGCCAAGGGCAACACAATGGGCATGGGCCCGCATCTGATGGACTTGCTCATGCTGTTCCTCAACGAGGCTCAGCCCGAGGCCGTGTGGGCGATGGCGCACACCATCAACGAGGAAGAGGTCTACCAGCAGAGCCACAAAGCCCCCGAGAGCATCCTCGCGGAATACTGGTTCCCCGGCGACCTGCGCGTGATCTTCGACTGCTCCCCCGACGCCCTCGGCACCCCCGGCGAGGAATCCTTCTGGATGCACCTGCACTTCGACTTCCTCGGCGCCAAGGGCAGGCTGTATCTCACCCAGAACAAGGGCTACTGGTATCAGTGCGAGGGCATGAGCGAGCCGATCCACGGCGAGAGCAGTTGGGACAAGCAGCACCTGATCGGCCAGCGCGAGTTCACGCAGGCGGTGGCGACGTGGCTCGCCGGCGGTCCCGAGCACCTCAACCGCTTCGCGACAGGCAAAGCCGTCTTCAACGCCCTCATCGCCGCGCAAAAGTCAGTCTACGAGGGCAAGAAGATCGCCCTCCCGACGACCTGGACGGATGAGGAATGGCAGGCGCTGAGGGATAGACTGAAGAGGTAGGTGGACGATATGGCACGCATTGAGGGGTTCCGCGTCCAGAACTACCGCGTCCTGAAAGACGTGACGCTGGGCAAGCTGTGGAGCACACAGAGGGCTGCGCCACTAACGCCTCTCGTCGCGGTTATCGGCAAGAACGGCTCCGGGAAGAGCACCCTGATCGAAGCTTTCCATTTCCTAACGGATTGCCTCGAGTTTGGTGTAGAGGAGGCGTGCGACGCCGCGATGCCGGGGGGGTTCGACAAGCTGCGGTCCAGCGGCGCCACAGTCCCCCTGCAGTTTGAGGTCCATTACCGCGAGACAAGAGACAGCCGTCCAATAACCTATGAGTTGGCAATCGACGCAGACGAGAGCGGCAGACCCTTCGTGAGTTCCGAACGGCTTCGTCAGAGACGTCAGGGCGCCACGAGAGGCCGCCCGCTCTCGTTTCTTGACCTTGAGGCAGGCAAGGGTGTGGTGTGGAAAGGCGAGAGTCTACCCAACCCTGGGGGCGATGTCGCCGAGGAGAGTGCCGAGACAGAGCCCATCGACCTTACCGATCTGCGCCGACTGGGCATTGCCACGTTGGGTGCATTGAGAGAGCACCCCCGGATCACGAGATTCTGCGATTTCATCCAAAGCTGGTACCGGGCGGATTTCACACCTGACGCAGTCCGCAGTCTGCCTCTGGCGGGGCCGCAGAAGCACCTGGACATACACGGCGACAATCTTGGCAACGTGGTACAGTATATGGAACGCGAATTCCGCGATCAATTCCAGAGCGTGCTTGACCGTGTGGCCGAGAGAATACCCGGGATAAGAAGCGTCCATGCGGAGCCGTCGGCGGATGGACGCGTGCTCTTACAGTTCAATGAGAGGGGATTCGCGGACCCATTCTATGCCCAGCAGATGTCCGACGGCACTCTCAAGCTATTCGCCTATCTACTCCTGCTTCAGGACCCAGATCCGCTCCCGTTGATCTGCATCGAGGAACCTGAGAACGGCCTGTACCACAAACTGCTGGAGACACTCGCCGCCGAATTACGTGAGCACGCCACGCGTCAGGGCAATCGGTCACAGGTCTTTGTGACGACCCACCAGCCATACTTCGTCGATGCCTTGACTCCGGAGGAGACATGGGTCTTGGAGAAGGGCGAGGATGGCTTCGCACAGATCCGCCATGCAAGCGACGATCCTCTCGTGAAGGCGATGGTCGATGAAGGCCGACCACTGGGCAGTCTGTGGTACAGTGACTATCTTGACGCGGGGTAGGGGGACATGCACTTCGAGTTACTTGTCGAAGAACAATCTGCCCGGACCGCCCTGGAGCCGCTACTCGCGAAAATACTCGGCCCCTATGGTGAGCCACATACCTGGCGTATACATAAACACCAAGGTAAGGGTGCGTTGCCGGTGGACCTGGATGCTCGCCCGAATCCGAAGGATCGCTCCCTACTCCAGAATCTCCCGGCATCTCTCCGAGCCTACGGTAAGAGCTTGGTGGAGGGGCAGGCGGTAGTCGTTTTGGTCGACCTCGACGATGACGGCGATTGCACTGACTTCAAGGGGAGACTTACTGAAGTGCTTGGTCACTGCCAGCCGCCTCCAACCACGCTCTTTCGCATCGCTATTGAGGAACTGGAGGCCTGGTTTCTGGGAGACCTAAGTGCCGTGCGCGGAGCGTATCAGAACGCGAAAAGTCTAATCCTTGATAGCTATGTCCAGGACAGCGTTTGCGGCACTTGGGAACTACTCGCCGATGCCGTGCACCCCGGCGGTGCCAAGGCTCTCAAGACCGCGAAAGACTACGCGCACCTTGAGCAGAAGCGCTTGTGGGCCAGGGACATCTGCCCGCTCATGGACGTGGAGGCAAACGCATCGCCAAGCTTCTGCGCCTTCCGTGATGGCCTCCGTCGCTTCGCAGCGGCATCCCAGGGCCATGAAAGCGGTCAGCAGTGAAGCCCTGCGACTGTGACCTCGGCCGCCGCACCGTGGACCGCGAAGTCTGATCTATGGAGGACCCCTGTGCTCTGCCTTGAGAACAACCGCATTGCCCTCGACTTCGACCCGGAAACCGGGGCGCTCACGTCCCTCCACAACAAGCTGACGGGCGAGACCTATCGGATGGATGGCGATGAGTTCGCCATCGAAGCCGAGGGTTTTCGCGTCGGTTTCGCGGATGCGCAGGTGGTGTCACTGCGTCTCCAGCGTGGCGCGCTGAAGGCCAGGTATGAAGCCGGGCCGCTGACCATCGACGTGGCCTACACGCTGGGCAGGGACGCGCACTTCGTGGAAAAGCGCGTTTCGTTTTCCTCGCGCACGAAGTATGGGCTGAGGCACGTCACCCTCAGCTGGCCACAGTTCCGCGCTTCGGGCCTCCAGCTCGTCGAGTACCGCTATCCCCAGTTCGGGCGCGCTCCGGGAGCCGAGCCTTTGTGCACCTTTTTCGGTCGCACGCCCAAAGGCGGCTTCTTCACCGGGGTCGAGTCGCCGTTCGACACCTCTTCGCTGAAGAGCCGCCGCGTGACACTGGGCTATGCGCCGAGCCTCAAGGTCAGGGCGCGCGCGAAGATCGCGTGCGAGCCGATGTACCTGGGCGTCTACCGGCGGGGGCCGCACGACGACGTCGTCTCCCCTGCGCCGACCCGCTTCCCCGAGGGCGACACCTCGGCGGACCAGGCGTGGCGGGATGCCGCCGAGGCCCACAGGACGGCTGAAGTCCTGCCGTTGCGCTCGGAGTCGGACGCAATGGTCGTCATGATCTCGGCCATCCTCGGCCCGCCGCGGCACGGCTTTGTGCCGATGGCCTGCGGGTGGCACTCGGAGATGCAACAAGGGACCTACCCGTCCGAGGCCGACGTCCGCGCCGACATGAAGTCCCTCGATGTGCTCGCGGAGTGCGGCATCGACTGGGTCTCGGACTCTCACCCTTGGGGCGGCGAAACCGAGAAAATGAACGCGCTCGGCCCTGACGATCATTACGAGCCTGGGCCGCTCGTGCGGCAGTTCCTCGAGCACGCGCGTCAGATCGGCGTCAAGGTGGTCATGTGGTCGTCGATGAACCACACGCATCACTGGGGCCCGCTGGGTAAGCCCTTCCGGGCGGACAAGCCCGAGTGGCTGCTGGCTCCGAAGACCCTCGCCGGCAAACACGCGCTGATCGCATCGGCGAAGGCGAACTGCTTCGCCAACCGCCCGTTCTGCGACTGGCTGACGCGCATCAACCGCGAGGGGCTCCAGGCGGGCCGGTACATGGCCTGGGCTATGGACGGCAGCTTCTTCGGCGACGGCGGCTGGTACACGACCATCGTGCCGGTGGACTGCGCCTCGGACCAACACGACCACTTGCCCGGAGACTCGAACTACGCATCCCAACTCGCCCTGAGGCGTCTCTTCGCCGACGTGCGTCGCGTCGCCCCGGAGTCATACATCTTCACATGCCGCCCCGCGCAAGACCTCGGAATTTGGGCGCTGCAGAACGTCGACGCCTGTTTCACACTTCTGGAGACCGGCACAGGCGCATCCAACGTCGCCGCCGGAGATGCCATCCGTACCGCCTCTCGCGTGCGCGTGCAGCAGCATTTTCTCCCCCACTATATTGACCAGCCCCTGCTGTTCCCGAGCCGCGCCGAGCGCGGAATCCCGCCGAACTGGCCGAGTCAGAAGCTGGATTACATTCTCATCAGCGCGCTGTCATGCTCGCCGAACATCCTCATGTACATCCCAACGAAAACGGGACTGCCGGAGGCTGACAAGGCGGTGCTTCGCCACTGGCTCGATTGGGGACGGCGGAACGTGGAGTACCTGAAGGTGCGAGTAGACCTGCCGGCGTGGCCGCAAGCGGGCGGAGTGGACGGCTCGGCCCATATCATCGCGGACCGCGGGTATGTCTTCCTCTTCAACTCCGGCGCTCAATCCGCGGAGGGCCGGTTCGCGCTTGACGACACGATCGGCCTGACCGGCGGCAAGCGCCTGCGTGTGCGAGGGGTATACCCCGAGGGCCTAGGGGAGGCCTGCTTCGACCGGGGTGCTTCGGCGACTTGGCAGGTACCCGCCGAATCGGTCGCGATTCTCTGGGTGGAACCGAAGTAACGAAAGGCGACGGTCTCTGCGTCTTGGGAGATCGCGGGGGTTTGGGGCTAAGATCGCATAGCGGTCTTCCCGCAGTCCCCCAAGGTGTTAGGGCCGTTTAGCGCTCTGCCGTTTTGCCATTCCCCATAGCGAGGTCATCATGCGACCCACAATCGCCACCGGAATCCTGACAATGCTCGCCTGCCTGAGCGCTGCTCTGCCGGCGCTCTCGGCCGCCCCCACCGGCTTCGTGACCAGACAGGGCAGCAAGCTCTTCCTCGACGGCAAGGAGTACCGCGCCATCGGCGTCAACATCCCGCACTTGCATCAGGCCTTCCTTGGCACGTGGTTCCATATCGGCCAGATGTATGGCACGCCGGAGAAGGCGAAGCAGGAGATGATTGCCGCCATCGAAGACGCCGAGAGGAGCAATCTCAAGTTCATCCGCTTCTTCGCCGATCCGGGCTATCCCCGCGACCGGGCGATGCTGTACGATAAGGACCCCGCCGCTTACTGGCGCGGGATGGACGAGCTCTTCGCTCTCTGCCGGCAGCGCCATATCAGGTTGATCCCGTCCCTGCAGGCGATCCCCGGCCCCTACGGCATCTTCGGCGAAACCGGCCAGGCGATCCTCGACCCGAACTCCAAGACTTACGAGGCGGTCCACCGCTATGTCCGCGAGTTCGTGACGCGCTACAAGGACGACCCCACCGTCCTGATGTGGGAGCTTCTCAACGAGGGGATGCTGCGCTCCGATGTCGACATGGAGGGCCAGCCGCAGCTCCCGGCGGGCGTCTATCCGCCAGGGGCCGTGGTGCGCGAGAAAGGCGTGAGGGAGGACAGCCTGACCTGGGACATGATGCAGCGGCTGTATAAAGAGCACGCTCAGTTCATCAAGTCCCTGGACCCGAACCACCTCGTGACCAGCGGCGACGCATCTGTTCGGGAGGAGTGCACCAGCCGCCGCGAGACCTTCCCGAACTTCAAGTACCGCAGCGACACCTGGCGCGAGTGGCTCGCGAACAACCTCTACGCTCAGCCGGAGCCGCTGGATGTGTTCAGTTTCCACTTCTACGGGAATGCGGGCGTCGCCGACGCGTCCCACCCCTGGGCGGGCATGACCGATATCGAATGGATGCGCGGCCTGGTGCGCTGCGCCCAGTCTGCGAACGCGCCGGTCTTTATAGGGGAACTCGGCACCGGCCCGAACAACCGCAGTGATCCGACCTCGAAATGGCTGCGTGAATGCATTCCCGCGATGGAGGCGGAGGGCGTCTCGCTGATGGCTCTGTGGGTATGGCACTTCACCTGGCAGCCGGAGTTCACCATCGACAGCAAGACCTATCCCGATCTGGTGCGCCGAGCCGCCGAGTTCAACCGCCTGCACGCGCAATAGGATAGCCACCGCAACTGGAGATACTGAAGATGACCTACCGCGACTACAACCCCGGCCGCGACCGCGATGCCATCCGCCGCATCTGGCGTGAGACCGGATGGCTGTCGCCCACCGGCAACGGCGAGGGGCAGGACCTGTTCGTCAGCATCGGGCGCGCCTTCGTCACCGAACTCGACGGTGAAGCGGAGTGCCTAGTCGCCACTGGCCCCGGCCATGTCCGCCATCTCCAGGACGACATACCCTTCTGCTGCGTGCACGGGGTCACGACCAGCCGCGTCGCCCGCCAGCAGGGCCTCGCGAGCCGTCTCACCGCCGCAGCCATCGCTGCGAATGTCGCGGACGGAAGCCAGGTCGCGGGCCTGGGCATCTTCGATCAAGGCTTCTACAACCGCCTCGGTTTCGGCTCGGGCGCGTATGACCATCGCGTCTCCTTCGACCCGGCCCGACTGCTCGTCGACCGCCGCCCGCGCGTCCCCAGGCGTCTCACCGCCGATGACTTAGAGGCCATGCACGCCTCGCGCCTCGCCCGCCGTCGCGGCCACGGAAGCTGCAACATCACGGCCCCCAGCTTCACCCGCTCCGAGGTCGTCGAGCGCGACAGCGCCTTCGGTCTCGGCTACTTCGACGGCCCGAACGGCGAACTCACGCATCACTTGTGGTGCAACCCTAAGGTCGTGGACGGCGGCCCCTACGAGGTCGTGTGGATGGCGTTCCAGACCGGGGACCAGTTCCTCGAACTGATGGCTCTCCTGAAGGGCCTTGGCGACCAGGTGAAGCTCATCCACATCGGCGAGCCGCCCGGTATCCAGATGCAGGACCTCGTCGACCGTCCCTTCCGCGAATACCAGGCCCGCGAGGGGGGCAAGCTCGCGACCGGCATCGACGCCTACGCCTGGTGGCAAATGCGCATCTGCGACGTGCCCGGCTGCATGGCGTGCACCCACCTGCCGGGCCGGACGGTGCGGTTCAACCTGCGCCTGAGCGACCCCATCGAGCGTTACCTGCCCGAGGATGCTCCGTGGCGCGGCGTCGGTGGCGAATACGTCATCACCCTCGGCCCGGAATCCGCCGCAATAAGCGGCCACGACCCCGCGCTCCCGACCCTCGCGGCCTCCGTGAATGCCTTCACGCGCCTCTGGCTGGGCGTGAGACCCGCGACCGGCCTGTCCATCACCGATGACTTCGCCGCCCCGCCGGAGCTGCTGACGTCCTTGGACGAGGCCCTGCAACTCCCGCCACCCAAGCCCGACTGGCAGTTCTGAGCGGCGGTGTAGGGGGCCCATTTTGGGATTTGGTCGACGGCAGGCGGCGATACCTGCACCTCTGGATAGCGCGTCTCCTGTGCGGCGGAGTTAGCCGCCGTGGAGTGACGGTACTGGGCACCAATGCGTCGGGCGTGATCGCGTGCGTACGGCTGATGGAGGTCTGTCAATGGACGCCGCCCCCAAACTCATTGAGAGCGTGGCCGCTCTGCTATGGCCGCTGATAGTGATTCTGGTGATTATCTTGTTCCGCCCTGCAGTGGCCGCGCTCATAGGATCGGCGCGAACGAGGAAGTTCACCATTAAAGTGGGTGGCCAGGAACTCACTATGGAGGAGGTGAACCAGCAGCAGCTCGTGCAGAACAGGGACCTGCTGCAGCGGCTGGCTGAGCTTACGCAGAAGGTAGATGGCGCGAGCCCGTCACCTGCTAAGGACAACGGACGAGTCGTCAGCCCGTCGCCAAGTGTATCGAATCTTGTACTTTGGGTGGACGACAACCCGGGGAACAACGCCTTCTTCGTTGAGTATCTGGGAAAGGCAGGCATCCAAACCGACATTGCAGTTAGCACCGCGGTGGGGCAGCGCAAGTTCAAGCCTGGGAAGTACCGCTTCGTCATATCCGATATGGGGCGCCGCGAGCGCCACGGCTACAACTCCGACGCTGGCATCGACCTCTTAGACGCCGTGCGCGCTGAAGATCAGTCGGTACCTTTCTTCATCTACTGCAGCACTCAGGCCAAGAACAGGTTCGGGCAAATAGCCCTTGACAGGGGCGCGAGCGGTGTTACAGCGTCGCCAACGGAGTTGTTCTCGCTACTCGGGATCGGCCAGCAGGAACTGGGCTTGTGACAGGTTGGCACTGACGCCGCTCTCCCCGTCCCGAAAGCGCCCGTCAGCGCCTCCAGGCGGCCATAGCTCGGCGTCCGCCCGGCGACAGCCTTTGCAGTGCCGAATGCCCTATTAGGCCCGCCGGAGTTTCCAGAAGCATTCGACGAGGCCCTGCGCCTCCCGCCACCCAAGCCCGACTGGCCTTTCTGAGCGGGGATTCGGGTGGTGCGTCGTCGTTAGCCGTTCGCCGTTCCCCCCCTCTCCACTCGTGGAGAGGGGCAGGGGGGTGAGGTTGCCGTTAGCAGGGGGGTGAGGTTCCATCCCAACCACCGAGGTCCGCCTTGACTAGCACTCATCACAAAATCATCTTCGGCGATTCCCAACACATGCTGGAACTGGACGACAACTCCGTCCACTTCGCGGTGACGTCCCCGCCATACTGGTGCATCAAAGACTACGAGCACCCCGGCCAGATCGGCTTCGAGCAGTCGTATGCGGACTACCTCGCCGCCCTGCGCCGGGTGCTGTCCGAGACCCACCGGGTGCTCTGCCCGGGCTGTCGGTTCGCGCTGAACATCGGCGACCAGTACCTCCGCGCGACCGAGCATGGCCGCTACCACGTGCAGCCGATCCCGGCGGACATCTCGGTCATCGGGCGGGAGATCGGCTTCGACTTCATGGGGCAGATCATCTGGAAGAAGATCTCGACCACGAAGACGAGCGGCGGCGGCGCGCTGATGGGGTCGATCTACTACCCGCGCGACGGGCAGGTGACCTACGAGCACGAGTACATCATCCTGTTCCGCAAGCTGGGCAAGTCCGGCCCGCCGTCGAAGGAAGCGCGGGAGTTAAGCAAAATGGAGAAGTCCGAGCGCCTGACATGGTTCCGGGGCGTATGGGACGACATCCACCCCGTGCGCATGGACAAGCACATAGCGATGTTCCCCCTGGAGCTTCCGCGCCGCTTGATAAAGATGTACAGCTTCTGGGGAGAAACGATCCTGGACCCATTCCTCGGCAGCGGCACGACCTCAGCCGCAGCAGCCCTCATGGGCCGCAACTCGGTGGGTTACGAGATCAATGCAGACTTCGAGGAAGTCATAGCCGACAAGATCCGCAAAGACGGCGGCGAGGGGGAAAAGGAGATCGAAGTCGTGCGGCGGTAGAGGGCTAGCCGTTGAGGAGGGGCCGGACCTACGAGGGCGTCACCGCAGGTGACGAACGAAGTATCCGGCCCGCGCCGTCGCGCGCGCCCCCGGCAACCACCCGTTGAAGCCGCGTGAAGAACCCGCTCCCGCGCCGTCCCCGTCGGAGCATTGACAAGTAACGCTAAGTCGCGCTATCATCACGTTATGTAACGCTAAAGAGGTGATACGTTATGGCTCACGAGACGATGACACCCGTAGAGGCGGGGGTGTATTTGCATTTGAGCGCTGCGACCGTACTGCGCAAGGCCCGCAACGGAGAGGTCCCGGCGGCGAAGACGGGCCGCAAATGGATATTCAGGCGAGCCGACCTTGACGAATGGCTATCGGCAGGCGGCACGCGACGCGAGCGTGACATGGATGCCGCCCTCGTGGCCGAGGTGCGGGCGCTATCCAAGGACCCCGAACAGCGGTGGGTGCCGGCGGAGCAGGTTGACGCGGAATATGCCAAGTGAGATACCAAGTCCTCTACCTGACGAACGCGCAGAAACTCCTGCGGCAGGTTGAACCGGAGGCGATGCGAGACCGGATACGCGAGCACGTCAACGCGCTGGCGTGTGACCCTCGCCCGCCTGGGTCCGAGGCGCTGCACGGCGACCTCCAGGGGCTCCCTAAGCTGCGCGTAGGGCGGTACAGGATCGTCTACGAGGTGGACGACGCGGAACGAACGGTGCGGGTGTGGACGATCCGGCACCGGGGGAACGTTTACAAACGGCTGTAACCGGGGCAAGCCGGGAGCGATCCTGGACCCATTCCTCGGCAGCGGCACGACCTCAGCCGCAGCAGCCCTCATGGGCCGCAACTCGGTAGGTTACGAGATCAACCCCGACTTCGAAGAAGTCATAGCCGACAAGATCAGCAAAGACGGCAGCGAAGAGAAGAAGGAGATCGAGGTGGTGCGGCGGGAGGTGGGGTAGGCGAGGCGCGGGATAGGAATGCACCGTAGAGCTGAAGAAGCGTGCAATGGCGGAACGACCAGCATAGCCGGTCATCCCCACAACGCAGGCAGGTCTCGGTGCGGCGATGCCTGCGGGGATCATGAGTTGGGCTACCATGGCGGTACTCCGCCGGTGCCTATCGCATGCCGGCTCGAGCCCATCGATGTGAGGTCCTGCAGGAGGAAGACCCATGGGAGCACAACTGACCGTTGAGGACATCAAGAGAGAGGCGAAGAGCTTCGTTGAGGCCGAGTCGGGCCGCCCCGAACCAGGGTACTACGGCATAGACAACGGCAAGACGATCGGCACGATGGTCGAGCATAAGTTCCGAGACCATCTCCAAGCCCTCTATGAGTTCTCCCCTGGCAACTCGGCTGCGGGCATAGACTTTCCGGAGCTTGGTGTAGACGTCAAGGTGACCAGCGCGAAGCAGCCCCAGTCCTCCTGTCCGTTCAAAGATGCCTACCAGAAGATATACGGTATTGGCTACTCGCTGCTTCTCTTCGTCTACAAGAAGACGGACCATTCCGAGACGCAGACCGGGACACTTTGTTTTGAGCACTGTGTGTTCATCGAAGCTGAACGGACGGCCGATTACCAGATGACCAAGAGGATACGGGAGATACTGGCCAATGATGGTAACACAGATGATCTCATTGGTTTCATGCACGACTGCCTTCTCCCGGTAAGCGACATAGAAGCCGAGCAGATCGCCCGGAAGCTACTGGCCGAGCAACCGGAGCAGGGCTATCTCACGATCTCAAACGCACTCCAGTGGCGGCTCCAGTACGGGCGCGTCGTTGAACTCGCAGGCAAGGTTGAAGGCATCATAAACCTGAAGGGATAGCACATGGGTTCCTCGCCCCCCGGTCTCTCGCCAAGAGTCGCATTCGGTGATTTCCAGACCTCTCCGGCCCTAGCGGAAGCGGTCGCTGCCCTGCTGCGGGAGATCGGGGTGACACCGCGTTCCATTCTGGAACCTACCTGTGGCACAGGTCACCTCCTGTTGGCCGCGATGAGCGCCTTCGCGGAGGCGGAGACCGTGAGCGGATACGACATCAACCCGAACTACGTCCGCCGCGTGCAAGCGCAGGTTGAGGCCAGGAGATTGGCCTCGCAACGAGTGGACCTTCGGCAGGCTGACTTCTTCGAGATCGACTGGCCGGCGGTGGTTTCATCACTGCCTAAGCCGATCCTTGTGATAGGCAATCCCCCGTGGGTCACGAACTCGGCGCTGAGCGCAACGGGCATCCCCAACCTTCCAGGGAAGTCTAACTTCGACGAGCATCGCGGCCTCGATGCGATTACGGGGAAAAGCAACTTCGATATCTCAGAGTGGATGCTGTGGAAACTGTTGGAAGCGTTGCACACTCACGAAGGCGCTATGGCTGTCCTGTGCAAGACTTCGGTGGCACGCAAACTACTGACACGGGCGACCCGGAAGGGCCTGCGACTGAGCCATGCCGCCATGTTTCTCATCGACGCCCAAGCCCATTTCGGCGCTTCTGTGGACGCCTGTTTGCTCTACTGCGCAACCGGCGCGACGTCCCCGCGTTACGACTGTGACGTGTTCAGCGGGCTCAATCTGTCATCCCGGTCCAGCCGCATCGGATACCGCGATGGCGCGCTGGTCTCCGATCTTGACACCTACGACCGCCTCCGCGATCTGCGAGGCGAGTCGCAGAAGACATGGAGATCGGGGATCAAGCACGACTGCAGCAAGGTGATGGAGTTGCGCCGGGAGGATGGAGTTCTGCTCAACGGGCTGGGCGAGGTTGTCTCCGTGGAAGAAACGTGCATCTATCCCTTGCTCAAGGGTTCGGATGTTTTCCACGGGCGTGTAACGGCCACCGACCGTCTGCTGCTGGTCACACAGCAGAGCATCGGGGAGAATACGACGGCCCTCAGAAAGATTGCCCCCCACACATGGATGTATCTCGAGGCACATGCGGAAGCCTTTGGGATGAGGCGCAGTTCCATCTATGCGGACAAGACGCCGTACTCCATCTTTGGCGTCGGGCCGTATACATTCGCGAGTTGGAAAGTGGCGGTGTCCGGCCTCCACAAGGAGCCGCACTTCCGGCTCGTCGGGCCGATTGATGGGAAGCCCGTGGTCTTCGACGATACGTGTTACTTCATCCCCTGCGAAACCAGGCAAGAGGCTACGGTACTCCACGCAGCGCTGGATTCCCAAGTCGCACGCAGTTTCTACAGGGCGATGATGTTCAGTGACGCGAAGCGACCCGTCACGAAGGCCCTGCTGCAACACCTCGACCTGGTCGCTCTGATCCGTGTGATCGGAGAGGACCGTCTTGCCGCTGAATGGGCGGGAGTGGTTACGGAGATGAGCGAGTCAGTTGTGCACCGGATTGTCAGTCATCTTCGTCCGGCTGCTCTCCAGCTATTCCCCGGCTAATGGCTGCTGGTCCGCAGGGGGCGTATGGGACGATATCCACCCGGTGCGCATGGATAAGCACATAGCGATGTTCCCGCTGGAACTTCCGCGCCGCCTGATAAAGATGTACAGCTTCTGGGGAGAAACGATCCTGGACCCGTTCCTGGGCAGCGGCACGACCTCAGCCGCAGCAGCCCTCATGGGCCGCAACTCGGTAGGCTACGAGATCAACCCAGACTTCGAGGAAGTGATAGCCGACAAGATCCGCAAAGACGGCGGCGAGGGGGAGAAGGAGATTGCGGTGGTGCGGCGGGAGGCGGGGTAGGAGACGCGGGGGGGGGGCTGCGCCGCCAGTCCCCGTCAGGGGGCGTCCGCGACTTGCCACCAGTGGAAGCTGGTGGATTCCGCCAGAGAAGGCCCCCATGAGCCCCGCATGGGGCGGCAGGCCCGGCGGCGCAGGGCTTAGTGCTACTATAGGAAACTATATCGCATTTTGGTAGCGTTAGAGTTGTGAG
>CAYWBK010000136.1:0-13847 GCA_964455745.1 uncultured Armatimonadia bacterium
ACCCGACGGGACCAACCCAAACGAAACATCAACTGTCAATGTGCGGAAAATGAGTCGAAGACAGCGTATCTGGCGTGGGCCGCTGGGGCGCGTGCTGAGTTCGCCGACGTGTCGCGCCCTTGCAGCAGAGACACCGCCCTTGCGCGTCGCCTCGCGGGGCCGCTCGGCGTTGTCCCCGGAGCGCAACCCGGCGTCCAGCGCATCGACGTGATCTCCCTGGCAGGCGGCAAGTCGGCCTTCATGGGCCAGCAGGGGGGCAAAGGCTGCCTTGAGATCAGTGTCACCTCCATCAGGCGCAGCGAGGCCGGGGGCTATGAGGTGCAGCTCCACGGCATCGACCCCAACAAGGTGTTCACCTTCGTCTCTCACGATGGGAAGTGGTCGCTGAAGGGCGCTGCGACAACGCAGCCCGCTGCCAGGTAGCGGCGGATCGCCAATGAGGCGTCAGGCCGGGAGATGCCACCCACGGTCTCTCCCGGTTCGCCTGCGCTGCCTTCGCCTACCGCCCCTCCTCCGCCCGGATGCGCTCGTTTGCTTTGGCTACGGCCTGCAGTTGCCAGGCGCGCTCGTTCGTCGCGGTTACGTTCCAGGACTTGTCCTGGTCGTTGTGGTCGTAGACCCACAGCGCCGCCAGCGGCACGCGCTCGTCCTCGATGGTCTGCAGTAACTCCGTGAACTCCTTCACCGACTTGTCGGTCTTCGCGCCCTCGACCCCGAATTCCCCTGCGAACAGCGGCTTGTGCGCCTTCCGGGCGATTTCCATCGTCTCGGCGATCCGGTTCACATCGTCGCCGTAGGCGTGGACGCTGATGACATCCACCGGGTCGGGATTGTCGCCGACGAGCATCTCGGCGTACTGCTCGGGCGTGTCCTTCGTCCAGCTTTTCTCCTGGCGCTGATGCCAGGCCGAGGCGCGGGGGAAGCCGCTGCCGGTATCGATGATGCGGTCGGGGTCGTATTTGCGCACTTCTTTCGCGAACTCGGCGAAGGCGGTGCGGACCATGTCGTGGGTCAGCTCGTCGCGGGCCGACCGGGATTTCGCGGTGCCCAGGTCCGGCACGACCGGCGGCCGCCATTCCGAAGCGTTCGGCAGGTCGGCGCTCAGATTGTACTCATTGCCGAATTCCCAGCCCCAGATCGCGGGGGAGTTCAGGTAACGCGTAACCACGTCCTTCGTGTACCGCTGCATCAGGGCGATGGTCTTGCTCTGCGGATTGCCCCATTGATCGCACGGCTCGCCGGCGAGGTCGGGGAAGGTGCAGGTGTTCCAGCACAGGCTGGGGATCAGGCCGATGCCATGCTTCTCGGCGGAGCGCACCACCGCGTCGAAGCGGCGGAAATACTCGGCCGGGTTGTCGAAGTACAGCTTCATCTCCGAGGGCCAAAAGCCCTCGCCGATCATGCGCACGAACGGGATCTTCATGTCCTGCAGGACCTGGAAGCCCGCATCATACGACGTGTCGTCGGCCTTGATGAGGGTCCGGTAGAAGGCGCTGAAGTAATCGACGCCGATGCCTCGGAAGGGCTTGCCATCCTTCACGAGGGCGCCGTCGGCCCGCACGGACAACCCGAGCTTCGGCGGATCGGCGAGGGCCCCGACACAGACGCCGAGAGAGACGACCAACAGTACCAGTAATCGGTATGTGTTCATGTTGTCACTCCAATGATGGATTGAGGAGGGGCCGGACTACGAGCGCAGCGAAGTATCCGGCCCTGCCTTCACCCGCGCGGACGGCTGGGGCCGGATACTTCGAGCGCCTAACGGCTGGCGCTCTCGTAGTCCGGCCCCTCCTTTCAACGGCACCTGGCCTTGAGTTAGCGCGCATGAGAGTTGGGGGTGAGGTCCCTTTCGCAAGGGACGACGGTCTCCCTTGGCGAATACCATTCGTGGCCGGGATCGCGTTTCCCTGCGCGTCATACGACATGCCTGCAAGGAAGAAACCGCAGCCCTATTCGGGCGTTATGCTATTTATGCGTAAGAGATATGGCGTTGTCATTGTCGTCCTTATTGTACTCGCACTCGCAGACGGGGCAATTGCGCTCTATGTGCGGGGTATCTCGCCGCGCTTTGTGCTTTGGCAGGCTGCGAGGACCTTGCAGGCTGCGCCGTACATCGAGGCGGACATCAAGACGAAGCTGTTCATCGGGCCGTTGCGACCGAGCGCGACCGTGCATGTGAAGCATGGGGGCAAGGGCTTCGACGTCATCGACGCGGGCGAGGTGGCGCTGTATTCGCAACCTGCGCCCGGCTGCGTCGTCTTCCCCCACGCACGGACGGCAGTTCTGCTCGAGGGCGAGGACGCGGGCAAGGCCTTCGATCAAGCCCTCAACCACTGGGGCGGCGGGAAGGTCGCGCAGTGGCTGGAGGAGGCCGCGAGCAGCGGGGCGGTAAGCCTGCGGCCGCCGGAGACAACCCGGGGCGGGCCTTGCTGGGTGCTGGAGTATCGAATGCCGGGCGGAGCCGCCAAGTCCGAGGGGCCCGAGGGGCTGGGCTTCCTGTCGATAACGCCCGACTGGAAAGAGATCGCCGACCGCATCGCCACGGTGCGGCTCCTGGTGAATCGATCCACGAAGCTGCCGGTCAAGGCGCTGTTTCTGGATGCGCAAGGGCAGCCGGTGATGATCAACACGATCTCGAAAGCGAAACTCGGGCCGCGCCCCCCGGCGGCGGAGTTCACGTACACCGTGCCGCAAGGCTACACCGTCGTGCATCGGAAGCTCGACCCGAAGGCTCCGTGGAAAACTTTCCTACCGCCGGGAGATGCGAACGGCAGCAGCACGAACTTTCTCGAGAAGAAGTTGATGGACTACCTGCGAAAGCGATAGCGCGGATAAGGACCGCAACGAAAGGTGGGACCGACGATGACTCCCAAAGAGATGACCGAAAGTTTCCGCCGGGCGCTGTGCCTGACCGACAGCCCGATCGCCGTGCTGTATCGAGATGAGCCTGTGGAGGGAGCGTGGATGCCCGCTGCCGACGGCATCACGCGCCACGTTTGCGCCCTGGCCGGTTTGCAGGCCGTGGTGAAACAAGGGCGGTGGGCGTGCTTCGATAAGGATCACACCGGCTGCCCCGGCGGCGCGAAATACCTGGGCCTCGCCAAGACCGTTCGCGAGGGCCTCGAATACTTCCTGTCCACCGGCATCCCCGGCCAGATGGAGGGCGAGCGCTACAAGAAGACCCCCGAGATCGCCGCGGCGACCCTCACCCAGACCGATTTCCCGGCGGCGACGGCGAAATATTGCATCTTCGCGCCGCTCGATCAGCTCGACAGCTTCGACGGCGTCGAGGTGATCGCGTTCCTCGTCACCCCCGACCAGCTCTCGGGCCTGTTCACGTTGGCGAATTTCCTGTCGGCGGATCAGAATGCAGTGATCGCCCCCTTCGCCGCCGGTTGCGGAACCCTCGTCGGAGAACCGCGACGGCAGGCGCTCAGCGACGACCCGAAGGGCGTCATCGGCATGTTCGACCCCTCGGCAAGACCGTGCGTCCTGCCCGACACGCTAAGCTTCGCCGGCCCGACGAAGCTGATTCTCGCGATGGCTGAAAGCATTGACGAGAGCTTCGTCATCACCCCGACGTGGGAGAAAGTCAAGAAGCGGATGTGCGGGTGAGGGAGGTGCCAGACGGCATCCTTGATCTACGATGCCCCGGACACGGGTGCAGATGACAGCCTACGCGCAGAGCGAGAGCTTGCGCCGGGCGGAAAGAGAGGTGCAGTGATGATGAAGAAGACGGGCGAGAGCACCAACCGAGACAGAGTGAAGGAGGGAGGGTCGGGCAGGAAGCGGCCCGCCACGACACCGCCTCCACCGCCACCGCCTCCGCCATCCAAGGACACTAAGAAGTAGATTCGAGGGATCGGACTATGAGCGTTCTCGAACTCGACAAAGTGATGCGGCTGATTCTCTTCATACTTCCCGGTTTCGTCGCTATGGAGTCCTTCCGCGCGCAGGAAATAGGGCGCAGGCCGCCCGAGCATGTTGCGGTGATCTGGAGCCTAGCTTGGAGTCTGATTCTCTATGCGACGCTGGGGTTGCTGCTCATCAAAGTGGAAGGGCGAATGGGTCTCTCCTCGCACAGTCTCGGTTCACTGTCGGCATCGTGGAGGTTCGGAATGCTGCTCATGGTGGGCGGGGCGGTATGGGGCACGGCTCTCGGGCGGGTCAGCGTACTGCACCGCGATCTGACCGCTACTGTCAGGCGATGGCTATTTCCACGCGACACCGTCCCCGATCCCGACCCCTGGTTCGACGTGATGAGCAGCGGCGCCTGCCTCTACGCCTATGTGCTGACCACACACGGCCCGAACTACTTCGGGCAGATCGAGGTGTTCAGCCTCGACCCAGAGGGCAATGGCAGGGAGTTGAAGATTGTTGCCCCCTTACCGCGGTCCGGTGAGCCGAAGTGGCAAGGCCCGGTGTTCGTCAACGACGATCTCCAGCCGGTTGCCGGGTCATGGCGGACCCGCAAGGGCAACGACGCCGGTGGCACCGTCTGGGTCGCGTCATCGAATGTGTCTACGGTGATCATTTCACAGTGCATCCCAGAGGGGGAGAGAACCGCATCGCAGCACCTGCGAGACTACTGGCCATTGGCGGCAGCAGCCGTTTACGTCGTCGCATGCCCCTTCATATGGGTTGGGATATCATGAACCCGATTGCGCGGCTGCACCAGGATCCGGATCTATACGCATGAGACTCTTCGACGGGGACATGCAAGACGATCGCGCTCCGGAGAGCGCTCCTACAGGCGGCGATGCCGCTGAGGAGACGCTGGAGGGCGTGATCGACCGCGTCACGTTCTACAGCCCCGACACGGGCTACACCGTCGCGCGAGTGTTCACCCGGAAGAAGGCCGAATCACTCCCGGTTGTCGGCAACATGCTCGATCCGCACCCCGGCGAGTCCGTGCGCTTCTACGGGGTGTGGGAGCGCCATCCCAAGTACGGGCGGCAGTTTCATTTCCAAAGCTACCAGCTTTCCCGACCGGCGACCCGCGCGGCCATCGAGGTTTACCTCGCCAGCGACCTCGTGCCCGGCGTCGGGCCGGTAACCGCGAAACGCCTCGTCGACTATTTCGGCGAGAACACGCTCGACGTGCTGGACACATCACCTGGACGCGTCCTTGAGGTGCCCAAGATCGGGGCGAAGCGCGCGGCGGCGCTGATGGAGGCCTGGAGCCGGCACCAGCGCATCCGCAATATCATCATCTTCCTGCAAAGCCACGGCATCGGCCCCCGCCTGGCGGCGAAGATCCACACGCTGTACGGAGATCAGTCTATCGAGGTGCTGGAGCGCGAGCCGTACCGCCTCGCCCGCGACATTTCCGGTGTCGGGTTCCTCACCGCGGACAAGATCGCGCACTCCACCGGCGTCAAGGACGACGACCCTTCGCGGGTCGAAGCCGGTTTGCGCCATACATTGCAACAGGCTTCGGAGGACGGACATCTCTACCTGCCGCGCGAGGGACTGCTGGCCAAGGCCGAGTACATCCTGCATGTGGACCGCGAGTTGATCGACATCGCCATCGACCGGCTCGGCGCAGAGAAGGAGCTTTGCATCGAGGAGCTTGGCGGGGAGGTCGGAGTGTATCTCCCGGCAACGATTGAGGCCGAGGAGGAGATTGCCACTCACCTGCTGCATCGCCTCGACGCGCGCGATGAGATCGCCGCCGGCACCCGGGCTTTGCGCTCGCAGCGACACGGCGGCAGTATCATCGCCAGCGATGAGGACGCGCTCGCGTGGTTGGCGCGCTGGGAGACGCTGGAGGGGGTTGAACTGAACCACCTTCAGCGCCAGGCGGTCGTCGCCGGTCTGCGGGAACCGGTGTCGGTCATCACCGGCGGCCCCGGCACCGGCAAGACGACCGTCACCCGCGCGGTCGTCGCCGCCTGCAAGGCCCTCGGGCAAGTGGTGAACCTCGCCAGCCCGACCGGGCGGGCGGCCAAGCGCCTCGAGCAGGTGGCGCGTCACGAAGCCCGCACGATCCACCGGATGCTGGTGTTCGACCCCTCGACCGGCGGCTTCAAGCATCATGCGAACAACACGCTGCCGGCCGACCTCGTGCTCATCGACGAGGTGAGCATGGTCGATCAGTGGCTGATGCGCGATCTCCTGCGGGCGCTCGATCCAGGGGCGCGCCTGGTGCTCGTCGGCGATGCGGATCAGCTTCCCAGCGTCGGGCCGGGCAATGTGCTGCGAGACATCGTCGCCAGCGGTGTCCTGCCGGTGACGCGGCTCACCGAGATCTTCCGCCAGAGCGAGACCGGCCTCATCGTCCAGAACGCCCACCGGCTGAACCGTGGCGAGCCGCCGATTCTCGTCCCCGCGAAACCGTGGACGGGTCGCGACTGCGTGTTCATCGAAGAAGCCGACGTCGAGGCCGCCGCCGAGCGAGTCATCCGGGCGGCGACAGGGAATATGCGCAAGTTAGGCTTCGGGCCGGATGATGTGCAGGTGCTGACCCCCTTGCGGCGCGGCGTTCTGGGTGTGCTGAACCTGAATCAGCGCCTGCAGGAGAAGCTCAACCCCGCGGCGCCCAACAAGCGGGAATTCGCGCGGGGCGAGACCGTTTTCCGCGAGGGCGACCGGGTCCTGCAGACGGTCAACAACTACGACCGGATGGTCTACAACGGCGACATCGGGCGGCTGGTGAAGGTCGATCCGGGCAACCAGGTGTTCACCGTGCAATTCGAGCAGGGCCCGGTGGATTACGACTTCGCCGAGCGCGATGAACTGGACCTCGCCTACGCCCTGACGGTCCACAAGTCGCAGGGGAGCGAGTACCCGGCGGTCGTGCTGGTCCTGCACAGCAGCCAGTACATCATGCTACAGCGCAACCTGTTCTATACAGCCCTCACCCGTGCCCAGAAAATGGTGTGCATTGTCGGTGACAAGAAGGCGATCTACAAGGCGATCAACACCGTAACGGGGAGCGAGAGGTATACGAGGCTAGGGTTGAGACTTCGAGGGCTGGGCGATTCTAACCACGAAGACTCGAAGGCACGAAACGGCCAAGGCCAAATACACTAGGGCTGTTGCCGTTCCTCGTGACTTCGTGTCTTTGTGGTTATTCATCAAGTCCTGACCTCCGTTGTGCCTACCGGAGAGGTCCGCACCCTTGGCAAAAGCCGGCGGCAGGGCTAAACGGGGCAAGAGGCGAAAGTAAGGGAAAGACGTGACCACGAGATCAGGGGCGGACATGCCGCCGTTCCGAGGCTGATCTCACCCATCCGCTCATTTCCACCAAAGGTGTCCCACAATGGCACTCACTCAGCAGGACATTCTCGCCGGTCTGCGGGCTTTGGGGGTCAAGCCCGGCATGGTGGTCATGGCTCACAGCGCGCTGTCGTCCTTCGGGGAGGTCGCGGGCGGCGCGGATGCCGTCATCGACGCCCTCATCGAGGCGGTCGGGCCACAGGGAACGCTGCTCATGCCGGCGATGGCCAGCGTGCCGGTGTTCGATGTCTCGGTTGCGAAGTCGAACGTGGGCATCGTCACCGACACGTTCTGGCGGAGGCCAGGAGTCATCCGCAGCATCCACCCGACCCACTCCGCTGCCGGGATCGGGCCGATGGCGCAGCAGCTCCTCGCAGGGCACGTATCGCAGCCGACAGCCCTGGGGCCGGAGTCGCCCTGGGGGCGGATCGCGAGGCTGCCGGACGGCTACATCCTGCTGCTCGGGTGCGACCAGGACCGCAACACGCTCCTGCATTGCGCCGAGGAGGCGGTCGATGCGCCGTACCTGACGCCGCTTCAGCGCGAGTACCTCGACGAAAACCGCGAGAAACGCAGCATCACGCTGAACAAGTTCCCCGGCCCGCACCGCGACTTCATCGGCCTGGACCACGTCTTCCGCGAGCGCGGCGTGATGCGGACCGGGAAGATCGGCAAGGCCGCGTGCCGCCTCATGCACGCGGCCGGGACGCTTGAGGCGGCAATCGAGGCGCTGCGCCGCGACCCGGCAGCCGTCCTGTGCGACAACCCCCACTGCGACGACTGCGTCATGCAGCGGGGCCGGATCAAACGAGCGCGGTTGGCGGAGGAGAGTTTCACCCTGTGTGCCTGCTTCGATGATGTAGCGCAAGGCCTCGCCGATACGCGTCCTGGAGCGGCGTTTCTGACCCGGCTGGGCATCCGAGACATCGAGGTCGGGGATCAGCTTGCGCCGCGACTGTGGGGCGAAAGCGTCGAGAACCGATCCCGGTTTGCGAGGGAGCTTCACAGCGAAGGCCTGCGCGTCCACACGCTGTCTGCGGCTCCGATGGTGTGGGAGGCCCTTGCCGGCGCGCCGACGGACTGGGCGAGCTTTGCGGCCTCGTTGGAACTTGCGCAGGAACTCGGCGCCCGGTACATCAAGCTCCCGCCGATAGCCACGCCGCCGGGCGCGTCGGTCGAGGAAGCGGCGGCGGGGCTTAAGGCCTATGCCGTCGAGGCCGGGCAGAGAGGGCTGGAACTGCTGGTCGAGAACGGGGCAGGCACCGCCTGGGCCACGAAGGATCGTTGCGAGGCGTTGCTGGCGCTGTGCGAAGCGCCCAACGTGCGGCTGGGCTTCAATCCGGCGGAGTTCGCAAGGGCGGGCGAGCACCCGTTCCTGCGGACGTACTACAAGGGGAACCTCAAGAAGCATCTCGCCGTGCTCTACATCGAGGACGGCTGCCCGGGACCGGAGCCGCCGCGCACATTGCCGGGGCGGGGCAAAGGCGAGGTCAAAGAGTTGATGTCGATCCTGCGTTGCCGGTCCTTCGACGGCATCTTCTGCCTGCGAGCAATCCGGGGCGCGGCGTATTCGTGGTCGGCCATGCAAGAAACATGGGATGCTTTCTGGCATCTCATGGATACACTATAGAGGGTGGCGGCTGCAGAAGCCTGTAGGAGCACTCTCCAGAGTGCGACCAAGCCGTGATCCTGCGCTCGAATTACGTTGATGGTGATGCGCACATAATCCCGGCGATGCGTTAACGGCAATCGCGGTCTGGAGACCGCTCCTACAGACGGACAGACGACCCCTGCAACTGCCTCGAGGGTGAGGACGGTGGTGAACGGGCCGGCGGGCGAGAATGCCTGCCCCCTGTGACGGATACCGGCGGCGCAACGGAGGCGAGAGTTATGGAAGGCATACAAGGCTTGGTCGCCAGGCAGGTTCGCAAATGGGAGTTGGACAAGCGCATATCGCAACGCTTCGCACAAGACGAGGTCTCCGGCACGCAGACGCGCAACGTGATCACCGTATCGCGCGACAAGGCCAGCGGCGGGTCGGAAGCGGCGAAGCTGGTCGCGAAGGAACTGGGCTTCGACCTGTATGATCGCGAGATCATCGATGCCGTCGCGGCCAGGGCGCGCACGGATCGCAGCAAAGTGGAGGCCTCCGAGGAACGGGGGCCGAATCTTCTACGAGACATTCTTCTGGGGTTTCTCGAAGGCGACCATCTGACCGAAGCGGCGTATCTGAGAGCGCTCGTCAGGGTCCTGCGCCACATCGCCGATGAAGGGAACGCGGTCATCATCGGGCGCGGCGCGAGTTGTATGCTGACCGGTTCGTATCGGGTGCGGGTCACGGCGCCCTTCGAGTTGCGCGCGGAGAGAGTCCGAGAGCTGGATGGCGTTGCCGAGGAGCAAGCCCGGAGAACCGTGATGGAGTCGGACCGCCGACGCCGCGATTTCGTGCGCGGGCATTTCGGGTGCGACCCCGACTGTCCCCTCGCCTACGACCTGGTCATCAACACCGAGCACACGTCGATCGAACATGCCGCCCAACTCATATTGACAGGCTTTCGACAACGGTTCGCGGAAGTCTCTTCAGCTCTCCCGAGCCCCCACCGAGGTGAAGTGCGTGTCCCAGTTTGACCTCATATTGCACGCCGGGACAGTCCACGATGGGACCGGCGTGCCTGGATTTCCCGGCGACATCGGCCTGCGACGGGATGAGATTGCGGCTGTAGGCGACCTCTCACAGGCCATCGGGCCGGTCATCGACTGCGCGGGCCTGCACCTGGCTCCCGGGTTCATCGATGTCCACAACCACTCCGATCTGACGGCGCTCGTGAACCCCGAGGCCGAGAGCATGATTCGCCAGGGCGTCACGACGATGGTTACGGGGCAATGCGGCTTCTCGCCCTTCCCGGTGAAACCCGGCCAGGAGAAAGAGCTGGACGATCTTTGCCCCTTCATCGCCGCGGACGTGCCCTGGACGTGGCACTCGACCGCGGAGTATCTCGAGCGACTGGCGCAGGCCGGGCCTGCGGCCAACATTGCGCCGATGGTCGGGCATAGCGCCCTGCGCGCGCATGTGTTCGGCTTCGGCGAGGGACATGCGTCACCTGAAGAGATCGCACAGATGGGGCGGCTGCTGGAGCAGGCCTTCGACGAGGGCGTGGTCGGCCTGTCGTTCGGGTTCGGGTACGCCGTGGGGAAGTTCGCCGCAGCGGATGAGGTCGGCGCACTGTGCCGGATTGCCGCGCGCCGAGGAAAGCACGTGAGCTTCCACATCCGCAACGAGGGCGCGCAGCTTCTCGAATCGCTGGATGAGGCTATCGACTTCGCGAGGGATGCGGCGAGCGAAGGGGCCCTTCGGCTGCAGATCGACCATCTGAAAGCCTCGGGGCAGCGGTGGTGGGGCAAGGTGGATGCCGCGCTGGAGAGGATCGACGCGGCCCGGCGCGAGGGCTTCGATGTGGCGTATGACGTATACCCGTACACCGCCGGCAGCGCGCATCTTTGGGGGGCGCTGCCCGGCTGGATGAGCGCAGGCGGGCACGCGGTGCTGATGGCGCGGCTGCGAGACCCGCAGTATCGCCAGCGCCTGCACGAGGAGCAGGAGGCCTTCGAGCGCGGGGAGGCGCTTTGTGCGCCCTTCGGTCACTCGCCGGAGCATGTCCTCATCATCGACGTGGCGCCCGAGGAGGATCGCTGGATGGTCGGCAAGCGGCTCGACGAGATCGCCGCCACGCGCGGGGGCGACGGCATCGACGCCGCGATCGACCTGCTCATCTCCGGCGACGGCTTCGCGAATGCCTGCTTTTTCTCGATGTGCGAGGAGGATGTGCGGGCGGCCTTGCGGCATCCGGTGGGTTGCATCGGCACCGACGGCATGGTCTTTGCGCCCTACGGGTCGTTGTCGAGAGGCGCGCCGCACCCGCGGTCTTATGGCACGTTCCCGCGACTGCTGGGTAAGTACGTTCGGGATGAAAGGCTGGTGTCGCTGGCGGAGGCCGTCCGCAAATGCACCTCCCTGCCGGCCTCGCGGCTGGGCCTCACGGACCGGGGCCGGATTGCGGTCGGCATGAAGGCGGACATCATCGCCTTCGATGCGGAGAACGTGGCCGACGCCGCCACCTACGAGGCCCCGCACCAGTACCCACAGGGCATCGAGCTGGTCATCGTCAACGGGTGCGTGGTCATCCAGCACGGGCGGCATTTCGGACCCGGGGCGGGGCAGATCGTATGACCGCGCGGAGACGGCAGGCCCGGCGCGCCCTGGCTTGCGCGCTCATCAGCGTATGCTGCTGCCTCGCCGCCGGCTGCGGCAAGAAGTGGCCGGTCACCGCCCAGTACGCCGAAAACGTGGTGCGCTCGGAGTTGTCCGCCAGGTACGGCATCGTGAAACTGCGCGTCCGGGGCGTAACCCAAAGGAGCCGGCTGGTCACGGGCAGACCCGTGTATGAGGTCACGGCCTATTGCAGTGGGCAGTTCGGCGACTTCAAGCAAGTATTCGCAGTCGATGCCGAGACCGGGCGCTCGTACACCGCGGACGAGACGACCCTGGACAGTAACCCCATGCGCGAGATCGGCAAGTAGGCGCTGACCGGCCTGCAATTGCCTTAGCGGAGGTAATTGCAAAAGTCGCTGCGTCGTCTGTAGGAGCGGTCTCCAGACCGCGATTGCCGTTAATACGCCGCCATAAAGACATGTTTTCGTCTCTATAGACGCTATTTTGGGCACACTATGGGGTCCGGTCGCATTGCCGGGCACAGTCCGGCGCAGAGGGTGCTCCTACAGACTTTTGCAATTGCCTCAGCGATCACGAATAATGCGGACCTAACGGGTGCGTCTTTCAATTGTAGGTAGTATTACTACGCCGGTTGCGCCGGCCCTGCTCGGCAATGAGATGCGATACGGAGAAATGGACGGCGATTGACCACAGAGACACAGAGGACACAGAGAACGGCAACGTCCCTTAACGCCTATCGTGGGGCAGGCCGGCCGTTTCCCAGCCGTTCTCTGTGCCCTCCGTGTCTCCGTGGTTCAATGCCGTTCGTCCTTCATCTTGGGATACGGTCAGCTTCTGACAACATTCCGAGCGCTTCGTCTGCCGGTTGTCAAAGCGGGGTAGTAATGGTAGGTAATCGACGGTAGTCAGGCGCATTCAACAGCCAAACGACAGGCCGTGGAGGTTATGCTTCTACGGAACTATCCCCCACGTCCCATCCATCCTGTGTCCTGCTCCGTTCTCTGCCGCCACGCTTGCGGCAGTTCTACCTACAATCAGCGGACGGACCCGACCTAACCGGCTGACCGCGCTGTCCGACCCGCCGGATTTCGAGCCAACGTGAGCACCTCCGCGTCCGTCAGCGGTCTGCCGAGCATTGACGACTGAGCGCGCAGCGCCGCGACCAGATCGGGCAGGTCGCTGGCGGGGAAATCCACGCCGATCTCACGGAGTTTGGCAGCGACGGCGTTGCGTCCGGTCTTCTTCCCGATCAATGCGTGCCGCTGTTTGTGCACCCGTTCCGGCGCATACGGCTCGTAGGTGCGGACATCCTTACTGAGACCGTCGAGGTGCAGCCCCGTCTCACAGACGAAGATATTCCGGCCGATGATGGGCTGGTGTGGCGGCACGTCGATTCCCACGGCTTGCGCAACCAGCGCAGACAACGGCTCCAGTTCGGCGATGTTGTACGCGGCTCCATTCAGCAGTGTCAGGAAGCCCGCGACTTCCTCCAGCCGCGCCGTCCCCGCTCTCTCTCCCAGGCCCAATACCGTAACGTCGGCCCAATCCGCGCCGGCTTGCAGGGATGCGATGGCATTGGCCGTGGCCATGCCGAAATCGTTGTGGGTGTGCACGCCAACCTCAAGGCGGGAGTGGTGTTTGCAGGACCTGACCAGTGTGTCGAAGACCAGGGGAGTAGCTATGCCCACGGTGTCCGCGATGCGCACGCGGGTTGCCTCGGCCTTTCTGGCCAGACGAAGAGCGGCGCCCAGGAAGCGCGCGTTGGCCCGCGTCGCATCCTCCAGGCCTATCGAGACGTTTTGTACCCCGGCGGCCCGGGCCTGGACCACTGCCGCGCCAACCTGGTCGAGAACCCACTCGCGGCTCCGGCCCAGTCGCTTCTCGATGTGCAGATCGGAGACGGGCAGCGAGATCGACAGCACGTCCGGATTCAAGGCGGCGCTGGCATCGATGTCCTGCGGCAGGCACCTGCACCAAAGACTCAGGCGCGCGCGAGGGGCCACGCTCCTGGCGATCACCATCAGGTCGGGCAGTTCCAGGTCGGCCCCACCCCCTCCCAGTTCGATCTCATCGACCCCCACCCGGCCAAGTCCCTGCAGAATGTCGGCCTTCAGGCCCAACGGGAAGTACACTCCCGCCATCTGCTCGCCCTCGCGCAGCGTGCTGTCGATCAGGCCGCCCATTTCGCGTTCGCTTTCATGCCAGAAGGCGCGGGTGCGTCTTCCAATTGTAGGTAATATTACTACGCCGGTTGCGCGGCCGGCCCTGCTCGGCAATGAGATGCGATGCGGAGAAAGGGACGGCGATTGACCACAGAGACACAGAGAACGGCAACGTCATTTAACGCCTATCGTGGGGCAGGCCGGCCGTTTCCCAGTCGTTCTCTGTGCCCTCT
>CAYWBK010000137.1:0-13842 GCA_964455745.1 uncultured Armatimonadia bacterium
GAAGGACACCGCGAGGGCGCTGACGCCAAGGTCGCCCCGCAGGGGCGTTAGTTCGGCCAACCTCTGTGCTTGGAATCCGTATGATAGCTGCTCATGCAGCCACGCCTCCAGGGACAGGTGCGAAGGGACCAGAGTACCACCCGCAAGGGCTCGCGTGTCTCGTGTGATGAGGCTCGTCCGCGGTACCGCGGCCCTAGCGATCTCTTCACGCCCGACATGATTCTGCAGCGCAGCCACGCTGTCGCGTGCCGAGCTGATGGCGTCATCGTGTTTCCGCGCAAGCAGTGCATTCATTGACGCCACCACAAGGGTCTTACTCTTGTCGAATATGGTGCCCACTTGCCTGGCCGACCGCTCAATGTCCTCCAGGTCATCGACCCCAGCTAACTCGAGGACGTGCTGTCTCACCTCATCGTCGTTACACTCCCGCCATGCGCCACGGCTTTCCCCCGTGAAGCCGCTCCTCATCAGGCCCCATTCTGGGCTGAAGTACTCGATCTTGCTGGGGGGTCGAAATCCGTCCAGGAAGACTCTGGCGTGGTATCCGCAGAAGGAACCAGACCAAGCGCGGCCCACCACACGGATGGCCTCGAACAGCCTCTCAGCTTTCTGCTGAAGCGCTTCCGTCTTTAACCACTCGGCGGCCGCCTCGCAACGTGAGATGCAGTCATTCAACTCCTCGATGATGATGTCCATTTCGTCCCCTGTCGCTGACTGGTAGAAGCTGTAGGTTGCGCCACGGCCGTAAGAGGGATCACCCCAACCTGACCTCATACACCCTCGCCGACGCCTCCCCGTTCGTCGCCCAGACGGTCAGTCTCACCGCGTCCGCTTCCACATTCGCCTCGTGCATTCGCACCCTCTGGTAGTTGTCCCTCACCTCGGCCACCGTCTGCCACTGGCCGTCCACGCGCCCCTCGACCCGGTAGGCGCGCACGGTCTCCGGCTGCGGGCCGCGGATGATGCGGGCATTGAAGGGGTCGCTGTGCGTGAAGGTCAGCGGGCGCGCAAAGCCGGTGTCGAAGATTAGTTGCACCTCGCGGATCGGCTTCGGGCCGTCGAACTCCAGCATGATCCACGGCTGCGGGTCGGCAGGGTCGGAGGTCCACTGATTGGTCTGCTCGCCGCGCTGGCGGGTGACGCCGTTGGTGACGTTCTCCGGCGAACACCCGGGCAGTGCGCTGGAGGCGATCACCTTCGCGCCCCGCGCCAGGTTTGCCGGGTCGGCGGCGGCGACGCCGGGGATGAACAGATCGTCCTTGAGCAGTTGCTGCTGCAACTCGACGATGTGCCCGCTCGCGACCTCCCGCGGGAGACAGCCCTTCGCCGCGCACATCGCCGCTGCGGTCCCAACGGCTTGGCCCATCACCGCGCCGGTCGCCGCGACGCGGGTCGAGGCCATCGCCATGTGGGTGCAACTGGCGTCCCGCCCGGCCATGAACAGGTTCGCGATGTTGCGGGAGTACAGCGCCCGTAGCGGGATGCCGTACACCTCGGTCGGGTGGATGAAGGTGCAGGGCGGCTCGGGCGAGTGGATGCCACCCGGCGGATGAGTGTCGATGCCCCATCCCCCGTGGCAGACACTGTCGGGGAACTGCGCGTTCATAATAAGGTCGTTCTCAGTTAGGACAATGTCCCCTAGAAGACGGCGCGATTCGCGTTTCCCCGGCACGAAACCGAACCAGTCCAGCACCCAGTTCGCCGCCCCGTGCTCGCCCCGGTTCTTGATGTGATCCCACACGCCCATCATGCAAGCCAGCAGATGGTCGCGGATCGCCTCGGCATCTTTGACGATGTCCAACTCGCCGCCGTACTCGACCCACCAGTGGCCGTGGGCAAGCTCCAGGTGCCCCCGGTGCGGGAGGTCCTCATCGGTGACGAAGACGTGGGCCCACGGCGGCGGGGTGAACTTGACGGGCACGCCGGTGTCCCGCGCGCACCACATGAGGCTTGACCCCATCGTCTTGCGGTCCGGCCCCTGGGCGTGCGGCTCGCCGTACTCGTCCTTCCCCTCGCGCCCGTAGGCGAAGTCCGCCCCGGCTTCGGCCCCCAGCCGCCCGTCGCCCGTGCAGTCGATGAACACCTTCGCGCCGAAGCGGAATCGGTCCTCGGTCGATTCGCGGGAACAGAGGGCGGCGGCAACGGCCCTACCCCCCCAACCCCCCTCCCTTGCCGGCCTTTGGCCGGCTATAGGGAGGGGGGAGTCATTGATTTCCACTCCGTGGCAGATCGTGTTCAGGTACAGGGTGATATTTGGCTCGCGGGTGGCGAACTCCCACAGGACAAGATCGTGCATGGTCGCCGAGCGCTGGGGATTGCGCACGGCCTCCTCCAGGCGGAACTCCTCGAGGAGGCCTGATTCGCGGGCGTGGGGCCTGCCGCCCGAGCAGTCCGCGCCGCAGACGTGGACGCGCACCTCCGAAGACGCGTTCCCGCCCAGCACCGGGCGGTCCTGAACGAGGATCGTCTTCGCGCCGTGTCGCGCCGCCGCGATGGCCGCACAGACCCCCGACAGCCCGCCGCCGATGACGACGACATCGGCATCAATATTGTGCAATTGTGACATACGGGAACCTCCTGCAGCCTACCGTAGCCGGAACAAGAAAGTGCGATTGACCACGAAGACACCAAAACACGAAACGGCTAAATCAACCCCCACCGACGCCTGCCCCCGTCGTTTCATGTCTTCGCGTCTTCGTGGTTCAAGACGTTGGTCCGTCCCTCACCACGGTTTGAGATCGTTCACGCGGGCGAGCGCCGTTGCCAGGACGCGCCGGCCGGGGCGGCGAGGGTCGTCCACGAAGGCCAGCATGTATACCCAGCCCAGCGTCTGCAGCGCCAGCCCGATCCAGAACACCAGCGGGATCGACCAGCGATCCGCGATCACCCCGGCGAGGACCGGCGCGGCGAAGCGCGCGGGCATCATCACCGTGTTGAATATCGCCGAGTACGGCGTTTTGTCCTCCCCCGGGCACATCTCGATGAGTAGGTTCTGGACGCCGATGACATCCCCATTGAACAATATGGCCTGGAAGATGAATACCAGATAGAACCACTCGCCGCTCCCGGCCAGGATCGCCGCGAGGGTGCTGCAGGAGGCGAAGATCATGCCCCAGGCGGTGACTCGCCGGTATCCGCGCCGATCACCCATGTGGCCGAGGGTTGGCGAGAAGACGGCGCGCGCGAGGTTGGTGAGAAGCGTGAACGTCCCCGCCGCGCCGACGCTCATGTGGAAGCGGTCGATGGCGTAGACCGCGTAGAAGACCCCCGCCGACGCTCCGGTCTCGAACAGATACCGCGAGACGATGAAGTGCATCAGGCGGCGGTCGGAGCCGTAGCGCGTCCAGAGCCATGCGAGGTAGCTCTTGCGCTCGGGCGGAAGAGGGGTCTCAGGCGGCACGGCCTCCTTGCACGGCAGATACAGCAGGATGCCGGCGATCATCACGAGGCCCGCGATCAGGAAGATGCGGGCGAAGCCGACGGGGAAGGGGAGGCGGTCCAGCTCGTGCTGGGCGTACCACGCGCCGAGGCTGCCGCACAGGCCGATACCCATCGTCATCAGGCCGTATGCCTGACCCCGGCGGCGGTCGGGGAAGAAGCGGTTTGATAGCTCAAGCCACATCGGGATGACCGCCCCAACCGCCAGGGCATACAGCGTATTCAGCCCGATGACCATCCACACCAGAGCCTGCGGGCGAGAGAGCCCCCACGCGTAGGCGAACCAGGCGATTGCCAGCCACGAAAAGCATGGCAGGAGATGCAGGGCGATATAGAGGCCCAGGCGGCGGGGCATCCGGGCCGTCCAGCGCGCGGCGGGAATCTGCAGCACCGCGAAAGCCAGGAGGACGGCTCCGGGGTATCCCCCGATGATCGTCTTCGTCGCCCCCAGCTTCTCCAGGAAGACGGCCATGATCGTCGTCGTGGCGACCATCGCGCAGGCGAAGCCCCACAGGGACTCCACGAGCACGCACGAGATGAGGTTCCGCCAGTAGTAGCGGTTGCGCTCATCCTCGTACCGGTCGGCCGGCGAGGGCGAATCCGGCGGGTTGGGGGCCTGGTTCTCCTGATTCATGGCCTGATAGCAAGCAACGCCGCCAAAGACTGATCGGCGGCGCCGCGTCGGCGGAACAACTTCAGTTTGCACGTCCTTCGCTTGCAGGACATTACCGCTGTGCGGGGAAAAAGTAAAGGATTATCCGTGGACGGCTGGGCGGTAATATCATAGGACTTCGATTTGCGTTCCGTACCCGCATGATGGGGGATAGACGGACGGCTTCGACCACGAAGACCCGAAGACACGAAATGGCTACGGCTCACGATGGTCTTCGCCGTTCTTCGTGATTTCGTGTTTTTGTGGTCACATCTCCGTCCTTCCGGCCCAGATAACACCGAAGTTGATCGTCTCTCGGATGCCGAAGTATCGCAGGTTCCTAATGACGTCTCTGCCGACCATGTAGGGGCGCGATTGTGTTCTTTGCCAAGCTGAATTGGTAGCGGAACGCGGCTGAGGCCAATTCCTCAGAATCAAGGTGGCCGCGCGATTTATCGCGCTCGATTCGGTTGCCGTGTCCGGGATCAGTGCAGCTACGAACGGGCTGGGCGCGATAAATCGCGCGGCCACCTTGATCTATTGGGGCGGCGTGATTACCGATTCAACTTGTCAAAGAGCATAGCCGCGCCCCTACATGGTTCGTTTGGGCTCTTGCGCCACTCGGTCAAGTGCATAGCCGGAAAGAACTATGGGCACATCCGCATCGCAGCGATCTCCCTCGACCGTCAAGTGGGAGCGCGTAAGAGACCTGTACCGACACCCGAATCCCGATCCGGGCCAGATCGCCGCCGGCGTCGTCTCCGCATTGGAGCCTGAGACGATCCGCGGCATGGCCGGAGCGAGCGTCTGCGCCTGCCTGGGTTCCGTGCTGGAGGCCTCGTGGCGCATCCACGTTCAGGGCCTGGCGCGAGTGCTGGAGTTACTCGGAGCCACACCCGGACCGCCGGCCATCCAGGTGGCCTCCGGCCTGCGCGCGGACGCCGAGCGCCGCACCGTGGCCGCCGGCGCGGCCTCGCGTTTCGGCGACCTCGCGGTGGACGCCATCGGCACGCTTTCGCTCGAAATCCCCTCGGGGAACGGCGCAGGCCCGGGGGTTTTCCAGTTACCGTTCCCGGTCGTTGAGGCCAAGTGGGCGCAGTACGCCGGGGATAGGCGCTATGATGCTCTCGCCTCGCGCTTCATGGCCCACGACCTCAACCACGTCATGCGTTATCTCGTTTCCCGCGACCTCAGCGAGTTCATCGGCACCGAGGCAATCCCCACCGTCCTGGTCGGCACGCAACTGGTGGAACGCGTCGGTCATTACTGCCGCGACCGCGCGCGAGGCATAAAGCTGGGGGATTTCGCCGAAGCGGTGGCAAAGCGCCTCGACGCCCAGAGTCCCGCGACGCCCACAGTCCTAGCCGCCGCAGACGTAGCAGCGCTGGTGGATGCCGGCGTCTCGCAGGGCCTGCAGCTTCTGGCGGGGGGAGGCTGAGCGACCCCTGTCACTTCGCATCACCGTGGTGAATGACTGCAATCCCCAGGCGTCCGGCTCGACCGAGGCGCTGAGGCTGTGCTGGCAGGGCAAGGCGCGCAACGCGCTGTGCGACCTGTCGCCCATTCTCGGCGGGGCCGATGTCCCCGACGCCGCCCGCGACCTGCTCGACATCGCGGCGGCCATCTACCTCGCCGATGTCGCCGCCCCGCGGGGTCGCAACGAGGCTTGGGTGCGCGACATCGCACTTGAGGTGCCGGTGCGCGAGCCGGGTACCTGGGAGCCGCTCGCACCGGACCTGTGTCGCTTGCTGCACGTCCTCACCCGCGACAACTTCGCCGTCCACTTCCCCTCGCGAGACGACCGCGCCGCCCAAACCGGCGAGCTGCGGACGCTCGATGCGCCGGTGAGCCTGGTCGCGCCGGCGCCTTCGGCCCTCGGCGCCGACTGCATCTCCCTCTTGTCCGGCGGGCTGGATTCGTTGGCGGGCGCGGTCATGTTGCTGCACACGGGGCGCTCGCCCCGCTTCGTCCTGCATCGCGGCGGCAATCCGGTGGCGGAATCAGCGCAAAAGCATGTGTTGGGCATCGTGCAGCGGCTGTGCGGAGAGGCCCCGGCGCACGCGGCGGTGCGGGTGATGCCGCACTCGCTTCCGGCGGAGCCGGCCATCCGAGAGCCCTCTCGCCGGGCCAGATCGCTGCTTTTTATGAGCCTCGCGGCGGTGACCGCTCTCACCAGCGGGGTCTCCGACATTTACATGTGCGAAAACGGGTTCTTCAGCTTCGGCCTGCCGCTCACAGCGGCTCGTGCGGGAAGCCTGTCCACCCGCAGTACCCACCCGGTGGCCCTGCATCTCTTCGGCGAGCTTTGCGGCAAGCTCGGGCTGGCGGGGCGAGTACAGAATCCCTTCCTCTATCAGACGAAGACGGAACTCATCCGCGATATCCTCCGGCCCGCCCTGCCCCCGCGCGACATTCAGCGGACCGTCTCGTGCTGGGCGGCGGGGCGAACGCACCGGCAGTGCGGCGGGTGCGTGCCGTGCATCATCCGGCGAATCGCGATGCTCGCCGCAGGTCTGCACGACGAGGCCTACGAAATCGACATCCTCGGCGAGCCGGAGCGGCACCGGGGCACCGATGCCTACGTGAATCTGGTCGATGTGTTGACCCAGGCGGCGGGGATCCTCACGAAGACCGACATCGAGCTGCTCCTCACGCACCCGCAGCTTCTCGACTTGCAGGCGGCGTCGGTCAATGTCGAGGATGCTCTGGCGGTTCTGCGGCGGCACGCTGTCGATGTGATGCAGGTGGTGGAGGCTCATTTTCCGGCTTCGGCGGCTTTGCTGAGTGCGATTGCTGAAGAGGGAACGGCGTGACGGCTGACGGCGGAACGGCTTAACCACAGAGAACACGGTAACGGCACGGAATCGCACAGTGACGGCGTTCGTCCTTGTCGTTACTGTGGCCGTTCTCTGTGTTGGTGATCTCGCGAAGCGGGATCGGCACGACGTCTCTGTGGTTTTGCCTTCCCTCCTACCTCACCGCCCCACACGACTCACTCCCCGGAGAGAGACCCATGACCCGACAGCTCCTTCCTCTCGCGTTTGTGACCCTCGGCCTCATCGGCTGCGCAGGCTGTTTCGCCAAGGGGCAGCCGGTGCTGGTCTTCGACCGCCAGGCGCTCACCTGGGATGAGCGCTGCACCGCCGAGGCGCTGCAAGGTCTCGTCAACCGTAGCGGCCCGCGCCTGTTCCTCCACGATGGCGGCCCCTGGGATAAGCGCTGGCTGGAGGTCTACGCCGAGCGCTGCGGCTTCGAGTACGAGACGGCGCCCGACTTCGCGAGCCTTCTGCGGCGATTTGCGCCGGAAGTCAAGGGCGCGGTCGTGTACGACACCGACCTCGACGCCGGCCGGTATGTGGCGCTCACGATGGCGGGGGTCGAGGGGCTGCTGCCGGTGTCGCCGGGGATGCTGGCCGGCGATACACCAGCCTTGCGCGCCGGTTCGGACTGGCCGGGGATCGACTTCACGAAAGGCGGCGACGGCGCGCTCATCGAGTGGCGGCGGGCGAACCTGCAGGCCCTGTCGGCCGGGCCTGAAGGGATGAAGATGCAGGAAGATGAGAAGGCCCCCGGCTGGGGCTTCGCCTCCTACGGGCCGATCATGGTCGATATTGACAAATACCCGATTCTCGAGGTGGAGGTCGGCGAGCTGCACGGGGATGGCGCGAAGTGGCTGGTGAAGCTGACATGGGACCGCAACGGCGACGGCGTCGTCAGCGGGCCGGATGACGACCTCGTGCTCACGGTAAAGGACACTCCGGGGATTCAGCGCTGGAACATCGCCCAGTTGGGCAACATCGCCGGCAAGCGCACGTTCGCCTCGCTGCAGCTTCATGTGGCCGGCGGGGCGGCCGGCGCGACATGGAAGCGAGCGCGGTTCGTCTCCCCCGAAGGCGCAGTCGCCACGCCGCTCCGGCAGATGAAGCTCGAAGACCTGGGCATCAAGGTCAAGGAGGACCTCCGGGGGCGGTTCACCAGCAACGTGGCCGCGTACCAGTGGGCGCTGGACAACCTCATGCCCAAATGCAGCAAGTGGCTTGCGCACACTGTGAATGGCGGGACCGTGGACGGCATCCTGACCGGAGTCTGCGGGCCGATGAGCGGCTTCGACTGGCAGGTGCAGAACCGTGGCTTCGTGTTCAACCTCGGTTGCACGCCGCAGAAGCTCGTCAGTTACGGGACGCAGGCGGGCGGTAACCCCAAACATGCGGCGATGTACCGCAAGATTCTCGCGGCCCTCAAGTCCCCGGCGATGATCAACGGCTATGGCGACCCGGAGGATGTGTGGTGCTCGCTTCTGAGCGAGTATGGGCACTACTCGTTCCACGCCTTCAACAACTGGAGCTTCCACAGCAAAGTCCCGGCCACAGGCAAGCCGATTCGCCAGAAGATCGCGTTCACCCCGCAGAACACGAAGCCGGACACGGGCAAGTATTACGTCTGCTTTATGACCAGCGAGGGCGACACGATGAAAGGGCCGCTGCCGTTCTTCTTCGGAAGCTGGTTCGACCCGAACCGGGGCAAGACGCCCGTCAACTGGGGCATCAACCCGCTGATGGCGCGGCATTTCCCGGCGATGCTGGAATACTTCTACGACACAGCCTCCCCGAACGACTACTTCTTCGCCGGATGCTCGGGAGCGGGATATTGCTACCCGGACGTGATGAAGGACCTGGAGGGGTTCTGCCGGCACACGCGCGATCTTTGCGCGCAGGCGGACCTGCCCTGCATCGACATCTGGGGGGCGACCTCGTGGGATACCTTGCGGCGGTATGAGGCGATCACCAAGCCGCTGGCGCTCACCAGCAACACGGCCCCGGCGCGCCTGGGGTTCATCGGCAGCGGCACGCCGGTCGTCTTCCACGAGTTGGCCTACTGGCAGACCTACGGCCTCGATTCCGGGCAAAGCTGGAGCAATGTCTTCACCGACGACGCGAAGCGGGCCGAGGCGGTCAAGCGGCTGGTCGGGCGCATCGAGGCCATCGCGCAGCGCACCTCGCCGCCGTTCGTCATCCTCGTCTACGGCGATCTGCACTCGTATGACCGGCACGCGAGCTTGTACCGCGAGGTGGCCGAGGCGCTCGATCCGAACCGTTTCAAGCCCGTGCGCCTCGATGAGGCGATGTCGGCGATCCGCGTGTGGTCGAAGGACCGTGTGATGGTCGGGTCGCGGAGCATCAACGAGCCCCTCCACTGGGCGGCATTGACGGGAGTGCCGACGGTGGTGCCGGTTCGCCTGACCAGCGGATACAGCCACGAGGTCGAGGTGACGGTGCGCGCGAGCATCGGCGGCAAGTCCTCGACTGCGACGACGAAGCTGCAACCGTGGGCGACGGAGGAACTGCAGAATCTGTCCGTCTGCCCGACCGACGAGGGGGTGCAGCAGGCGAAGCTGCAGGTACAGGGCCCCGGCGCGACTCAGGAGTACGGGGCGGATGTGATCGCCGTGCCTTCGGCGGGAGTAAAAGCGAAATCGGCGCGGCTGGAGGCGCTGTGGAATGCCGGGCAGCTCCAGCACGAGTCCGGGCAGTTGGCCCCGGACGACCAGGCGGCCGCCGGACAGGCGTGGTCCTCGCCGCCAGGCGGGAAACCCTCGTGCATCGTCTACGGCCCGTATGCGACCGTGGCGAAGGGGCGCTATGCCGTGGCCTACCGCCTGAAGCTGGCTGAATCGGCCGCAAGCGCCGACGCCTCGACTCCGGTGGCGAGGATCGACGTATACGCCGGCGGGTACAAGGGAAGCGCCAAGACGCACGCGGAGCGGGAGTTGAAACGCGGGGACTTCGCGACGCCGGGGCAGTGGGAGTGGTTCATGCTGGAAGCCGATTGGGCGGGCGCGCCCGACTGCATGGAGACCCGCGTGTACTGGCACGCAAAGGCCGACCTGATGGTGGATCGGATTGCGGTGTTTGAGGAGAAGTGAGAAGGGGAAGCAGCAGATACTGCTTCCGCCCCATCAGTGGCCCCGGCCCCTCCAGTGGCCTCAGCCTTACCAGTGGCCCCGACAATCTTGTCGGGGAACGCCGTTCCCTTCCCGCTTTCCATCCCTGATAAGATTGTCGGGCCCACTGAATATGGGCAGGATTGTCGGGGCCACCGGACGACGGCAAAGTTGCCGAGGCAGAGGGGAGACCTACCCCGCGGCCTCAGTCACTTCCGCGACCAGCCTCCGCACCTGGGCCTCGTAGCCGGGGTCTTGCTGTGCTGCCTTCAGCCGCGCCAGCGCTTCCGGGCCGAAGTGCCGGTACGCCGCGCGCAGTTTTCCCCCGACGTGACGCTCCAGATAGTGCACCAGGCCGAAACCCCCGAGGCGCACGCCGATCTTCGCGGCACAATCGGCCAGTCCCGGCAGATCACGTTCGGTCACGTAGGGCAGGATCGGGTTAGCGAACAATTCGACCCGCAGGCCTGCCTCGCGCAACTTCCGAGCGGCCTCGATGCGGCGCGAGGGGCTTGATGCGCCCGGCTCGAGGATCGCGGCAACGTCATCGCGGTGTGTGGTGAGGGAGAAGCCCATGCCGATGCGTCCCGCGGGGAATGCCTGCAGAACGTCGATGTCACGCAAGATGAGGTCGGACTTGGTGAGCAGGAAGACGGAGAGGTCGTCGTCTTTCTGCGCCGCAATGGCCAAGATTGAAAGGCAATGGCGGGTGAGTCGAAGCTGCTCTTCAGCGGGTTGGTAGACATCGCAGGCGGTCGAGAGGAAGACCTGTATCCCCCGTTTGCGCAGCAACTCGCGCTCGAGGACGCGGGGGATATTGGTTTTCGCCTGAACCCAGCTCCCCCACGGGCCGGACTGCCCGCGCCAATGGGCGAGATAAGTGGCATAGCAGTAGGCACAGGCATGTGTGCAGCCCACATACGGGTTCAGCCGATAGTGCCCCTCCGATCCCGTCAGGGCCGATTTACAGGTGATCTGTTGGGGAGTGACCGTCGTTTGTCGCTCTTCGTTCTGCATTCAGCATTCAGCGTTCATCATTGCGGACGGCTTTACCCACTCCACCAGTGGCCCCGATGATATTGCATGGCCGGACGATATTGCAGTGGCTCGGACGATACTGCAGGGCCTCGACAGCATTGCAGTGGCGACAGCATTGCAGTGGCCCCGACAATCCTGTCGGGGAACGCCGTTCTCTTCCTGCTTTCCATCCCCGACAAGATTGTCGGGGCCACTGAGTGAGGGCAGGATTGCCGGGGCCACGGAGTGAGAGAAGGCTGCCGGGGCCACGGACGGTGCCGTTCGCCGTTGCCGTCAAGATTCTGCGTTCAGCATTCAGCGTTTTGCGTTTTGCCTTGCCGTCCTCTACGCCGTCTCGTCGCTGTTGCCCCGCTTGGTGAGGGTCATCTCCACGCGGCCCTCCTCCGCGCCCGACACGGGGATCGTGCGCACCGCGAAGTCCCAGACAGAGTCGTTGTGGTTGAGAGCCATTTGGCCCATCGAGGGTTCGCCGATCCAGTAGGGGATATTGGCCATCGCCTTGAGGCGGCGCACGACCGCCGGATACAGGTCCGGCGCGAACTCGGCCAGCCGCCGCCATGCCCCGTTGGCCAGCGCGCGCGCGCTGCCGCCGTCGTCGGCAGGGGCGAAGTGAAGCTCCGTTGCGCCGGCCTCGATTGCGGCGATCAGCGCCTGGTTGACCGCTGTGATGGCCGGCTGGTCGACTCCGCGCTGGGTGTCGCGCAGCCGGTCCTCGAAGTCGGCGGCTTTCCGCACGCGCAGTCGAGCCTGTTCGGTCAGCACGTCGGCGACATGGGCGAGCGCGGTCACGATGTCGCCCGAATGCTCCCCGGCGACGATCGCCACTCGCGCATAGCGGCTGAACACGAGTTTGTGCCGGTTGATCGCGTCGGAGAAGCTGGCCCCGCCGTGGACCTCCTCGCGAATCTGGAGGGTCACGTCGCAAAGGTCGGCGAACTCCTCGGCCACGACCTCCAGCGCCAAGAGCATCGGCACATTCAGGCGCAATAGCACCGCAAGCTTGCGGCACCACAGCGCCACCTGAGCGGTTATGTCGGCGTCCTTAAGCACGTCGCAGCGCCTCCCGGCGTACAAACGGCCTACTTTGTAGGGCGATAGTATACCCCGAATTCCCGTATTGTCAGTTCCGGCCCAGCCGGAGTCGCCGGCCCGGCCGGAGTAGCCGCGCCCGCCGAAGTGATCGACAGGCGGACTTTGCTCGCCGTCACGTCATCGAACAAGTCGATCTTCTTGTGGCCGATGGTCGTCCCGCGACAAATCTCACGCCACTTCGTGCCGTCCCATGCCTCGATGGTGTATGACCGCACAGCCTGGCCGCACTCGATCATCTCGGCAGTGATGGCCTGATTGAAAGTCACCATACCGCCGAGATCGACTTCGAGCCTGGCCCTTGTCCGGCCCGGCTCAGCGGCCCACCACGTGCGGCTGTCGCCATCCACGGCCTTCGCTGCACTATGAGACGCATCGCTGCGAACGGTGTTCGTTGCCCGGATCGGCCGATTGAGGACCAGATTGTGCGCCTGATTGGCCTCGATGACCGCTCGAAGCTCCTTCAGGCGGGCGATATCGGCATCGGGGATCAGCCCCCGGCGGTCGGGAGCGACATTCAGCAGCAGGTTCGCCCCGTGTCCGACCGACCGATGGTAGATGTCGAGCATGTGGTCGAGCGACTTGATGCTGCTTTCGTTGTCGGTATGCCAAAACCACCCGGAGCGGATCGGCACATCGCACTCAGCCGGGTACCAGACCTTCTTCTCACCGCGGTCGGCCAGGTTGTCGAGCGTCGCCGGGGCGAGGCCGTCCTCATTGCCGACCCAGCGGATGTCCGGCCCGCAGATGGCGATGAGCGCATGGGGCTGCAACTTGCGGACGAGGCTGTAATAAGCGTCCCAGTTGTAGACATGCCCCGCGCCGCCCGCGCCGTCGAACCAGACTTCGGTTACTTCGCCATAGTTCGTGAGAAGTTCCGTGAGTTGGGCCATGAAGTGCTCGTCATACTTCTTCGAGTCCGCATAGCTGGGATCATGGCGGTCCCACGGGGACAGGTAGAAGCCGAACTTGAGGCCTTGTTTGTGGCAGGCTTCGGCGACTTCCTTGACGACATCGCCCTTACCGTCGCGCCAGGGGCTGCTTTTCACGCTGTAATCGGTGTATTTCGTCTGGAAAAGACAGAACCCGTCGTGGTGTTTTGCAGTCACAACAAGGTACTTCATCCCTGCCGCTTTCGCCGCCGCGACCCACTGGTTAGCATCGAAATCGGTCGGGTAGAATGTTTTCGGGTCGGCGGCGCCGTCGCCCCACTCGAGATTATGGAACGTGTTGGGGCCGAAATGGCAGAACATCCCATATTCGAGGTCCTGCCAGGCGCTTTGCTGTGGTGTAGGTCGCACGATGGCGGCTCCCTGGGGACTGGCGGGAATGGCGAACAGGCCGGCAAGTAGAAGTATCCCGGGCGACGGCATTGCGGTAGCTCCGATCCGGGGCGGCGCGTAGTTGGTGCGATAGCAGGTGTTGCGCGGTTGATTCGGCGGGAGGGGCGGGTGGACCTGCGCGGGCGTGGAGACAAGGAACGGCGGAATCAGCAAGAGGGGCAGGATTTGAAGGACCATTGCATTGGAGTTCGACTTGCGTTCGATACGCATCGGATCATGGCACGGACCAACGACTTTGACCACAAAGACTCGAAGACACAAACCGACAGGGCAAGCTCCAACAGGCGTGATCTGGCCGTTTGGTGTTCTGGTGTCTTTGTGGTCAATCTCTCCCTTACTTC
>CAYWBK010000138.1:0-13771 GCA_964455745.1 uncultured Armatimonadia bacterium
GCAATCAGCCTTACCTTCGCCTCGATGTCCCCCTGCGTAAAAACGATGCTCCTGCGGAAACGAGTGGTAACGTTGAGGGCTGCAGACGCCAATGGAGGTCGTCGTCGCATGAGCAGTGATCGAGATATAGTCAGAGAGCTTGCCGCACGGGTCGCCGAGATCGCGAACAGCGAGGAAAACGCCTTCCGCAGAAGCCTGTGGAACGACGTCAACAGCCTGCGGCTGCCCCCGAGGCCGCCGGCGATCTGCCATCCGGACCCGTTCTGCTGGCAGGAGATACTCCCGCAGGATCAAATCGTCAGTGAAGACCCGTTCCTCGCAGGCGTCGAGTATCAACTGCGACAGTTCCTCTATAAGAACTGGGTCGGCGACGACACGGTCCTGGAACCATTCTGGCCGGTCGGCGTGGCCCTGGAACTGGAAGGGGAACATCTTTGGGGGCTGCCTATCGGCTACGACCACACCGGCGTGGACCGGGGCGCGTGGCGGTATGTGCCGCCGGTTCAGGAGGAGGCCGATCTCGACAAGATCGTGCCCCCGAGCTTCCGGTACAACGCGCAAGCCACCGAGGACTGCGCGTCGCGGATGGACGAGCTTCTCGGCGACATCCTGCCGGTGCGCATCGTCGGAAGCCTGCCGCTGTACCCGGCCTGGCTGCACGGGTGGGCGACGCAGCTTTGCGGAGTGCAGGAGCTGCTCCTGTACATGATGGACCGGCCACAATGGGTGCACCGGCTGATGGGGAAGCTACGGGATGGCGTGTTGGCGGCGATGGACCAGGTCGAGGCGATGAGTGTTTTGACGCTGGACAACAAAGGCATCATGTCATGCGACGATCTGCCCAAGCCCGGGTTCGACGGGGCGCACGCGAGGCTTTGCGATCTGTGGGGAAGAGGGGAGAGCCAGGAGTTCCAGGGCGTCTCACCCCGGCAGTTCGAGGAGTTCCTGCTGCGCTACCAAATGCCGCTGCTGGAGCGCTTCGGGCTTACTCTGTACGGCTGTTGCGAGGACTTGACCAACAAGATCGACCTGGTGCTGTCGATCCCCAACCTGCGCAAGTTCGTGTGCTCGCCGTGGACGAACCTGGAGACGCTTGTCGAGGCCGTGGGCGACCGGTACTGCATCGAATGGCGGCAGAAAGCGACGGACATCGTGTTCGCCTCCGACCCCGTTCCCGTGCGAGCGAACCTCGAGCGCGGCCTGCGGATCGCCAAAGCCACCCCCACGCAGATCGTCTTCCAGGAGTTGGAGACCCTCAACGGCGACCCCGACAGGCTGCGCAACTGGGCGAGGATGGCAGTGGAAGCGGGGGAGAAGGGATAAAGGCGGCAGCTCCCCCTCACCGAGATCATGGAAGGACTGACCACGAAGACACGAAAACACTAGACGGCGACACCGCTGCCCGTGTGGTCTGCTGTGCCGTTTCGTGCTTTCGAGTCTTCGTGGTTTAGGCCGTTCCTCCCGCAGCTTTTCAGTTCCCCGCCTTCAGCACCAGCGTCTCGCCCTTCCTCAGGTCGAGCCGCAGGTTCGGCCCGACGCCCAGCGCCTCCCCGGAAAGCAGGTTGCTTACCTTCCCAGGCCGGCCCGTGTCGAGGGCGATCTCCCCGTCTTGCGCGGCGTGCAGGGCGATAAAGGGGCCGTTTGCGTACACGTTGCAGTCGGTTTGCGTGTACAGGTGAACACCGGCGACCTTCGCGGCGAGGCGCAGCAGTTCGGATGTGAGGCCGGGAGCGCCGACGAAGAGCGAAGCGCCGGTCAGGCCGCGACGCAGGGCAACTGCCGCCGAACCGTCGGGGTAGGTGGCGAGGATCTCGCTCGGCGTCGCATCGGTCACGGCGAACAAGGGCTTGACCGCGCTGTTGACGCCGAATGCGGCGACGAGACCGAGGCGCTTGCCGGCCTCGGTCGGGGTCGCGATGGCGGTGGGCGGGGCGACCTCGGCGAAGGTGAACCCGGTCAATTCGCGCATCGCCGGCAGCGAGGGGCGGTCGTCGTCCAGGTACCCCGGCGCATAGCACCAGACGTTCGTGGCCCCCGCCGTATGCGCTAACAGAGCCTTCCGCTGCGCGACGGAGAGGCGCCACGCGCTCAGGAAGACGTTCAGCTTCGCGCCGACCTTGCCTGCCGCCACATCATCTTGCAGATACTGGCCATAAGGCGCGCCCATGTGTCCCAGCGGCGCTCGTGCCTGGTATATGCCGGGGTTGCCGACGACGCTGCCGCCTGACGCGAGGCGCATCATGCTGCGCTCGTCGATGATCGCCGCCACCTGGGGTCGGAAGGGCGTGGGCCTCAGCAGCATCGGCTCGTCGAGCGCCTTCAACCGCGCCATCTCCCGCCACATGCCCGGATCGTCGAACCACCCGGTCGCGGTCAGGTCCATCCACCAGGTGCCGAAGTTGCGCGTCGCCTCCTCGGCGACGTTGCGGGTAAGCAGCGCGTTCGTCTCGCCGAGGCCCTTCACTTTGTCCGTCCAGCCGGGGCAATCGCCGGTGCTCAGGTAGGTTGCGGTGTCATCCTCGAACAGCCACATCTTCCCGGCGAGGGCCACGCTTTCCGCGGCGGTCATCGCGGGAGCGCTCTGTCCCAGCCCGCGGTCGAAGTACGAAATCGGGGAGCAGAGCAAGTCGATGTCCGGGCAGTCTAGCACCCGGCGCAACCCGTAGTGCCCCGACGACCCGGCCCCGGTCCCGATTGCGCCGAACTCGAACACATAGCCGTAGAAGAAGGTCACGAGCTTCTTCCCCTGGCTCGCCTCCCGCACGGCCTTCGCGAAGTCACACACCGCCTCGGACATCGTCTGCTGCTGGAACTCCACGAAGTCGATGATCGGCTGCTGGGTGCCGGCAATGCGAAGCACGCCTGTCGGAGCCGCGTGCCTTTCGGCGGGCGTCGGCACGGTCGCGGTGTCGAGCGTGACCTCCGGCCGATCCCAGGCCTTCTGTAACGCCGCATCGTTGCCGTAGCGCTGCCGGAGCCAGACGCGGAAGTACGTCTGATCGCCCGGCGCGTAGCCGTTGAGCGGATTCGACCAGGAGTCCATGTAGAACCACTCGCCCGTGTTCTGACCGCACGGGTGATAGCCGGCGATATGGTCGCCGAAGCGCTCCTCGAGGTGAGCCACAAGGGCTCTGATGCGCTCGGAAGCGTCCTGCCGGTAGCGGGGCGAGGCAACGACCGCAGTGTATTTGCGGCTGCCGTCCTCCCATACCATCACGTCCTCGGGGTGAGCCTTGCGCCAGCCCTCCTGCGGATCGACGCCGAACCGGAGCAGGAGGAGCGCCTTCGGGTTCGCCTGCAGCACGGTCTGGCACTCCGCGTCAACGGAGCCCCAGTCGGTGGGCTGGCCCGGCTCGGGCCAGGGGAAGTCAATCGGGAAGCTCACCAGGTCGACGCCGGCATCTGCGGCGAGCTTGATCTGGGAGACGAACTTACCCGGAGGCCCGCCGAGGAAGGTGTACGTGCTGCCGGGGCGGTAGAAGCCAATTGTGAGAGTCCGGGCAGGTTCGGCCCGCACCCAGAAGCTGACGTGGTACCGGTGGCCGCTCGTGAGTTGCAGTCGCGGCAGGCTGTATATGTGGAAATCGGGCCAAGTTCCGTTAGGCGGAGCCGTGAGCCGGATATGCAGGCCCGATGACCCGTTATGGCCGACGCCCGGCTCCACTTTCACATTCCCGACGGTGTTTTGCGCTCCAGTGGGCCAAAAGGCCCAGTCGGCGGCAAAGGAATCCGGGCCAGCCTCGAAGTCGCGGGTCGGGAGGACATCCTTGCCGGTGTCCATGTCGGTGACGCGGACGTCATCGAGGTACACGTCGCCAGGCGCCTGGCCCCAGCGGAAGTGCATTGTCCCGATTCCTTGCGAGTCCTGGGCCGCGACGAAGTCGAAGCTCTCGACGCGTGCGGCGGGGCCGACTTGGATCGGCCCTCCGGCCTGCGCGCCCCAGAACATGCGCGCCCGGACGGGCTTGCCGTCGACGACGATCCGCGGCGCACCGTTGGGGGTCGCGATGCGCACCGTGAGGGCGAAGACGGGAGTAGCGACGAACGCGAGAAGCGTTGTTACGATGGGCCGGGGGACGATCATGAGGGAGGCTCCCTTCATGGCGGATCGTGCGATGGGAAGAGTCTACCTCAGGGCGAGCGGACAGGCAAGGCTGATAGGGGAGGGGGTGTTTCAATTGTAGATAGTATTCCCATGCCGGTTGTGTGGCCCTGCTCGGCAATGAGATGCGATGCGGAGAAAGGGACGGCGAGTGACCACTGAGACACCGAGGACACCGAGAACGGCAACGTCCCTTAACGCCTATTGTGGGGCAGGCCGGCCGTTTCCCAGCCGTTCTCTGTGCTCTCCGGGTCTCCGTGGTTCAATGCCGTTCGCCCTTCATCCTGGGTATCCGGTCAGCCTCTGACAAGATGCGAACGTTTCGCCCGTCGGTTGCCGAAGCGGGGTAGCGATGGTAGGGGAAGGTGTCTCGGTCCCTTGCGCGGAAGACAAATGCGTACCCGCCACTTGCCGCATTGAGATGAGGAACATGATGAGAAACGTCATTGCAGTCGCTATGATCGGAGCGCTTGTTGCGGTGGCGAACGCCGCCCTCGCCGCCCCTGCCAATCGCGTCGCCGCCGTTGAGAACGGTGTGCTGCGCTGGCAGGATGACCACAGTGAGGTCGCCCTGTTCGGCGTGAACTACTATCCCCCGTTCTGCATCGACTACCAGCTCATCAAAGCGCGCGGGCTCGACCATGAGAAGGCGATCCGCGACGATGTTGCGCATTTCGAGCGCCTTGGCCTCACCGCGATCCGCCTACATTGCTGGGACCGCGAAATATCGGACCACGACGGCAACCTGCGCGATAATGACCATCTGCGGCTGCTGGACTACCTCATCAACGAGTGCCAGAAACGGGGCATCTATGCCGTGATGACGCCGATTGCGTGGTGGCAGACGACGGACGGCGGCGGATTCTCGGACCTGTACACGATGCCGCAGATGATCTCCGACTTGAAGGCGCGGACGGCGCAATGCAACTACCTCACGCAGTATCTCAACCACGTCAACCGCTACACGGGGAAAGCGTTCAAGGATGACCCGGCGATTGTCGCGCTGGAGCTTATCAACGAGCCGATACCCGCACCCGGCACGACGGACGCGCAGTTGACCGAGTACATCGATGCCCTGTGCAAGGCGGTGCGCGACACCGGCTGCAAGAAGCCGATTTTCTTCAACTGCTGGGGAAATCGCGCCGGGGCGGCGGCGGCGTCAACGCTCGACGGCGTCACCTTCGGGTGGTATCCGACGGGCCTGGTGAACGGGATGATGCTGAAAGCAAACTTCCTCAGGGGCATCCAGGACTACCCCTCGATGCGCGACCCGAAGCTGGCGCGACTGGCGAAGATCGTGTATGAGTTCGACGCCGCGGACGTGCACCAGACCGTCATGTATCCCACGATGGCCCGGGCGTTCCGCCGCGGAGGGGCGCAAAGCGCCACGCAGTTCCAGTACGACCCGATGTGCATCGCCGAGGGCAATGCCAACTGGCAGACGCATTTCTTGAACCTGTGCTATACGCCCGGCAAGGCGCTGAGCTTCGCCATCGGTGCCGAGGTCATGCGACGCGCCGAGCGCGGCAACCCGAACGCGGACGTGCCGGGGTTGCGGGTCAGCTACGAGGAAAACCTGAGCGAGCTGGCCTCAGGGGACACGTTCCTATACTCGAACGATACGAAGACAATGCCGGCCGATTCGGCGAAGCTGACCCGGATTGCCGGCGTCGGCTCGTCGCCGGTGGTCGGCTACGGCGGAACGGGAGCGTACTTTCTCGACCGCCTCGCGCCCGGCGTGTGGAAGCTACAAGTGTACCCGGATGCCGTGATGGTCGCGGACCCCTACAGCGGGGGCACGAACGAGAAGGTGCGCATCCTATGGGGCAAGTGGCCGATGCAGGTGCATCTCCCGGACCTGGGCAGCGATTTCCGGGTGCTTAAAGCGAACGGCGCGACGCCGGCGGATACCGGCGTGACCGCGCGCGATGGCAGCTTCGACGCGACGCCCGGCGAGTATGCGCTCACCGCAAGCGGGAAGTCCGCGCCCACGACGCTGCCGGGCGTGGGGTTCGTCTGTCCGCCATCGAGTACCGCTGCGCCCGCAGCCTTCATCGATGCCCCCGCTACGTGGCGCGAGGGCAAGCCCTACCGGGTTACGACAAATGTGGCGGCGATGGGTGTGTCTCAGTGCACATTGCGGTTCCGCCCGGCAGGCGCGAAGGCCTTCGAGGACCTGCCGATGAAGCGAGATACGGCGTATACCTGGTCGGCGCAGGCGCCGGTGCGGTTACTGGCGTCGGGCCAGGCGTCCTACTACTTGGCGGTGAAGACTGCCGACGGCCCTTACTGCCTGCCGAAGGGTGCGGAGACCTCAGCGGCCGAGAGCGAGCCGACGCGTCTGGCGCTGCTCGGCATCAAGCCCGATGGCGAATTGCCGAAGGTGGACTACGGCGGGCCGGCAGGCATGGGTGCGCGGGTGAAGTGGGTGGCCGGTCGCGACGCGGGCGCTACGGCGCTGCAGCTCGATGCCGACGGCTTCGGCGCAGAGCCCAGTTGCGCCGGCACCGGGCTGAAAGTCGCGGCGTCGGCCCCTGCGGGGGAGCCGCCGAATGTCGTCACCTTCATTGCTCGCGGGGGTCGCTACACCACATGTGTCGAGGTGTCGCTGGTGCAGAAAGACGGCAACGCGTTCGGGGCAAACGTGCCGCTGTCGCAGGCGTGGGGTGAGATCACGCTGCCCGTGGATCGCTTGCGCCCGATGTGGTCGACGAAGGCGACCAATCCCGATCTGACGCAACTGGACCACATTACCATCGTCACTGGAGCGTGGATTCTCGGCGACTTAAGCCCGAGGCATCACACCGTGGAAATCCAGAACGTCTTCCTCAGCCGCCAGCCGAACCTGTGGTCGGTGCAGGTCGTGCCCGCGGATGCGCCGGTGCTGCTTTGTGAGCCGGCTGTCCGTCCGTTCTCGAGCCAGGGACGCCCCGCCACAATCGCGGTTGTTCCCGGCATGGATCCCGGGAAGATGGCGGTGCGCATCTCAGTGCCCGCCTTCGGCCCGCCGCCCGACGCGACATCGATCCGCCAGCAGGTTGCCGCCCAGGTCGAGCCGTGCGCGGAGCAAGCGGCGAAGGCCAAGTTCGTGGTCATCAAAGCGCGAGCCGGGGAGCCGACCACCAAGCGGTTTGAGCTGGTCCTGGTCGAGGCCGACGGGTCGCCGTGGGGCACGATGGAGGTGCCGCTCACCGAGGAGTGGCAGGAGCTGCGCATTCCTATCACCGGGCTGAGGTTCTTCAGCCACTGGCTGCCGGACGTAAAGGACCGGGGCGGGCCGGGAGATCGCCTGCGGCCGGAGAAGACCGAGGCGGTCAATATCTGCTTCGGCTCGTGGCTGTACCCGGACGATTACGCCAAGCCCCAGGCCATCGAAATACAGTCGATCGGCCTCGCGGAGGAATAGTAGCACGGGCGTCTGCTCAGCGAACCGCCATGCGCGCGACACAGGTTACTTCGCCCTATCAGCCGGAGGTATCAGATGCGCTATGCAATCGCCCTTGCCGTGTTGCTGTGCGGCTTTGCGTGGGCCGAGCCCCTGTGGGTCGAACTGGGTCCACAAAACGGCGCTCACGGATTGTCCGTCCCCTCGGAGGGCGACGGCAAAAACGTGCCTGATGCCATCGCCGGGAGCGTCTGCCGCCGGTTCGATGGCGACGCGCGCTACATGTACGTCAAAGCCGATGAGGACCGGATCGCGCCGGGCCGCTACGACGCGTATGTGACGGTGGAATACTTCGACCGACAGCCGGGGATCGTCAATGTCGAGTACGACCGGGCCGCAGCCCAGCCGGACCTGCAGAGTTGCTATACGGTCTGCGATGACGTGATCGTCCTCGGCGGCAGCGGCAAGTGGCAGCGCGCGATCCTGCATCTGCCGGACGCCCGCTTCGGGAAGGGTGAGAACTGGCAGGCCGATCTGCGCCTGGGCGCCTGGAGCCTCGCCGTGCGGCGGCTTGAGGTCTCCCTGACCCGCCCGGACGACTATGTGCCCGGCGGCACCCCACCGGAGGCGTTCGAGGCCTATCGCACCCACATCGGGCAAGGAATGGAATTGACCTTCGGCTGCGTGACCGCCAACGCCGGGCAGGCGAAGGCCTTCCGCGCGATGGGCGCCACGGGCGTGGAGACTTACTGCACGTGGCAGACGGTCGAGGACAGTGCGGAGGGCGCGTGGGACTGGAGCCGTTGGGACAAGCAGGTGCAAGTCCTGCAGGAGGCGCGGCTCAAATGGGTGCCGCTCATCATCGCGGGCCCCGGCTACACCACGCCCAAGTGGTATCGTGAAGGGCCGCTGTCCTTCCCATACGTGTGCCTCGAACACCATGAGGCGAGCAAGATTCAGTCGCTGTGGAATCCGGCCTGGCGCGCCTGGGTGGACCGCTTCGTGCAGGCCTTCGCCGACAGATACCGCGACCGCGGCGTGCTGGAGTCTGTGCTGATCGGCTCTTCCGGCACCTACGGCGAGACCCTGTATCCGGCGGGGCCGGAGGATGGCTGGACCTACGACATCCCCGGGCCATTCCACAACCACCTGGGCTGGTGGGCAGGCGACAAGTTCGCCGTCGCCGACTTCCGTAACCAGATGACCAAACGCTACCAGACGATTGCGGCGCTCAACCGCGCCTGGAAATCCGATTACGCCACCTGGGATGCGGTCGCGCCGTTCATCCCGGACACGGCCCCCTCGCCTCGGGCGCGCCTGGACATGGTCAACTGGTACGTGCAGTCTATGACCGACTGGGCCGCCTTCATGGCTGCCACCGTGCGCAAGCACCTGCCGGCGGCGGAGTTGTACCTGTGCGTGGGAGGGGCCGGGGAGCCGATCATCGGTGCGGACTTCTCCGCCCAGGCGAGGGCCATCGCTCCCTACCGCGTGGGCCTGCGCGTCACGAATGAGGGCAGCGACTACGCGTCTAACTTCGCGGTTACTCGCGAGGTGGCCACGGCCTGCCGCGCCTTCGGCCTTGGGCTGGGCCTGGAGCCCGCCGGGCCGGTGAACCCGGATGGAAACGTCGCGCGCATCTACAACGCCAGCGCCTCGGGGGCACACGCGCTGCACTGCTACACCGACAACGTGATGACCGGGGCGGACGCCGTCGAGCGCTTCCGCACCTACCTGCCCATGCTCCAGCGGCAATCCCCGCACACGTATGCGGGCATCTACCTCTCGAAGACTTCCTGGGCGTTGCGGCCGGAAACGCAGAACGAGGAGTTCGAGGCCGCCAAGGCGCTGCGCGACCGGGTCGATACCTACCTCGCCGACCGGGCCACGCTGGGCGCCGAGGGTCTACGCGACATGCGCGTGCTCGCCCTGGCCGCGGTGCCGTATGCCGCGCCGGAGGAGGTCGCGGCGCTGGTGAAGTGGGTGCAGCAAGGCGGCATTCTCGTGGCCCAGGCCGGGGTGCAGGCAAACCTGCTGCAGACCCCGGAGGGCAGTGAGGCCGAGCGCGACGCGCTCTTCACAAAGCCTCCCGCGGGGGCGCGGCTGCTGCGCAACACAATCGTTGGCGCGCCGCCGCGCCGCTTCCGCCTGGAGATCGGGAAAGGCAACGATGCGGACTATCTGTTCGGAGACTGGAACGGCCAGGAGGCCGGCGAGCCATTCCCGGCGATACCCGGCGCAACCAAGCGCTGGAGCGGCGCGCGCGCGGGAATCTGCGTGCCCTGCAACCCCGACGCTGACGCCACGCTGATCCTCGAAGCGCATCTTACCGGATACTCGGTGCCGGGCACGAACCGCGTGCTGGTGAACGGCCGGCAGGTGGGCCTCATTGACAAGGCCGGCACGCAGACGCTGCGCTTCCCGGTGTCGCGGGACCTTCTGGCAGGCCGGTCACTGGCCGAGGTAACGCTGGAGATCACGCCCTTCAAGCCGACCGACCACGGCAGCCAGGACGGGCGCACGCTGGGCCTCGCGCTCTGCGAGGTCGAGATGTGCTCGCAGGGCGCGGAAAACGAAGCGCCGGTTCGGACCGCATTGCGGGTGGAGATGGATTGGGGCCAGATGGCAGGCTGCGAGCGGCGACTGGGAAAAGGCGCGACGCTCATCGTCCCCGACGCAACGCCGCTGGCGCTGTCGGAGGCCGTCGTCCAGGCACTGACGCACCCGGAGCATCTGGTTCCGGGCAGTAAGGGTGTCGCCCTGCCGAACACCGATGCGGATGGCGTCTTCCCGACGCAGGTCGACGGCGGGGTGCTTTGGTACAACAGTAACCCTGAACCGCGCACGGTAGACGGAACGGCAGTGCCGGCGCATGGGATTGCGTTCGCGAAGCGCTGAGCGCCCTGGCACGGCTCGAGCCAAGCGGGATTGACCACGAAGTCACGAGGGCACTAAACGGCCACACCGCCCGTCGAGGCCTGCGTGGCCGTTTCGTGTTTTGGTGTCTTCGTGGTCAGAATCAGCTCCTCCCGCGCGAGCGCTACCTCCCTCACTGCTTCGACTCCCGATACAGGCGGTCCAGTTCATCCGGCCTAACACAGACGTACCCGTCGCCCAGTTTCTTGATGACATCCTGCAACAGCGGGATGTTGGTGCCCCAGTTGAGCAGGAAAGCGTGCACGAATCCCGGCCGCACCCCATCGGTCGATTCCTTGATCTCGCGCACGAGCCGCGCCGCATAATCCCCGTCGCCGCCCCATCCGGTCACGGCCCGGAAGACACTCACGCCCTTCTGGTCGGTGTAGGTCACCGTGGCATAAGGCCGCTTTCCGCCCGAGCCGTAGTCCGGGAAGATGGAGCTCAGCGGCGCGCCGGCCCCGGCGTAGCGGCTCACGTTCGTCTTGGAGCCGCCGATAAGCCACAGGGCGCTCGTGTCCAGCGGAGCCAGCGAATCGGCGGTCATGCGCGCGTATTGCGCAAAGATCGCGTCGCGCTGCTTCGGGAAGGCCGTCGCGTACACGTCCGGTTGGGTGTAGCCGATTCCCAGGCCGCCGATCAGATAGTCGGCCTCGGTGGCCGAGCGCAGGTAGTAGTTCAATACCGGCGGAGCCAGTACCGCACAGGCCGGGGCGAATGACCAACCTATAGGCACATTGCCTGTCCGCGAGGCGTCCCACTGCAGGTCGCGGGTGCGCATCATCAGCGCCTCGCCAAGGTTGTCGCCATCGGACATCAGGAAGGAGTAGTAGACCTTGCTGCGGTCGAGCGCCACGGGATGGGAGACGGGCTTGTGCTTAAGCCCCAGGCGTGGCATCCCCGAAAGCAGGCTGAGGTTTGTGGCCTCGTGCGAGGCCGTCAGGAACTTGCCGAACATCGAGCCGAGCCGCACACCCTCCCCCTCGCCCACACAATCGGCGGCGGGGTGAGCGGGGTCCTGGACATCGGGCATCCAGCAGAACCACCAGCCGACGATGGGTGTGTTGGGTGGCGTGGAGGCCAACACGCGCTCCAGAAGGTCCTGCTCTTTGAGCGTCCGTTGCGAGGGGAACCAGAAGGTGAAGATGCGATTCTCCACCAGGTAGTCGGTGATATAGAAGATCCCCGGGTATAGCGTCGCCAGGATGTGGTGGTTCATGCGCGGCCAGAGGGTGTCGTATGCCCAGGCGTACATGTCCCCCGGCGTCTGCCATTTACCCCGGGTGTCGAAAATTACCGGCAGGCCGGCCGGCGGAGCAGCATTACCCGGCACCGCCTCCGGAACCGCATCGTTGACCGCACACAGCATCAGGACGATGTTGGTCAGGTTCAGCCGGTCGGCATGGTAGGCCCCGATCTCCTTCATAATGGTGCTGTCATACACGACGCGGCCCCTCGGCACACCGGCGAAAGTGCGCCACACCTCGTCCGCCTTCACTTCACGCGGCTTCAGCCCCTCCAGCGCCAGCTCGTCGAGCCATTGCCGATCCTGGCGCGCGTAGCGGCTGTGAAGAAGGTAGAGGCGCGGCTGCGTGCGGTTCACGAGGCCCTGCAACACGGCGAGAGCGAATTGCTGCTCGGCCAGGGCCTGTGATACGTCACACACCAGGATCGTCTCCGCGGGCCTGGTCGAATGCGGCCACGGAGTATCGAACGGGCGGCGCTCGGTGACGGGCTGATACACGTGCTCCTTGCCGGGGACAGTCGCGTTGATCTTGACCACCATCGCCGCTACCTCCTGGCCGGACAGCAGGCCCTTCATCTGCAGCGCGGCCACGGTGGACTTCAGCACGATCTGGAAAAGCGCGCGATCCGTGATCGTATCACAGTGGCTGCGGCCCCACACGTCGATCGCGCCGTTGAACTGCGGGCAATGGTGCCGGACGAGCACCGCCGGGTAGACGCCGTTCTGGGGAGGGCCCGCTGAGACGAGCGGGATCACCTCGTCCTCCGGCGGCAGGGAGGCCTTGTCGAGGGTCTGGGCCATCGAAGGACCGGGGAGCAGCGACCAATCGACCGCATCGAGCCCAATCTGGCGCCCGAAGTCGCTCAGCACGAAATCACCGGGTTCGGCAGGGCTTACGAAGCCGCCGATTCCGATGCCCTTGTCGTGAGTTTGGTAGGCGCTGTCGTGGCCCAGGTCTACCCAATCTCCGCTGGCTTGCTCGAAGGAGGGATTCGCCAGCATGTTCGCGCCACCGGCGGCGGGGCGCAGGGACAGGTCATCCAACAGAACGCGCGCGTCGGGCGACCATAGTTGCGGGGACACGTCCATCGCCGCCGCGCCGGCAGGCACCGTCACTTCCTGCTGCAGGTACGTCCAGTCGCACGCGGCCGTCGGCAGGGCAGGTCCGACCTGGCCGCAGAATTGCCCCGTTGCATCGAAGAAGCGCAGGTAGATGGCGTTTTTCTCGTGGGGCGCAATGTCGCGGTCGAGTTTCACCCAGCCGCCGACCACGAACCTGTCGCCGGGGTTGGCGGGCATCCGCGCGCTGGCGGGGCCGGTCCAGCCATCCGGCGTCGTATTGTGGATCTGCAGACAGGCGGAGCCGGAATGGGAAGTGCCCACAATGCGGCCGCTGTCGCCACCCGCCTGCATCCCCCAGCCGGCAGCCCCTCGCCGAGTCGCGGGGTGGCAGAAGGGCACGCCGCTGGGCATCACCAGGATTCCGCCGGCCGCATGGAACGCAGTCAGGTTGGCAAAGGCTTCCAGTGGGAATGTATTGCCGTAGGGGTGCACATAAGCCACATATTCGTGCGCGTTGAACTTGGCGGGATTGGCCAGGGTCGCGGCGTCGAGGAGGTCCGCTTGCAGGCCGATGCCCCGGTACAACTCCTGAAACAGCCGAGGCGAATCGGCCTCGCTGGCCATGTAGTAGGGGAAGCCGTCCTCGCTGAAAATGGCGATCTTCGGGGCAGCATGGGCTGATGCACAAAGCAACAGGCCGAGCAGGGTTGCAGCGCGCATGGTGGTATCGCTCCTGGTAACAGCGGATGCGTGCGGGGGATTCATTGTACCACAGGTTGGGTTCGGTCGGGATCGGCGGACAACGGTTTTTCCACCGCCGGGTAAGATCGGCCCACGCAGCAGGCTCTTCCTCAATGTGTGTGGGTAGATGCCGTAAACTGATCTGGCGAGGGTGGTAGCCGACTGCTGTGGGGAAGCCGTTGCCGTCGCGTCCGCCAGGACGCCCGGCGCGAAGCGCCCCTCAGCCGGATGCTTCAGCGTCCGGTTCAGGGCCGGTAGTTAGGGCCGTTTCCGTCCGCAGGACGGGTGGCGGCGCAGCCGCCCAAATCGTCGGGGATGC
>CAYWBK010000139.1:0-13704 GCA_964455745.1 uncultured Armatimonadia bacterium
CCACTTGTGGAGAGGGGCCGGGGGTGAGGTGCCGTTTGCCGTCGTCGTCCCCCCCTCTCCACCCGTGGAGAGGGGGCAAGGGGGGTGAGGTCGCCGTCGTCGTTCTCCCCTCTCCACTCGTGGAGAGGGGCCGGGGGTGAGGTGCCGTTTGCCGTCGTCGTCCCCCCCCTCTCCACCCGTGGAGAGGGGGCAGGGGGGTGAGGTCGCCGTTTGTCGTTCCCCCCTCTCCACTTTGTGGAGAGGAGCCGGGAGTGAGGTCCTCCCCTACGTCAATGCTCCCTCGGGTATCGGCTGGTAGGAATGCGGCTCCATCGTATAGGTCGCCCTACCCTGACTGAGAGAGCGCAGCGTCGTCGAATACCCGAACATTGTCGCCAGCGGCACCAGTGCGTCGATCTTCTGCGTGTTCCCGGTAGTCGGCACCATGTTTTGTATCTGCGCTCGCCGTGCCGCGAGATCGTTGACCACGTCCCCCATGTTATCTTCGGGTGTAATGACCTCAACGGACATAATCGGCTCCAGCAGCACCGGCCCCGCCTTGCGGAACGCCTCCCGGAACGCCAGCGACCCTGCTGCCGTGAACGCCAAGTCCGAGGAATCCACCTCGTGATACGAACCGTTCAGGAGCGTTGCCTTTACCCTTGTGACCGGGTACCCTCCCAGCGTCCCTGCCTCCATCGCGCTCTTGACGCCCTTTTGGACCGCCGGGATGAACTCCTTGGGGATCACCCCGCCCTTGGTCGCATCGACGAAGATGAACTCCTCCCCTTCCGGGGTCGGTTCAACCCGCAGCACAACATGCCCGTACTGCCCGTGTCCGCCGGTCTGCCGCACGAACCGCTCATCGGCCTCTGCGGTGCGCGTTATGGTCTCTTTGTATGAAACCTGCGGCTTGCCTACGTTTGCCGCGACATTGAACTCTCGCTGGAGCCGGTCGCGGATGATGTCAAGGTGAAGTTCGCCCATCCCCGAGATGATCTGTTGACCCGTCTCGCGGTCGGTCCTGGCGCGGAAGGTCGGGTCTTCGAGCACGAGCTTCTGCAGCGCATCCGCAAGGCGATCCTCGTCCGCCTTCGTCTTTGGCTCGATGGCCATCGCGATGACCGGCTCGGGAAACGTGATCCGCTCCAGGACAATCGGGTGAGCGGGCGTGCACAGCGTGTCCCCGGTCGCCGCGGCTGCCAGGCCTACGACGGCGATGATGTCGCCGGGGCCGATCTCGTCCAGTTCCTCGCGGCGGTTCGCGTGCATCCTGAGAAGCCGCCCGAGCCGCGAACGCTTCCCGGAGGTCGCGTTCAGCACCGTGTCCCCGCGCTTCACTTTGCCGGAGTACACTCTCAGGTAGGAAAGCTGTCCGACGAACGGATCGCTCATCACCTTAAACATGAGCGCCGCGAACGGCTCGGTGTCGAGGGGCTTGCGCACTTCCTCATGTCCGGACGAGGGGTTCTCGCCAACCACCGGCGGAACATCGACCGGAGACGGAAGGTAATCGACAACCGCATCGATCAGCTTCTGGACGCCTTTATTCTTGAACGCCGACCCAGCCACCACCGGGATGAGTTCGCCGCGAACCGTCGCCCGCCGCAGGGCCGCCCTCAGTTCATCAACCGTCGGCGCCACGCCCTCGATGTACTTGGTCTCCAGGTCGGGATCGTGTTCCGCCAGCACGACGACCAGATGATCTCGGAAGCGGTCAACGCGGTCGCGCATCTTCTCCGGGATCTCGATCTCCTCGATCGTCTCGCCTCGCTCGCCAGCGAACTGATAGGCCTTACGCTCGATGAGATCGACCACGCCACGGAACCGCTCTTCGGCGCCGATCGGGAGCTGGATCGCGAGCACATTCGCGCCGAGCCGCGTCCGCAACTGGTGGAGCACGTCGTGGAAATCCGCGCCCGCTCGGTCGAGCTTGTTGATGAACACAATGCGCGGGATATTGTACTTGTTGGCCTGCCGCCAGACGGTCTCCGACTGCGGCTGCACGCCGCCCACACCGCACATCACCACGACCAGGCCATCAAGAACTCTCAAAGATCGCTCGACTTCGACAGTGAAATCGACATGCCCGGGCGTATCAATGATGTTGATCAGATGATCGCGCCACTGGGTCGTCGTCGCCGCCGACGTGATGGTGATGCCGCGCTCCATCTCCTGCGGCATCCAATCCATCGTCGCGTCCCCCTCGTGCACCTCGCCCATGCGGTGGATGCGGCCGGTGTAGAAGAGGATGCGCTCGGTAACCGTCGTCTTGCCCGCGTCAATGTGCGCTGCAATACCGATGTTTCTGGTTTTCTGTAAATCCAATGAATTCGGCACGGTCTATTCCCTCGGTCACCTCTGGCGACCCCAGCCCACACCCTACAATCCACACTGTAAGACCGGGCGACTCACGATGTTCATGTTTCCCGGGCTATCCCAGGCCCCGCAAAGATGCTGGCGGCTGCGCCGCTACCACCGATAGTGCGCATAGGCCTTGTTGGCCTCGGCCATGCGCTGCACTTCTTCTCGCCGGCGCATCGCTGCGCCCTCGCGGTTCGAGGCGTCCATGAGTTCCCGTGCGAGACGCTCGACCATCGTGCGCTCGTGCCGGGCCCGCGCCGCATTGATCAGCCAGCGGATCGTCAGCGTGAGTTGCCGTTGCGCGCGGACCTCGACAGGCACCTGGTAGGTCGCGCCACCGACGCGTCGCGGTCGCACCTCGAGCAGAGGCATGATGTTGCGGAATGCGTGGTTGAAGACCTCGAGCGGGTTGCGCCCGGTCTCTTCGCGGACCATCTGCAAGGCGCCGTAGAAAATCCGCTCGGCAACGCTCTTCTTGCCGCCCTTCATCAGCTTGTTGATGATGCGGCTTACCAGTTCGCTACCGAACACAGGGTCCGGGGCCACGCGTCGCCTGGAGATCTCCCCTTTTCTCGGCATGACAACACACCTCTTCAAGCATTGCAGGTTCGGCGCTCACAGCCGCCGTCCGACGTTACGATTACCCCGTAGTGCGCGCCTCAGGCACGCGCCGAAAGCACCGATGTCACCCTACTTAGGACGCTTGGTGCCATATTTCGACCGGCCCTGCTTGCGCTTCTCAACGCCGGCGGTATCGAGCGTGCCTCGGATGACGTGGTACTTCACGGAGTTGAGGTCCTTGACACGGCCGCCGCGCACAAGAACAATCGAGTGTTCCGCAAGATTGTGGCCCTCGCCAGGGATATACGCTGTGACTTCCTGGCGGTTGAAGAGACGCACGCGGGCGCACTTCCGCAAAGCCGAGTTCGGCTTCTTGGGGGTCTGAACCCACACGCGGGTGCACACGCCGCGGCGCTGAGGAGCGCCCTCAACCATTCGGCTCTTGCGCTTGAGTGCGTTCCACACGAACTTAAGCGCGGGCATCCTCATCTTCTTTTCCTTCTTCTTGCGGCCCTTGCGCACGAGCTGACTGATTGTTGGCACGGACTTCACTCCTTGCGAGCTCACCGCTCTCGCCTGCGTTTGATCCGTCAATGCGGATTCGGCTTGGCCTGGGTACGATCGGAGCCGCCTTACGTGGGACCCCAATCTACAAACGGCTGGGGGGCGGAAACGAAAACCCCTCGGCATCAGCGCGAGGGGCTCATAAAGGGCTGCTGTTAAGAGCGCTGCAAAAGCGGTCGTGGCCTCAACCGAGGCTACCGATAGGCTTCTGCCCCTTGATACACTGATGACCAGCTCACGGATTACGTGCGCAAGCCGAGTCCTAATTGACAACCTCACCGCCAACTACCGCAACGAGCACAAAGCAGTTCGCACCGGTCTCTTCGACTTCGTGCGCTTGCCTTGGCGACAGGCGTTTAGTATAGCCGCCGGGTCCACGCCTGTCAATAGATTCCGGCCCACATTCCCGGCTTTTTCCACCGTTTTCCCCACCGCCCGCCTTGCCCCAGCTACGCCGCCTGGCACAGGCGGCCCTGCCCCGCGAAACCACTGCCGTTCTCCCCTCTCCATCCCGCCTGGGCGGGAAGAGGGGCATACCCGCCGCAGGCGGGTCAGGGTGAGGTCGCCGTCAGCCGTCTCCCTCCCGGTACGGGAGGGGTGGCCCGCCGCAGGCGGGACGGGGTAGGGCCGTAGCCGTGCTCTCCGCTTGCGGAGAGGGGCACACCCGCCGCAGGCGGGTCAGGGTGAGGTCGCCGTCTACTCCTCGTCTATCTCTACGTCCACCTCGACTTCAACCTCATCATCATCGTCGCCCAGATCGTCATCGTAATCGTCATCGAACTCCGCCAACTCGCCGACTGCGCCCAGGTCGCCGATCTCATCCAGAATCTCCGCCACCGCGTCCTTCTCCTGCTCGGCAATCGCGACCGGAGCCGCTACCGCCTGCGGCAAGAGCTCCTCCGCCACATCGTCGGAGAACCCGATCTGCCGGTCCCGGTGCAGCGGCATGCCGCTCCCGGCCGGGATCAGCCGGCCGATGATGACATTCTCTTTGAGGCCCAACAGCGGATCGCGCCGATACTCACATGCCGCCTCGGTCAAGACCCGCGTCGTCCGCTGGAACGAGGCCGCCGAGAGGAACCCGTCGGTCGCCAGCGATGCCTGGGTGATCCCCAGCAGCACCGGGTCCGCCGTCGCCGGGCGTCCGCCGAGCGCCACAACGCGCTTGTTCTCGTCCTCGAAGTCGAACCGGTCCACGATCTCGCCCGGCAGGAAGCGCGTGTCGCCGTGGTCGCGTATCTTGCGCTTCTTGAGCATCTGTCGCACGATAACTTCGATGTGCTTGTCGTTAATACTGACCGCCTGTGACTTGTAGACAGCCTGGATCTCGCGCACCAGGTAGTCTTGCACTCCACGGATGCCCTTCATCTCGAGGATGTCCTCGGGATCGACCGGCCCGGCCATCAGTCGGTCACCGGCGTGCACGTCGGTCCCCTCGCGAACGAACAGGTCGCCGCGATAGGGCACCAAATGCGAGGTGCTGATCTTGATCTGCTCGACGCCGGCCTTCTTGATCCGGCTGCGGACTTTCTTCAACAGTTTCTGGCCTTTCTTGGCCAGCACCGTCTTGCCGTCCGGCGCCATCACGTTCTCCGCCAGCCGCTCACCGCGCACGTTCGTGATGTCGTCGATGTGATGTTCGGAGTGAATGACCACGGTCCTCAGGCCCTTCGTCTCGACTTCCGCCACTCGCCCGTCGACCTTCGCCGTGATCGCCTGTCCCTTCGGCGTCCGCGCCTCGAACAGCTCGACGACGCGCAGGAGGCCGTGGACCGAGGACTCCAAGACCTTCAGCATCTCCTTGATCGCCTTGCGCCGTGCCCGACCGCCGCCGCCCATGTCCGACAGCGAGACGATACCCGTTTCGATGTCGTCGCTGAGGCTGCGCAGGGCCTGTTGCTTGCGCTTCTTCACGTCCGGAACGCCCGTGATGTACTCACCGGCAACGCCGCCGGTGTGGAAGGTGCGCATCGTAAGCTGCGTGCCCGGCTCGCCGATCGACTGAGCCGCGATGATCCCAACCGCCGATCCGACTTCCACCGCCTGGTGGCGCGCCAAGTCCCGCCCGTAGCACTTGGCGCAGATGCCGTTGCGAAGCTCGCAAGTCAGCGCCGACCGCACCACGGCGGTCACAACGCCGGCCTTCGTCACGATGTCCGCCAGACGCTCGTCGATCTCGAACCCGGCCGGAACGAGAACCTCTCCCGTTTCGGGGTGGATGATCGGTTCCGCGGCCGTCCGCCCGATGACTCGGTCCGAGAGCGTCTCGTAGGTCTCGTAGACGTCGTTGCTGACATCCTTGGGCAGGTCGGCGCTGCAGTACGCACAGGTGTCGCCGCGCCCTACGTCCTCCCGCCCGCAAGACGGGCAATGAAGCTCTCGCTTGTACAGCGGATACACTTCGATGCCATCGCTCGTGCCGCAGTCGTCGGCCCGGATCATCAGATCCTGGGCCACATCGACCAGTCGCCGAGTTAGGTAGCCGGCGTCAGCGGTTCGCAGAGCCGTATCCGCTAGACCCTTGCGCGCGCCGTGCGTCGATACGAAGTATTCCAGAACGTTGAGGCCCTCATGCAGATTGCTCTTAACGGGCATGTCCTCGATCAGACGCCCGAACGGGTCTTGCATGAGACCGCGCATCCCGGAAAGCTGCGAGATGTGCGAGCGATTCGCGCGCGCGCCCGAGTTGATCATCATCCACAACGAGTTGAACGAGTCCACGTTGTTGAGGATGTCGTCGGCCACGTCCTCGCGGGCGCGACTCCAAAGCTCCAGCACAAGCTGCTCGCGCTCGTCAGCGGTGATGAGGCCCTTCGCGGCGGCGTCATTGATCCGCCGGACTTCCTTCTCCGTCCGGGTGACGATCTCGTCGCGGCGCGTCTTGATCTCCGTGTCGTCCAGGCAGATGCTGATCCCGGCGCGGGTCGCGTACTTGAAGCCCAGGGTCTTCAACTCGTCCAGAAGCTGGGCCGTGCGCTCCTGCCCGTAGATCCGATAGCACTCCTTGACGATGTCCCCAAGCTCTTTCTTGGCGATGTCGTGGTTGCGGAAGTCCATGTCCAGCGGCAGGCCGTGGTTGAAGACGACGCGGCCGACCGTGGTGTCCAGCATCGTCCGCCGCACCGCGATTGTGATCGTGGTGCCGACGGGGAGCCGCCCCTCCAGACACGCCGAGCCGACGTACTTGCGGCAAAGCCCCAGTATCCGCTCTTCCTTGGACCCGACTTCCGCAACCGGCTGCCTGTACTGCACCGGCGCGCCCTCCGGGGTCTGCTCCTCGTCTGCCGTCGCCTGCGCTGTCTCGACCAGCTCCGGCGTAAGCTCCACCACCAGGCTGCGCTCGTGGATCGGGTGCTCGCCGCCCACGTTCAGGTACACCGTCCGCCGCAGATCGATCATGAGCTGCGGGTCGATCGTGACATCGTTGCCCTCTTCGTCCAGCGCCTCGACGAAGATCTGTGGAATGCGGGCCTTGATCGTGGCGTGCAAGTCGACCGCCCGATGCTCGTATGCCGTGATGACAGCCTCGGCGCTCTCGAAGACGTGGCCCGAACCCAGACCCCGCGGGTTCTCCTGGGTCATATAATAACAGCCCAGCACGACGTCGTACTTCGGCGCGCAGATCGGGTTGCCGTCTGCGGGCTTGAACAGGTTGCGCGACGCCAGCATCAACAGCCGGGCCTCGGCCTGCGCGTATGCCGACAGCGGCACGTGAACCGCCATCTGGTCGCCGTCGAAGTCCGCGTTGAAGGCCTCGCAGCAAAGCGGGTGAAGTTGAATCGCCTTACCGTCGATCAAGACCGGCTCGAAGGCCTGGATGCCCAGCCGGTGCAGCGTCGGCGCGCGGTTGAGCATGACCGGGTGATCCTCGATCACCTCGTCCAGCGCGTCCCAAACCTCGGGCCGCAGCCGATCCACCATTCTCTTGGCCGTCTTGATATTGGTGGTGTGCTCCTTGACAACCAGCCGCTGCATGACGAACGGCTTGAACAGCTCCAGCGCCATTTCGCGCGGCAAGCCGCACTGGTGCAGCTTCAGTTCCGGGCCGACGACGATAACCGACCGGCCCGAGTAGTCCACGCGCTTGCCCAACAGGTTCTTGCGGAAGCGCCCCTCCTTGCCCTTGAGCATGTCGGAAAGCGACTTGAGCGGCCGACGGTTCGAGCCTGTCACAGGCCGGCTCCGGCGGCTGTTGTCGATCAGCGCGTCCACGGCCTCCTGAAGCAGCCGCCGTTCGTGGTTGATGATCGACTCCGGCGCATTGATCTCGATGATCCTGCGCAGGCGGTTATTGCGGTTGATGACCCGCCGATACAGGTCGTTGAGGTCCGAGGTGGCGAATCGCCCGCCGTCGAGCTGCACCATCGGGCGAAGCTCCGGCGGCAGCACCGGCACGACCTCCATAATCATCCACTCAGGCCGGTTCTTGGAATTCTTGAATGCCTCGACGATCTTCAGGCGTTTGACTGCGCGGGCCCGGCGAGCGCCCGTGCGTTCGTCGATCTCCTTGCGCAGTTCATGCGCCAGCTCGTCCAGGTCGATCTCCGCCAGCAAGTCGCGGACAGCCTCGGCGCCCAGGCCCGCCTTGAAGCAGTCGTTGAGGCCCGAACCGACGCGATCCTCGCAAACCTCCAGCAGGTTGCGCAGACGCCGATAGTCCATCTCGCTGATAAGCTGCTTGGGCGAAAGCTCGAACAGCTTCAGATACGCCTTGTCCAGATCGTCCATCCGTTCGCCCGCAGCCTCGGTCTCGCGCTGCAGCCGCCGGCTAAGCTCTTCCTCGGTCATGTACTCCGGCAGGCCGTCATAGGCGTAGGTCGGGACGCCGGCGGCCAAAGCGAGGAACGGCTCTTCCTCCTCGCCCATCAGTTCCAGCTCTTCATCGGTCGGCTCGCGCTCTTCCGCCGCTGCCGCGGCCTGCGCGGCATCGATCTCGGCCTGCTTGCGCAAGCCCTCCTCGTATCGTTGACGAAGCTGATCCATCGCCGCGTCGCACTGCTGACGGATTGCGTCTTTCTCTTCCTCGATCGCGCCCTGAATGTCGCGCTGCCACTTCCCCAGCCGCTCGACATCGACACTGGTCACGATGTATGAGGCGAAGTACACGACCTCTTCGAGCAGTCGCCGCGACATGTCCAAAAGCAGGCTGATCGGGCTGGGAACGCCTTTCAGATACCAGCTATGGCAAACCGGCGCCGCGAGTTCGATGTGCCCCATCCGCTCGCGCCGGACTTTTGACCGGGTGACTTCAACACCGCAGCGATCGCAAATGATGCCCTTGAACTTGACCTTCTTATATTTCCCGCAGTGGCACTCCCAGTCCCGTGAGGGGCCGAAGATGCGCTCGCAGAAAAGCCCGTCTCGTTCCGGCTTATACGTCCGGTAATTGATCGTCTCGGGCTTCTTGACTTCCCCGTGCGACCAGCCCCGGATTTCATGCGGAGACGCCAAACCTATAGTGATCGCGTCGAAATCGGTCGTGGACAATGCCAATTTCATTCGCCTCCAAGCTCTATGTCTGCACTCCCCCACCGCCACATCCCGCCCTCACCCGCCTAAAACCTGCCGTATACCGTCGCCTAGTCCTCGCCCCGAGAGGAGAAAGCCGTTGCCGTTTGTCGTTCTCCCCCTCTCCACGAGTGGAGAGGGGGCTGGGGGGTGAGGTCCGTTGTTGCCGTTTGTCGTTCCCCCCTCTCCACTCGTGGAGAGGGGGCCGGGGGGTGAGGTCCGCCGTTGCCGTTTGTCGTTCTCCCCCTCTCCACGAGTGGAGAGGGGGCTGGGGGGTGAGGTCCGTTGTTGCCGTTTGTCGTTCCCCCCCTCTCCACGAGTGGAGAGAGGGCCGGGGGGTGAGGTCCGCCGTTCCCCCCTTCCCTCCGAGGGCAGGGGGGTTAGGAAAGCCGTCCGCCGTTCCCTCCGGGGGAGCGGCTCCCTACCTCAAGTCATCCAGATCCGATTTCAGGTCCACCAGATGCCCTTCCTTGGTCTCCACGCGCACATCCAGCCCGAGGCTTTGCATCTCGTGCATCAAGATCTTGAACGACTCCGGCACGCCCGGCTCCTCGATGTTGCCGTCGCGTACGATCGCTGCGTAGGTGTTCACCCGGCCCTGCACATCGTCCGACTTCACGGTCAGGATCTCCTGCAGCGTATAGGCCGCTCCGTAGGCCTCCAGCGCCCACACCTCCATCTCACCGAAGCGCTGCCCGCCCATCTGCGCCTTGCCGCCCAGCGGCTGCTGGGTGATGAGGCTGTAAGGACCCGTCGAGCGCGCGTGCATCTTGTCCTCTACGAGGTGGTGCAGTTTGAGAATGTACATGCAGCCCACCATGACCGGCTGATTGAACGCCTCGCCGGTGCGGCCGTCGAAGAGCACGTCCTTGCCCGTGCGCCGGTCGAACTGCGCCTTCTGCCAGGCATTCTTCTTGGCTTGCTCGAACAGCAACTCGCCGGCCTTCTTGCCGGTGGCCTGTTCCCACGCCTCCGGCTCGATCCCCAGCCACTCCGAGAGCATGTTCTGAGTCTCCCGCGGGAGAGCCGCGAGTTGCGCCGTGCAGGCGCGGCAGTATTCCGCCTCCTCCGACCAATCGATGGCCTCGGTGTCGATCACCGCGCCGAACTGGCCGAACTCGATCTCCAGGTAGGAACGCAGGCTCTGTCGCCGGAGTTTCTCCGAGACCTGGGTCATGCCCACGCGAATATCATCGCCGGATCGGCCCTCGAAGATCGGGTTTACGAAGACCTCCTGCAGGTGCCGGGCGACGTAGCCAAGATGAGTCTCCAGAAGCTGGCCCATGTTCATGCGCGAGGGCACGCTCAGCGGGTTCAGGCAGATATCGACCGGCGTCCCGTCCGCGAGGAACGGCATGTCTGCATCCGGCATGATCCGCGAGATGACGCCCTTGTTGCCGTGACGTCCGGTCAGCTTGTCGCCGACCATGACCTTGCGCTTCTGCGCCACATACACGCGCACGAGCTGGTTGACGCCGGGCTTCAGTTCGTCGCCCGGGATCTTCTTCAGCTTGGCGCTGCAGTTCTCGCAGTGGTTGATCTCCGCCGGCTTGCTATACGCGTATTCCCTGTCGCAGCGGTCGCAGCGGTACTTATAGCGCGAGAAGATCTTCGTCGCGATGACGATGCCTTTCTCGCCGTGCGGTACGCGCAGCGACACATCGCGCATCTCCTCGGCCTTCTTGCCGAAGATGGCGATGACCAGCTTCTCCTCCGCCGTCAGTTCGGACTGCCCCTTGGGGGCGACCCGCCCGACGAGAATGTCCTCCGTGCGCACTTCGGCTCCGATCCGCACGACACCGGTCGGGTCGAGGTCCTTGAGCGCGTCATCACCGACGTTGGGGATGTCCCGGGTGATCTCCTCCGGCCCCAGTTTCGTATCGCGAGCCTCGCACTCGAACTTCGCGACATGGATCGAGGTCAGCTCGTCGTCCCTGACCAGCCGCTCGCTGATGAGGATCGCGTCCTCGTAGTTGTAGCCCTCCCACGGCACGAACGCGACCAGCAAATTCTTGCCCAGCGCCAGCTCTCCGCCCTTGGTCGCCGCGCCGTCGGCCAGCGGATCGCCCGCCTTCAACTGTTGGTACTTGTGCACGAGCGAGCGCTGGTTGATGCAAGTGCCCATGTTCGTGCGCACAAACTTCTGCAGGCGGTAGTTGTGCACGCTGCCATCCACGTACTCGACTTCCACGTGGTCGGCCGAGCACGAGATCACCTTGCCGTCCTGTTCGGCGGTCAATACTGCGCCCGAGTCGATCGCCACACGGCCCTCAAGCCCGGTGCGCACCCACGGCGCCGTCGTCAAAAGCAGCGGAACCGCCTGGCGCTGCATGTTCGAGCCTGCCAGCGCGCGGACCGCGTCGTCGTTTTCCAGGAACGGAATTAGCGAGGTCGCGACCGAGAAGATCTGCCGCGCCGACACGTCCACGTAATCGACGTCATTGCGCGACACCATCGGGAATCCGCCGCTGCGCCGCGCTGTCAACGTCTCATGCACGAACATGCCGGTGTCGGCGATCGGTTCCGACACGGTCGCGATGTTGAAGTGCTCTTCCTCGTCTGCCGTCAGGTAGTCGATTTCGTTGGTGACGCGCCCGCCCTTGCAGCGCCGGAAAGGCGTCTGCAGGAACCCATACGGGTCCAGCCGCGCGTGCAAGGCGAGATAGCCGATGAGGCCGACGTTCGGACCTTCAGGCGTCTCGATCGGACAAATGCGCCCATAGTGGCTGTGATGGACGTCGCGGACCTCCAGCTTGGCGCTCTGCTTGCTCAAGCCGCCCGGCCCCAAAGCGGACAGACGCCGCTTGTGCGCGAGCTCCGCCAGCGGGTTGATCTGATCCATGAACTGCGAAAGCTGGCCGCTGCCGAAGAAGCTGTTGACCGCTGCCGAGATCGGCTTCACGCTGATCACCGACTGCGGCACCATGTCCTCGGCGGCGAGGCTCGTCATGCGCTCGCGGGCCACGCGCTCCATCCGCAGGAAGCCCGTCCGAAGCTGCGCCTGCAACAGCTCGCCGACCGCTTTCACGCGCTTGTTCTGCAAGTGGTCGATGTCATCCGTCGAACCCTCGTTGTGCGATAGGTTCAGTAGATACTTGACGATGGCCAGAACGTCCCCACGGGTAAGGGTGTGGGTCTTGAGGTCCACATCCGAATTCAGCTTCTTATTCATCTTGTAGCGCCCGACGCGCCCCAGGTCGTACTTGCGGACATCGAAGAAGTACGAGCGCAGAAGCGATTCGGCGCTGTCTACCGTCGGCGGATCGCCCGGCCGGATCTTCCGGTAGACATCCAGCAGGCCCTCTTCCGCCGTGTGTGTGTTATCATCGCCCAAAGTGATGTGAATCTGGTTCGGGATGACCAGAGCCGCGATCTCGTTGCGGCCGGTGCCCTGAATGTCCCGGGCCCGCTTCTCTGAGATGAAGTCGTACGGCTCGACGATGAGGTCGCCCTCGGCGCTGACGATACGGTCCAGCGAATAGTACACATCATGCGTCTCGATGCCGGGCATCCCCTGCTCTTCGACCTTCGCGATGCTCGACATCAGGTCGCTGACCTGAAGCGGCTCCTTCCGTCCGAAGAAGTCCAGAATCTCGTGCGTGGTGCCGGTCCGCGGCGCGTCGCCGATCTGGTCGTCGAACCAGTCCAGCGCCCGCATCAGCGTCGTGACCGGGAACTTGCGGGTCTGGCCGATCTTCACGCCGATGGCTCCGCTGGCCGCAGTGTCGATCTCGACCCAGGCCCCGTCGTTGGGGATGATCTGTGCCGAGTACAGAACGCGGCCCGCGGCATCAATCGTGTCGCGGAAGTAGACGCTCGGCGAGCGGGCGAGCTGACTGATGACGACGCGCTCCGCGCCATTGATGAGGAATGTGCCGCGCGGGGTCATCACGGGGATCTCCCCCATGTAGACCTCGCTCTCCTTGATCTCGCCGGTCTCCTTGTCGACCAGGCGCACTTTGGCGAAAAGCGGCGCCTCGAACGTCGAGTCGCTCTCCTTGCACTCCTCCAGTGTCTTCTTGGCCTCGCCGATGCGATGGTCGAGGAATTCCAGCGAGATGTTCCCCGTATAGTCCTCAATCGGGCTGAAGTTCTCAAATAGCTCCTTCAGGCCCTCTTCACAAAACCACCTGTAAGAGTCAGTTTGGGTCTCGGTCAAGTCCGGGAGCGGGAGTATCTCGTTCCCGTCGCGGTAAGTCTTATCGGCAGAGCCGTTCGCCATATCGGTGCGTGCCTCCTAGAACCCGGAGTGTCCGCGCGGACCATGAGTGCGTGGTGAAGCAAGAACACAAAAACACGACAGGTGCGCCGAAAGTGCCTTCCAGCGAACCCGGTCGATTCATCATCCGTCCGTGGAGCTAACCTGGGGATTCTGCTCTTATGTGCTGCAAGCCCTTTCTGCTTAGGCTGAACTTCCGGTTACTCCGACCGCCTGACTGCGAAGACCCCCAGACACGGAAAGGCGAGGAATGTCGGTCTTCCCGAACCCCTCGCTCCCCCTGGGCCACCCTGAGCGGCCCCCCGGCGTTTCCGGTCATGTGAACCCGCCATTCGCCACGAGCCGAGAACAGAGCATTAGTTTATACCATTACGAACCGCTCCCGTCAAGCACGATTTCGCGATTTTGGCTCACCCCGTCTTGACTTGTCAAGGCGTCTTCCGGTACAATCCTTCTCGCTTGCCGGGTGGTGTAATGGTAACACGACTGACTCTGGATCAGTTGAGTGA
>CAYWBK010000140.1:0-13702 GCA_964455745.1 uncultured Armatimonadia bacterium
GGGGTCCGGTCGCACTCTGGAGAGTGCTCCTACAGACTTTTGCAATTGCCTCGATTGATAGGATTTCGGATTACGGCATGACGGATAGCTCCGTAGCAGCATAGCCCCGACGGCCTGTCCTCTGGCTGTTGAATACGGCCAGACTACCGCCGATTACCTACTATTGCTACGCCGCTTTGACAACCAGCAGACGAAGCGCTCGGAATGTTGTCAGAGGCTGACCGTCAAGATGAAAGGCGAACGGCGTTGAACCACAGAGACACAGAGGGCACAGAGAACGGCTGGGATACGGCCGGCCCCACGATAGGCGTTAAGGGACGTTGCCGTTCTCTGTGCTCTCTGTGTCTCCGTGGTCAATCGCCGTCCCTTTCTCCGCGTCGCATCTCATTGCCGAGCAGGGCCGCGCAACCGGCGTAGTAATACTCCCTACAATTGAAAGGCGCATCCTCGGGCGGTCCATGTTCATGCTCACTTGACATACTGGGAGTATGTACCTATAGTATGTATCGGTGATAAGTATGAAGACTACGGTAGACATCCCCGAGGAAGCTCTCGACGAGGCACAACGGCTCAGCGGCCTGAAGGGCAAGAAGGCCGTCATCATGGCGGCGCTGGATGAGTTCATCCGCGCCCACAAACGACAACAACTCATCGACATGCTGGGGACGGTGGAGATGGCCCTCACCTACGACGAGATCAGGGAAGCTCGTGACATGTGCACTGACAAGGCAGCCGCGCTTGAGCGCTGGCGTCGCGAATCAGCCGAGGTGAGTTGATAGTGGCAGCCGAGACGCTCTCTGTCGCTGCGCCGTCTGCGCTAGCGCCTGCTTCGCGCGGGCCGATACTGGTGGATACGAGCGTCTGGATAGAGGCCCTGCGGCCCCAAGGCGCTATGGCATGCAAGCAGGCCGTGCAATCGGCGCTGGCCGCGAACACCGCAGCGACTTGTGAAATCGTCATCGCGGAGGTACTACAGGGCGTCGCCGACGGCGTCGAGGCAGGTCGTCTTGAGCAGCGCTTAGAGGGGGTGGTTGCGCTGCGCATGGATGGAGTGGGCTCCGAGGCCGCGCGGATCAGCCGCGCCTTGCGTGACCGTGGCCTGGCGGTCAAGTTCGGTGACCTGCTCATAGGGGCGGCGGCGTCCGTCAACGGTGCGGCGCTCATGCATCGAGACAAGCACCTGTCGGTGATCGCTCAAGTGGCGGGGGTTGAGGAGATCATCCTGTAGACATGCCCGTCGTCGTTGCCCCTGGCCGTCAACTCCCGAACTCCCAACTTCTAACTCCTGCCGTTTTAACATAATCTCAATTAGACCGGAGTTTCTGCGAAGCCGCTCCGCACCACTCGCCTCATCATCCCCCGTCGCCCTCACCCAGTCGTCGAACCATCTCATCGACCCCGATGTAGTCCACCACGATGCCGTCCTGTGCACGCTGGAACGGTCGCTCGACATCGGCGGCCACGACCCAATTCGCCCCGTCAGGATAGTGTTCTCGGAACCGGCCCAGGTTGGTTGGCCGACTGCTATCCACGGCCGACCAGCGGCACTCAATGGCGATGACCCCTGCGTCGTAAGCCTGCCGCCCTCTTTGAGCCAGCACGAAGTCGATCTCATGCCCGCGCCGATCGCGCCAGTAACGGACCGTCAGGCCGGACAGGTGGCCGTGTAGCTCGTTAAGCACATAGTGCTCCCACAGGATGCCGAGGTCTTCAGGGCGCAGGGCGTACCATCCCTTGTAATAGCACACGAACCCGGTGTCGAAGCCATACACCTTCGGCGCGGAGGTGATCTCGGTCGTGGCGCGGGTGGAGTACGGGCGGATTACGTGCGCCACCCGTGTGGCTTCCAGGACCCTCAGGTAGTTAGCAATTGTAGGACGACTGACCTCACAGGGCGCGGCCATTTTCGTGGCCTCGAAGATGCCGCCGCTTTGCGCCATGACCAGTTCGAGGAACCGTTGGAACGAGTCATGTCGCTCGAGGCGGAACAGCTCCTGAATGTCCTTCGCCCAGTAGGAGTCGATCCATTCCTGGAAGTCCGCCTCGGGGAGCCGGGGGCTGAGGAAGAACGACGGCAAGCCGCCGAAGTGGAGCCGATGCGTCAGGTCGGCATCGCCGAATTCGTGCAAATCGGCGCTGCCGAACTCGCGCAGATCGGCGCTGTTCATGGGTGTAAGCCACACCTCGGCCTTGCGCCCGGTGAGGGTATCGCGGAACTTGGCTGATGCCTGAAGGGTAGACGATCCTGTCGCGATGACTTGGATGTCGGGGAAATGATCGGCGGCGATCTTGAGCAGTTCGGAGGGATTGTGCAAGCGGTGCACCTCATCGAGGGCAACGCGTTTGCCGCGCAGGCCGCGCCAGAAGGCCTCCGGGTCTTCCAGCGCGGCGCGGATACGGGGAAGCTCGCAGTCGAAATACTCCAGATCGCCGAGGCTCTGGCAAAGAACCGTCTTGCCGACCCGTCGCACGCCGGACAGCCAGATCAGTGAGCGATGGAGCCACGCGTCCTCAAGTCGCTGAAGCCAGTAGTTTCGCTTGACCATAGTGCAAGTAGTATTGCACTTGGCGTCGCGAAATGCAAGTCTGGTTGCATCTCGTGCAGTTCTCTCCCCCACTCACTCAGTCTGGTTCGCCCGCTTCATCGCCGGCTTCAGCACATCCAAGAGCTTCGTGTCCAGAGTACACTGCGACGAATCGGAACCCTCAGGGCCGTCGTACAGGCCCATGATGTGCAGGATGTTCTCGTCCGGGCCCCGGATGTCCCGGAAATCCCACAGGTGCCACGACAACCCATACTTGTCGAAGGCCGCCAGCACGTCCCGCGTCCAGATCAGGTCACTGCGCCCCGGGGCTGCCGCCGAGGCCGCGAACTCCGGAACATAGACGGGCACCTGATACTTCTGCGACCAGGCCATCAGGTTGTCGTAGACCGCGCGCTCAAGCTCCTGGGGGCCCCAGTACGCCGTCTCGGCGTGGGCCCAGCCGATCTGAACGCCCTCGAAGCCCGGCAGCTCCTCGCCTTTCTTCGATTTCTCGGGAAGGAGATTCGCCCGCCCGCCACGGACCCATACGCCGACCACGTAAGTGGCCCCCGGTTTCACCGGATACAGGCCGGTGGCGCTGCCGGATGCTTGTCGCAAAGTGGCCGCGCCAGCGCTGTCCTGAAAGGCAATGTAATGTTGCCCGCCGTGAGCGTCTTCGCCGGCCACCCATTTGACCGACTTCTTATTGCCTTTGGCGTGCCAGTAGTCCGGGAGCTTGTCGCCGCGCTCGTTAATCAGCTTCGCATCCTCGAAGCCCGGGTCCAGCATATCTATCGGCTTGCCATTCTCCAAGATCGTGACATCATCGAAATCCACCTCTCCCTGTCCGCCGGAGACGTGAAGAGCGACAGTGAGATGAGTGGCGTCTGCGGGAGGGACCATCGGGCCGGTAACTAGCTGCTGCCACGTCGGCGTCGGCGCTTGAACCGGGAGAGACGCACTGCCAAGGGTCTTGAAATCCTCGATGATCGTGCCGGGGTACGTGACATCGTCAGCCTGCAACCCCCCCGGCTCCTCCCACGAGGCCCCCTGGTGGGTGAACGGGAAGGGCTCGTAGTATTGCCACGAGTACATGATGTTCGTGCCATTCAGCGGCTTGAGCTGCGCGAGGTCGCCATCCCCGCTGTTCGGGGCCTCGACGATCACGACCTGGTCGGGCGAGACCTCGCGGATCGCATCATACGTCGCCTGCGCCAGCGTTTGCCACTGAGCGCGCTTCTTCGGTGTCGGCTCGCCGATCAGGTAATACCCGGCGATCGCGGGAGAGTTCTTGTAACGATCGGCGATCTGCTTCCACAAGTCGATGAAGACCTGCTGCAGCTTTTCATCAGTCCACAGCTTAGTGACATGCCCTCCAACCTGCATTCCGCCAACGGGGATGTGCATGTCGAGGATGACATACAGCCGGTTGCGCTCGGCCTCGGAGACCACCCAGTCGAGATACTCCCATCCCTTGGGGTTCACCTGGTCGAGCTTCTTTGAGATGAACCAGCGGTAGTCCATGTTAAGGCGGAAGGAGTTCATGCCCCACTTCGCGAGGTCCTCGAAATCCTTGCTGCCGACGAACCACGGCGGCGGGACGCGCCCGTCCTCGAAGATGTAGGTATCGACATTCACGCCGACCAGCCGCACGGGGTCCTTCTTCGGCCCGGCAGTTACCCACCCGACCGCATCGACCTGCAACGGCCTCAACGCAGGCGGCTCGTGATAGAACGGCGCAACGAGAAGAGATAGTAGTCCGATAAGAAGCTTAGCTGGCATGATTCACCCGCGGAAGATTGTGTGGGACGGACCGACGATTCCGACCACGAAGACACCAGAACACGAAACGACACTGCAGATTCCGACAAAGGTGATCTTGCCGTTTGGTGTTCTCGTGCCCTTGTGGTCGATCCCTGTTTTGGGCATTGGCCGTGTCGGGCCAAGCAGCCCTCGATCCCGCTCCTATAACGACCGCGCCGGGCATATTGTTCTTCAAAGGACAGTAGAGGGCCTCCACCCAAGAGGGTTCCCTCGCTCCGCGCGGCGAAAGACCGGGCAATGGAAGGCCTGCGCTCGACGACAAGCCGCGTCATCCTCGCCTGTGCGATCATTGTAGCGGTGCAGGCGGGAATCGCCGCTTTGGCGCATACTGACAGCGGCAAGAGCGCCCTCGGCCTGGCGGTGCGGATCGGCGTCATGCCGGTCGTGCTGTTGGCTTTATGGGGGGGATTGCGGGGGGCGGTTTGCAGTCCTGTCTTTGTGACCGCGCCGCGGAAAGGGCGCCCCCACTTGCCGTTCATGTGGACGCGCGGTTTACCGCGCGTACTGCGCCATGAATGGCGCGGCCACATGGTATCAGAGGGTGGTGAGGGGGGTGGGATGGTGAGGTTCGCCATCGTTCCTCCCCTCGCCGGCCTGTGCCTCGGCGGGCTGCTCGCAGTCGGCAACGCCTTCGCCTCCCGGGCCGGCCTCCCGATGCCGGCCCCGCGCTACCCGTTCGGCCCCGAGCCGGTCGGAGGCATGGCAGCGCTGCTGATCGTCGGGGCTCTCGCCCCACTGGCCGAGGAGCTCTTCTTCCGGGGCATCCTGCTTCGCCATGTCTGGGCGCGGCGCGGGCCGATAGTCGCCGTGATGGTAAGCGCCGCCGCCTTCGCGCTGGCGCACGGCGAGATCCGCCTGATGGCCCAGGCAGCGCTCGGTGGCCTGATCTTCGGTGCAGGCTACGTGCGCTTCCGCTCGACAGCCGTCCCCATCCTCGCCCACATCGGGACGAACCTGTCATACGTGCTGATCGTGGGTGGGGGAGCGCAGTGGCTGGCGGGCCTCTCCCCCATCGTGATTTGGGGAGCGGGGGCGGTGTGCGCGGCGACACTCGTCTCGCTGCCATCGGCCCGCGAGACGCCTGCCCCACGCGATACCGACCCGCCTATGACAGCAGCCTGATCCACTCGAACAGCCTTGACGCCTTCCGATGAAGCTCCCGATCCACCGTCCAGAACTCGCACCCATACTGCTCGGAGACTGCCAGGTAAACGGTATCCCACGCATGAATCCTCAGTTGGTGAGCCAGTTCCGCCGTGCGCAGCATTACTTCGCGTGGAGGCGCCTCTTCCATTCCGAGGCGCTCGAGGAAGGCCAGACCGGCTGCGGCTTCCGCCAGGGTGATTTTGCCGGAACTCAGCTTGTGATAGGCCGCGCTCGCACACTCCAGGAAAAAGCTCGCGGGTACGATAATGCGCGCATTGGTCCACGCGCTGAGGAGTTCCGCCGCTTCATCCTGGAGGGCTTCATTGAACACCCACTTGATGGCGAGACAGGAATCGACGCAGACGGTATCGGCCACTATCGCTTCACCGCGCTATCTCCGGCCGTGCTCTTATCGGCCTGGCGTCGGAGCTTGCGGATGAATGGGGTGGAGTCGCTGAGTTCTCCATACTTCGCCTGCAACTTCTCCCTGAAGGCCCGCATGTCGGCGATCACGATTCGTCGCTGTTCTGCCAGCGCCGCCCGCTCCTCCAATGTGGCAGCACTGGTCGTTGTGGGCTGTCCACTGTCCTTTGGCGCGGGCGCACCAACCGATGGCACCTGCGACAGCGCGTCATTGAGGTCCTGCCTGCTGACGCGGATCTGCCGCGGCCCAAGACGGTGGAACGTCACGATCCCATGGTCGCGCCACCGGTACAGTGTCCGGCGACTGACATTCAGGTAACTGCAGGCCTGATCGAGTGTCAGCCATTCAGTAGGGGTCGTGGTAACCATCTTCCATGCTCCCAACAACTATGTCATTGCATGTCATTACGTGCCATTATGATACCCAGACGTCGCGTCGAGGTCAATGATCTGTTGACGATTCAGGAGCGTCATCTGGGGAGAAGATCGACCGTTCGTCGTCCATCAAACACGTACACACCAGGTCCACCACCTCTTGCACGTACTTGGGCCGAATGCGCTCCACCCGGTCACCCGCTGAATGATTCTCCGCGTCCGGAAGCCTCTGCAGCCACGCAGCCGGGATGCCTGCCCGCTCGAAAGCCTCGTGGTCGCTGTGCGAGTCGTCGATCTGCTTGACGAGATCGAGGCCGATCGTCCACGCCGCCCGCCGCAGCCTCTCCCCCACCTCGTTCGGCCCGGCGGCGTAGTTGAGATACAGCCGGTCGCCGAGGCCGATCATGTCCACCGCGATCATCCCCTTCACTTGCCCCAGCCTTCCAGCCCTAACCAACCACCACGATCCTTCGTGGTGAACCTCCTCCGCTCCGAAAAACGCGAACACGAGCCGATAGGCCAGCGGGTGATCGGCAAGCAGCCGGGCGGTATCGAGCAGCACCGCGACCCCGCTGGCGTTGTCATTCGCTCCCGGCCCGATCATCGAGTCATAGTGCGCGCCGAGGATCAGGGTCTCATTTCCCAGATGCCGGGATGATGTGGCGAGGATGTCCTGGGTCGTGCCCTCGCGCCCGCGGATCGGGATGCCTCCTTCGACGCGGACCTGGTATCCGAAGCCGCGCATGACGCCCACGATGTACTGCGCTCCTTTTCGCTCGCTCGCCGTACCGGCGATCCGGGGCCCGATGCCCCCCGCCAGCGCCCTGACATGAATCATCGTCGGCGGCTCACCCGCGTCGCGCCCGCTCTCCGGGGCGCACGCCTTCCCCGACGGCGGCAAAGCGGCCGGCGCAGGCCGCAGCCCTCGCCACGCCACTGCCGCAAGGGCCAGACAAACTGTAGCCCTCCAGATACGCACCCGTGCCTGATGTTTCCTAAGATGCCGCCGTCGTCGTCCGATAATCCCCATGTCGGAGGTGTGCCTCGGACGGAAGCGCCCACGCCTTAAGCGCCTCCCCCCTGGCACACCGATTGCATCGCATTTGCTTCGACAGCCTCGCGAGGGGCAACCGTTCACTCATATTGCTCCCTTGTGGCAGCGCGGTTCGTCGCGGGCATTGCGCCATGAATGGCGCAACCACATGGAGCCAAAGAGAAGTGAGGCGCCTCTCCCATACCCGCCTGCGGCGGGTCCACGGGAGTGGTGTCCCGCCGCAGGGCGGGACGGGGTAGGGCCGTCCCCTGCCGTTGTCGTATGCCGTTCTCCCCCTCTCCACGCGTGGAGAAGGGGCCGGGGGCTGAGGTCGCCGTTCTCCCCCCTCCCTACGAAGGAAGTGGGGAAGAAGCCGTTGCCGTTCCCTGCCGTCCCTAAAACCTAAGACCTGAAACCCAAAACCCAACCCATGCCTTCCACCTCGCCCGCCGCTACCGACGCCGTAAGAAGGGCAGCGATCGTCCTCGCATCGCTGGGCACCGACGTGGCTGCGCGCATCGGCGAGCACCTCGAGGAGCGCCAGGTGCGCGCCCTTGCAGACGCGATTGCGAAGATGCCGCCGATCAGCGTGGAGAGCAAGGCGCAGGTATTGCGCGATTTCGCGCGGATGTGCGCGTACTCCGAGCCGCTGGGCGGGGCGGATTACGCCAGCGAGTTCATGACCGCGGTCCTGGGGCCGAGGGCCGGCAGCGACAAGCCGGTGGAGGTCCAATCGACGGTCGGCGTGCAGCGCCTGTACGCGCTCAATGAGCTGAAGTCACGCTCGCTATGGCGCTTGCTGGAGCACGAGACGCCACAGACGATTGCGGTGGTGCTGACCCACCTGACGGCTCAGAAAGCGGCGGACTTGCTGCTGGAGATGCCCGAGGAATTGCGAGCCGAGGTCGCGTTCCGGGCCGCGCACCTCGCGCCCCTCTCGCCCGGCACCCTCGATGCCCTCGCCTCCGCTTTCGATGGCGCCACGGCCTCCGCCGGCAACGCCGACCGCCGCAGCGCCGACAGCTTGTTCGAGTTCCTGGTCGATGTCGTCATGGAGCTGGACGTGCCCTCCTGCCGCCAGATACTGGAAGACCTCAAGACGCGCGACACGGGCCTGTACCAGGCCATCGACGACCGCATCTTCACCTTCGACGACACGATGAAACTGGCAGATCGAGACCTGCAAACCGTCCTGCGGAGCCTGGACCTGAAATTGATCGCCGTCGCGTTGAAAGGCTGCTCCGACAGCGTCCGCCAGCGGGCCTTGATGAACCTCTCGCAGCGCGCTCAGGACGTGCTGATGCAGGAGATGGAGCTGATGGGCCCGGTGCCGGTCACCGACGTAACAGCCGCCCAGCGCGAAGTAGCCGCCACCGCCCGCAAGCTCGCACAGTCAGGCGAAATAGCCACCGACCGAGCAGCAGTGCAGTACGTCGAATGATGAGCGCTGAATGATGAATGATGAGCGAACGGCAGGGACGGCAACGGCAGCAAACGACAGGAACGGCAGGAACGGCAGCGAACGGCAGGAACGGCGACGGCAGCAACGAAGACGGCAAACAACGGCCGCCGCAGTCGTCTGTCGGTTCCCCCTCTCCACTCGTGGAGGTACCTGTTTAGCGACTGCCTTCTTCGACCATGTGCGGCGCGATTTATCACGCCAAATGCAGGCCCAAACTGCTCTCCGCCCATTGCACCGCTGGCACGAGCAGGCATCCTCTTGAGAGCGAAGATGTTGGCAGTTACGCGACGTAATCCGCGCTGCCACATGGTCTGAGAGAGGTGTCACTAAACACATACTCGTGGAGCGGGGGGCAGGAAGCCGTTGCCGTTCGCCTTTCCCCTTCCGGCACGGGAGGGGTGCCCCGCGCAGCGGGGCGGGGTAGGGCCGTTTCCCCCCTCTCCACTTGTGGAGAGGGGGGCAGGGGGGTGAGGTTGCCGTTGCCGTCCCTGCCGTTCGCTCATCATTCATCATTCAGCGTTCATCGTTTCCCTTATGCGTTCTCCCCTCCGCCCTCAATCTCGTCGCATCACTCACCCGTCGGTCGTTCCCGACACGCAGCTCTACGACTTCAGGCAAGCGGCCCAGTTGTCGCCCGATCAGGTGCGAATGCTCACGCATCAGGCTGCGTCTCTTGCCGCCGTCGTCAGCCGTACTCTCCAGGCATACCTCGACGCCGACGTATCTTTCGATCTGAAATCGCTGGAGACGGTCGGGTATGAGCAGTACGTCGGGGCGCTGCCTGAGGTAATGGTTGCGGGGATCATCGCTTTCCACGCCGGACTCCCGCCGGGGATTTGGGAGGTGCCGATTCCCGTGGCATTCGCGGCAATCGACTGTATGCTGGGCGGTCGGGGGAATGCGATCCCGGAGGACATGCGCGACCTCACGCCGGTGCAGGCTGCGGTTCTGTCGCGGTTCCTCAACGACATCCTCTCCACCTGGGCGGTTGCCTGGAGCGACCTGTCGGTGATCTCCCCGCACATCGAGCGCGTGGTCACGAGCAATGCGGTTGCCGCGGCGACCGGGCGGGTCGACTCACAAACGATCCACATGCGACTGTCGGTGAAGATCGCGGCGGCGGAGGGGGTGATGAACGTGGCGTTGCCAATTACGGCAATGCAGCGGGTCTTGCGCGAGGGCCATCTCGAGGGTAGGCACGGCGCCGTTCCCTCCCGCGAGCGGATCGCCAAGGCTCCCCTTGGCAAGCATGCGCCGCGTTTCCCCTGTGGCGTCCGGGTGGTCCTGCGGGCACCGAAACTCACGCTGCGCCGGCTTCTGTCTTTACATCCCGGCGATCTGATCGATCTGCAATGCCCGGCCGATGAACCATTCGTGATGATCGTGGGCGACCACGACAAGTTCGCCGCTACCCCGGGCGTCTCGCGGGGCCTGGTGGCCGCCCGCATCGAGAAGCCGTTGACTGGGTGAACGGCTGGTCACAGGCACCAAAACGGCGAGGCCCCTCTGCATACAGAGAGGGCCTCGCCGTCGTCATTCACCCGTTCTCCCCCGCTCCAATCCTGCCTGGGCGGGATCGTCCCCCTACCGTCTAATGACCCTTGTTCTGGTCATTGTGACCGTTATTGCCACCGGAGGGTGCGCCTTTGCCACCGCCTGACGAGCCGCCGGACGTTCCGCCCGACTTTCCACCGCCGGAAGAGTGTCCCGAGTTACCACCGGGCTGCCCGCCGGAGGAGTAGTGGCCGGAGTTCCCGCCGGACGTTCCGCCGGTCTTCCCGCCGGAGGAGTAGCCACCCGTTCCGCCCGTCGTTCCGTTGGTCTTTCCGCCGGAGGAGTAGTGGCCGGAGTTCCCTCCGGACGTTCCGCCGGTCTTCCCACCGGAGGAGTAGCCGCCCGTTCCGCCTGTCGTTCCGCCGGTCTTTCCGCCGGAGGAGTAGTGACCGGAGTTCCCTCCGGACGTTCCGCCAGTCTTCCCGCCAGAGGAGTAGCCACCCGTTCCGCTCGTCGTTCCGCCGGTCTTCCCGCCGGAGGAATAGTGACCGCCTGTTCCACCCGTCGTTCCACCTGCATTACCGCCGGAGGAGAAGTGGCCGGTCGTCCCGCCGGACTGTCCGGTCGTCTTGCCGCCGGAGTTGAACTGACCGGTCGGTTTGCCTGTTCCGTGTTGCTGCACGTATGTGAGGGACTTTGTGATGCTCGTGTCCTTGGGGCTGAGGCTGTGGGCTTTCCCCAATTCGCCTGCTGCCTCGTCGTACTTGCCCTGATGCGCCAGCGTTGCGCCAAGGCCATGATGGGCTGATGCGGAGTTCGGGTTGTACTGCAATGATGTACGGTACTCGCCCGCCGCCTGGTCGTATTTGCCCTGGTGCGACAGCACCGAACCAAGACCGTTGTGGGCGAGCGCGAGCTTCGGACTGTAACCGAGGGTTGTATGGAACTCTCTCGCAGCATCATCCCATCGGCCTGCGTGGGCGAGGGACTCACCCATGCGCAAGTGGGCCTCCACGAAGTTCGGCCGGTGTGCGATCACCTCTTGGAATTCGCCAATGGCGCCATTATGGTCGCCGCGCCGCTCGTCCCACCGCCCGATGTCGTAGTGCACGACATAGAAGTCAGGGGCAAGCACTTCGCAGCGGTGGAACTGCAAGATCGCATCATCCCACCGATCCGCGTCGTACAGCGCCAACCCGAAGAAGTACGGCCCGAAAGCGAAGCCTACCTGGAGCGACATGCACCGATGGTAAAACGGCCAGGCGGTGTTGTAGTCGCCCTCCCAGGCGTACGCGTTCGCCAGCGCCAGACTGCAGTAAGCGTCCTGCCCGGATGCCGCGTACAACTGGCTCAACCGCGCCATTGTAGCGGCTCGGTCGGGCTGGTAGACAACTGTGTCCACATTGCCGTTGGCGTCGGTCACGCCGATGGTGAGGGGTTCATCGGGGTTGAGGAACACCAGCGTCCGGAACCCGATGCGCGAGAAACCCGCATTTCCGAACAGGCGGTAGCTCGCTGGGAAGAGAGCCGCGCTGACGTCATTGACCATGACTGCGGTCACATCGGACTGGCATCCGACGAACCCGGTCAGCGAGACCTCACGCGGCTGAAGGACTGACATGTAATGCCCCTGGTCATCACACTGGGGACGAGCGAGTTCGACGAAGACGTTCCCCTGCGCTCCAACCTGGGCAAAGGACGGCTTCGCCACCATTATGGCGGCGAGCGCCGTGAGTACCATCACAACCGATGCAGCACGTGACTTTGTCATCATTACCACCTCGTGGCCGTTCGGCAAGGCAAAGCAAACAACGGCCCTTGCTCCCCCGGCTCTGAATGATGCGAAGAACTGGCAATCATATTACGAAGACGTGAACCTCAATTTGGAAGTTCAGTACCTCCCGAGCCTCACCAGCCCCTTGAGAACGTTCTCTAATTGTCCCCAAGTGAGCAGCGACGGTAACATTATATAGCTATCCGCGACGGATAACAAGACAGACCCACCGGCGGGGGTGCGTCTTTCGATTGTTGGTAGTATTACTGCGCCGTGCGGCCCTGCTTGGCAATGAGATGCCCTGCCCTGCCGAGGAATGGACGGCGATCAACCACAGAGACACAGAGGACACAGAGAACGGCAACGTCTCTTAACGCCTATCGTGGGGCAGGCCGGCCGTTTCCCAGCCGTTCTCTGTGCCCTCTGTGTCTCTGTGGTTCAACGCCGTTCGCCTTTCATATTGACGGTCAGCATCTGACAGAATTCCGAGTGCTTCGTCTGCCGGTTGTCAAAGCGACGTAGCGATGGTAGGTAATCGGCGGGAATCAGGCCGTATTCAACGGCCAAACGATAGACCGTCGGGGCTATGCTGCTACGGAACTATCCGTCATGCCGTAATCCTCCAAATCCTATCAATCCTGTTCCCTGACGCCACGCTTGCGGTAGTTCTACCTACAATCGGCGGGCGGACCCCACTTACCCGTCACGGCCTCTTCCCTCCCCCGCCCTTTCGTTGTATCATCCACCCACGCAGCACCAAATCACAGTCATGCGGAGGGCCATTACGATGAAGTATCTATTGCCTATTATACTACTGTTGCTTGCGGCGACTGCGGCGATGGCCGCGGACGTGCTCGTGCCCGTGTATGTGGACAGCCAGAAGATGAACTTCACGCCTGCGGCGCGGATGCGCGATGGGCGCACCTTTGTTCCGCTACGCGACGGCGCCAAGGCCATCGGCGGGACCGTCAACTGGGATGCGAAGGCCAAACAGGCGAGGATCTGCGTGGGGGATCGCTGCACGGTGATCGAGGCCAAGCAGGGGATCAATGTTGGCGGCCACCTGCTGATCCCGCTGCGCCTGATGGGCGAGGCGCTGGGTTGCGGAGTGCAGTGGAGCAGCGCACAGCACGCCGTAATCATCACTCGCGCAAAGGCCAGCACGTTCCGTTGATCGGCAGTCCGGTCGCGTCTCGCACGTGACGCGTTGTCTTGCAGAGCCGCTCCTTTCGGGGGTGGCTTTGTGCTTTCGCCTGTTCAGTGACTGTCCGCCCCAGTCACGCCATTGCATAGATCAGTGTGGCCGCGCCAATCTTGTAGTGAACTCCCACCCGCACCCGGTTCCAGACGAGATTGTCAATGTATGTGCCGAACGGCCTTTCCCGACAAGATTGTCGGGGGGTGTGTCTTTCAATTGTAGGTAGTATTACTACGCAGTTGTGCGGCCCTGCTCGGCAATGAGATGTGATGCGGAGAAAGGGACGGCGATTGACCACCGAGACACAGAGGACACAGAGAACGGCAACGTCCTTTAACGCCTATCGTGGGGCAGGCCGGTTTCCCAGTCGTTCTCTGTGCCCTCTGTGTCTCCGTGGTTCAACGCCGTTCGCCTTTCATCTTGACGGTCAGCCTCTGACAAGATCTCG
>CAYWBK010000141.1:0-13606 GCA_964455745.1 uncultured Armatimonadia bacterium
CCGACAACATTGCGCCATTTGTGCCGCCCCCTTCGGGGGCTGTTCTTATCCAATGCGGGGGCGCTTTCCAGGCTCTTGCGAGCCTGGCTAAGCTCTTTCGGCCCTTCGGGCCTTTTGGGGCAACGACTCGCAGCCCGCGCGCAAAATGTGGATAAAGCATAGGTCTACGGGAGGGGTGCCCGCGAAACGCTACCGCGCGCAGCGCGGTCACGGGGTAGGCCGTCCTCTTTTCATCGTCTCGGAGCTAGACGTCGATGTCCATCATCTTCTTGATGGTGATCGTCCCCAGGAGCATCAGCAGTGCGCCGCCTCCCAGCATCGCCCACCCGAGAGGCTTGGCAAAAAGCGGAGCCAGATACGCCGGGCTGACGATGCTGATCAGGATGGCTACGCCGAAAGGCATGGCCAACAGGATGCCTGCAGACATGCGCCCCTCCGCAGTAGCGGCGGATATCTCGCCCGACAGCCGGACCCGCTCCCGGATCATCTCCGCGATATTGCCCAGTATCTCGGCAAGGTTTCCGCCAAGCGAGAGCTGGGTCTGTACGGCGGACACGATCAGTTCGAGGTCGTAGTTGGCGGTGCGGGCGACCAGGTGGTCCAGGGCCGCTTCCAGCGACACCCCGAACTGGGTTTCGTCGACGACCCGCCCGAACTCCTCCGCGATGGGGGGGTGCATTTGGCTCTGGACGATCTGCAGGCCGCGAGCGAACGAGAAGCCGGACCGCAGTGACGCGGACAGCATATCAAGGGCATCGGGCAGTTGTGCGCTGATCGCGCGTGTTCGGCGGGCCTGTCGGGACTTGAGCCAGCCGACGGGGCCGCAAGCGGCGGCCGCTCCGACGATGAGGCCAGTCATGAGTGAGCCCGAGACAAACCGGATGATGATGGCCGCGCCAAGACCCGCGCCGGCGCAGATCGCGACGAACTCGGAGGGGCGCAACATCAAGCCGGCCCGCAGGAGGCTCAACTGCAGATTGCCCAGAATTTGAGCGCGTTTGAGCGCGTCGGTGATCGTGGGGGCGAGGTCCGGTCGAGGAACGTACTCATCATTGGTGCTCGCCGCCGCCTGGTCGCCTGCCTCGGTGACGGCCGCAAGTCTTCGGCGAGCGGCGCGGTTCTGGGCACCGAGGACCGACAGTCCAACCAGCGCGATGGCTGTGAAGCCGCCGAAAACCACCAATGCGACGATCTCTGGTCTCACCCGGCTCACCACCCGCCTTTCTTGCGCTGCTGGACCACGGCGAACATATCGCCGGGCAGGCTGATGCCCTCGGCTTCGAGTCGCTCGAGGAACAGCGGGCGGCACCCGGTGGGGCCGGTTTCGGTGATGATCTTGCCGTCCGGGCCTACGCCGCGCTTGTCCAGCAGGAAGATGTCCTGCATGACGATGCTGTCGCCCTCCATCCGCTGGATCTCGGTGATGTGGGTGATCCGCCGCGAGCCGTCACGCAGGCGGGTCTGCTGGACGATGACGTCGATGGCCGAGGTGATCTGCTCCCGGATGGCTCGCGAAGGCAACTCCGTGCCTGCCATCAGCACCATCGTCTCCACACGCGACAGGGCGTCCCGCGGTGAGTTGGCGTGCAGCGTCGTCAGCGAGCCGTCATGGCCGGTGTTCATCGCCTGCAGCATGTCCAGGGCCTCGGCGCCGCGCACCTCGCCGACGATGATTCGGTCCGGACGCATACGCAGACAGTTGCGGACGAGGGCGCGGATGCTCACCTCGCCCTTCCCCTCCACGTTCGCCGGACGGCTCTCCAAAGTGATCACGTGCTCTTGCTGCATCTGCAGCTCGGCGGCATCCTCGACAGTGACGATGCGCTCGTTGTTGGGGATGAAGGACGACAGCACGTTGAGCGTGGTCGTCTTTCCGCTGCCGGTGCCCCCCGAGACGATGACGTTCAGACGCGCGCGAACACAGGCATCCAGGAACGCGGCCATGTTGTCGTTAAGCGTTCCGAAGCGAATCAGGTCGTCGACCTTGAAGGGATCGCGAGAGAACTTGCGGATGGTGATGCACGGACCGACGATCGACAGCGGCGGGACGATGGCGTTCACACGCGATCCGTCAGGAAGGCGCGCATCGACCATCGGGCTGCTCTCATCCAGGCGTCGGCCGAGTGGAGCGATGATCTTTTCGATGATCCGCATTACGTGGCCGTTGTCGGCGAATTGCTTGTCCGTTCGCAGCAGCTTGCCTTTGCGCTCCACGAAGACGACGCGCGGGCCGTTCACCATGATCTCGCTGACTTCGGGGTCGTCCAGCAGGCTCTGGATCGGTCCGTAGCCCACGACCTCGTTCATCACCTCGACCTGTATTTGCTCGCGCTGTCGGGCGCTGATGGAGATGCCGTTGGCCTGCGCTACAGCCCCGGTCAAATACCGCACCTGCTCCGCGAGTTGGCTTTGGCCCATCCGCTGTAAGACCGCGAAGTCGGTATCCCCAAGCAGGCGGCGATGCACCTCATTCTTGATGCTGGCAAGCTGCTCGGTCTGGCGGGGGGAATTACCCTCCGGCTCGGCCGGCGAAGTGAGAGTGCTGGGATCGGCAACCATGCTGGTGGACCTCGATTCGGGTGGGACTACAACGCGCCGGAGACGATGCCGTCGGCAAGCTCCGTGATGCTGCGGGCCATCGCCGAATTCGGCTGGCCGATGACGAAAGGCACGCCCTCGTTCAGTGAGGCGACGACCGTATCGGGATCATCCGGGACCTGGTGTATGACCTTGTGCCCGGATGCTTGTTCCAGATCGTCAACCATGAAGCTGTTGCGCCGCGCGACGCGGTTCGCCACCAGCTTCACTCGCTCGCGCGGTGTGTGGGAGGCCTCCAAGAGCCGGCACAGCGCGGCCGTGTCGCGGATCGTGGCCAGATCGAGTAGGTTGCTCACCACGATGACATGGCGGCAGCGCAAGAGAATATAAGGGCTGGCCGGGTACAGGAGAGGCGGAATGTCGAAGACGACGAAGCGATACTTGCGGCGCAAGAGTCCGAACATGGCCGCCAGGTACTGGACGGACATGGCGGCGGTGGCCTTGGCGTCCTGGACGTCGCCGCCTGTTGATGCCAGCACGCGCAGGCCGGAGGGGTGCCGCGTCAGGTGGCTCTCAACGAGTTCGCCATCGAGTTCCGGGAAATGCGCCAGATCGGCGATGGTGCTGCTCGGATTGAGATCCAGGAGCAGCGAGATGTCGCCGAACTGGCCGAAGAAGTCGACGAGCACGACATCGTCGGGAAACTTGCGGGCGAGAGAAAGCGCGAGGTTCGCCGCGATCGTCGTCTTGCCCACGCCGCCCTTCGCCGACGTCACGGCGATACTGACGGGGAAGCGTTTGGGGTCGGTGATGAGTTCGTACTCGACGGTGCCGGTGCATCCCCGCAGAGCCGCGACCTCGGTGACGATTTGCTGCAGAATCTCGGCAGGCGCGTTGGGGTTGACCGTGGCCCGGGCGCCCGCACGCAAGGCGCGCTGCAAGATCGCCGCCGTCTCGTTCTCGACGAGAAGAACCGACGCGACCTCCGGCGCGGCGTAACTTGCGTACTGGCAGGCCTCGTAGCCGGTGAGGCCTGGCAGTTCGCTGTGGACGAGAAGAACGTCCGGCCGCAACTGGCAGGCCATCTGGGCCACCTCCAGGCCGTCGCGCGCGAAACCGAGCACTTCTATGTCGCCCTGCTCGGTCAGCTTCGTGCGAAGGCCCTCGGCAGCGCCGGGGTTGACCTCGGATATGACTACACGTATCACTTTGCTGGCTGCTTTCGGGTCGGTCGGAGGCATGTCGCCCTTACTTTGCCACCTCCGGCGTGACCATGATGATCAGGTCCGTCTTGTTCGTCTGGAAGTTTTCCGAACGGAACAACTGCCCCAGTATTGGAAGGTCGCCCAGGACCGGAATCTTGCGAATCGCTCTCGACTGGGTGTTCTGGATCAGGCCCCCGAGCAACAGGGTCGCCTTGTCCTTCATCGTCAGGATTGTGTCGGCGGTTCTCGTGTCCAGCCCCGGTATTATGAACCCGGAGATGGTCACCCCGTTCGCATAGTCGAGGGAACTCACTTCGGTGTGCAGCTTGACCTCGATCGAGCCATCCGGCTGGACTTTGGGCGTGATATCAAGAATGACGCCGTACTGCTTATACTCAATGGTGATGGTCGCGGCTCCCGTTCCGCCTGCCTGTGCAATCGGTATCGGTATTTCGCCGCCAACCGTGAGCTTTGCGTCCTCACCATCGTTTACCGCAAGGTTCGGCTCGGCCAAGAGACGGGTGTTCCCGGTGTCCACCTGTGCCTGGGCGTTGAACGCCCAGTCGAGGGCCGTCTGCAGCTTCGAATTGACAAGGATCGGCTGGCTGTTGAAGGTGGGGCCGCTGGAACTGCTGGAACTGCTGCTGGAGCTGCTACTGGAGCTGCCGTTGGAGATCGTCCCCCACTCCAGGCCGTACTTGCGGGCGAACGTCTTATCCACCTCGGCGACCCGCGTCCGCACGATGATCTGCCGCTTGGCCGGCGGGACGACGGTGAGAAGATCGACCACCGGCACTTGCTGACCGACGGCGGCGATCAACTTGCGGTAATTGGCCGCGATCTCGGGAGTGGTCACGGGCCCCTCGACTACGATCGCCCGGTTCTCGAGGCTGCGGACCCTGATCTGGTCGCCGAACGAGGCCTGGAGCATCTTGACGCGGTCTTCGATCTTGGGCTGTGGCGCCTCGGCCGTCAGATCCACGATCTCGGCGCTCTTGGCGAGCGCCGCCAGCAAAGACTTCGTCCGCTTGTAGGTGTCGTCGTCGGTCGCCCTGCCTTCGACGACGATCTGCTTGCCGCCCATCGGCCACGCCTTGTAGCCGGGGCCCAGCATCTTGGCGATGCTTGCCGCCAACTCCTGCGGGTTGGGCTTTTCGCCCGGGTACGTTACGAGGCTTTCGGCCTTGAAGTCTTTCGCGCCGGCTTCGACCAGCTTGCGCACGCGCTCGGCTTCCTCGGGGCTCTTGGCCTGTCCCTGGACCACCACCGTGTCGTTATCCCACAGGATGTACTCATAGTCTGGCCCGATCAGCTTCTTGAGAGCCGCCGCGCGTCGCTCGGCCGGCGTTAGGTTCGCGCCCTCCAGGTCCACCAGGTCGACGATCTGGATGTTGGTCGGCTGAGCTTTGATGATCTTGTGAGCCCGATCCACATCGCCCTGGGAGTGCAGTTGACCGTCGACGACGAGGGTCTTATCGTCGAGCACCTTCACCCGCAGGCTCGGATCGAGCAAGGCCTCGAGGGACTTTGCGATCTCACGAGCGTCCGCGGCCGGAGAGACGATGGCGGTCATCTCGTGGCGTCCCTCGCTATCCCAGACGTATATCTTGGTCTGTCCGGGGGCCTTGCCGATTACGATCAGCTCGGAAAGCGAGGACACCACCACGTCTGCGATCGCCGGGTCCACGATGGCGACACGCTTCATCGTGTGATAGCTGAGGATGGTGCTCCCCCCCTGGCGCAGGACCACCGATTCGGATGCCCGGGCCGGGGCCAATGCGGTAACGGCAAACAAACACGCGCAGGCGACCTGTATGATGCCTTTGCCGAGCCTTGCCCGCACCTGCTGCGTTGAGATGCTGTGAATGAACGGGCGTCTCACTGTGCTACCTCCTCCCATCGTGGCCGTGAGGCAAACGGGCTTGCCGCAAGGGCATGCCAACGCCTGCACGGCGTCGTACATACATCTGCGGTCAAGGGGTCACCGTCTCGCGCTGGCTCCCGCGGATCACTTCGACCGACGGAGCGGCCCGGGTCAGCCCTGTCGCCCGGCTTGCCGAGGCGGCCGGCTGTGAAGCCGGTTCGGCGGGCAGGGCGGATTTCGGGGCGGGTGGCGCTGCAGCGTTTGAGGCGGTGTTTGGGGCCGAAGAGGAGTTCAACTCAGGCGGACGCTGACCGATGACTTCGTACGCATCCATCGCCGGCACGGGCACGAACGTGTGCTCGTTCGCAGGCCTCAGAGACAAGCGGACGTTGCCCTTGGTCGCTGCGATGACAAGCCTGATCGCATCATCGGGCCTGACGGCGAGAGTTGCAGTCGCCTGGGTCTTTTGATCCACCGTTTTCGGAGCGGGTTTCTCCTCCGCCTTCGGAACCCCGCCCTTAGCGCTCGCATCGGGCGCGGGTTGAGCTATATCGGGCGGGAGAGCCTCGGCTCCGATAGCGAGGAGTTCGACATCCTGCAGGACGGTCTTGGCGATCGTGTCGCGGCCGACCTCGAAGGTCGCAAGAATATCGACGCGATTGCCGGGCTTCAGGAAACCGGCGACGCCTGTGATCGGGTCGGTCGCCACTGTCACGGCCCGCATCCCCGCAGGCACCACAAATGTCAGGCCCAAAGAGGCGGATCGTTCGCTGGCTTGCCCCGTACGGATGGGTTTACCTGCCGGGATACGCAACAGCGCAACCTGGCCGATGATGTCGGCAGGGTCTTTGACTGCGTCGGCCGGGACCTTGTCCGGCGGAAGTGTCTCCTGGGAGAGAGAGGAAGCCTGGATAATGGACTGCGCGGGGATGTCCTCGCGAGCCACCACGACGCTGACGGGAGGAGCGGGGCGCTGTTCCTGCGAGGCGCTCATTCGCTTCAGGTACGTGTAAGCGAGAAGCGCCGCAATAGCCCCGCAGCCAAGCGCGATCAGCAGAGCGCTCTGCCTGGTAAGTCGCATGTGTGAGGCCACCTGCCTTGGTGCGATGTGTTGCTGCGATAGTTGGTACGATGACAGTGTACCATGTGGGGGTCCGGCGCGCTAATTCACTGGGTCGTAAACGCCACTTAACGACCTGCGCCCCGCTGGTCGATCGTGTGCTTCTTAGCGTCATTCCACGTAGAGGCAGATGTCAAGGTTCGCACCGGCCGCTCGTGGGAGGAATTGGCCCCCTGATCGGGCCGTGAGACTCTCGGACCTCGGTCCAGGCCGACGGCTGTACCCGGTCTCGGCCTGACGGGTCCGCTGCGCTGGCTGGCTGGGCGTTCTCAGACGCACGGCCTGTCGGACTACACACCCCTCGATCTTGTTCCCGCTGCATCTGCCGCCCCCGCGAAGGCCCTGGCCTCAGAACAGTCAAATTCTACTCGCGACGCATGATCATGGACGTCGTCAGAGTGATGTAATTTGTGCCCTTAACTGCGAGGCTTGAGAACAAGCCGCCTGTAACCAGAGTATGCGGATACGAAACCGTGACCTCGACCTGCGCCCCGCTTGGCGCGGCGTTATTGCCGCCGGAGTCCGTCAGCGTAGCCCAAGACGACCATGTGCTGTTAGCGTACGTCCGGTATTGGCTCGTCACGGTGATGTTGGCGGCGGTCAATCCCGGCGCCGAGGCGATCACCCTCGCGCTGATCGTCTCAATGGTGTTGCCGACGGCCCCCGCCCTTGCGCCCTCCCGGGCGGCCTGGCTGATGGCCAGAGCATCCTTGTAGACCAGGCCGAACTCCATGATCCCGAACAGCAAGACAAGCAGCACCGGCGCGACCAACGCGAACTCGACGGTGGTGGTCCCCTCTTGCCTATTGAACGGTCGCACGCTCCTGCGGAGCCGAGCCATCGCAGCCATTGCCAGCGCCTCCTTTCACCGCAACTGCACGACGTATACCGCGAACGAACTACCCAGGGCGATCGCGATAGCATAGGGGAATCGGGCCTGTTTGTCCGCAGTCTGGATGTCCAGCGGTTCATTCGTAGCCACTCGGAACCACAGCGCGCTTACCATGCGCCGGATCCCTGCACCCAGTGACCGCCTGCTCAGAGCCACCAGCACAGCCAGAACGCCGCCGGCCACTGCAGTGTAAGCCAGCGCCCACAGCAGGACGTATGGCCCCTGCAGGGCTCCGACGGCAGCAAGCAGTTTGATGTCCCCGCCACCGAGAACGCGTCCCAGAATGCCACAGATAGGGAGAAGTGCGAGACCGAGGAGAAGTCCTTCTACGCTGCTCAGCACTCCCGCCCACCCATGCCCGACCCCATTTACCACAATGCCGAGCAGCGCTGCGGGGACTGTCAGGACGTTGAGGATCTTCGAGTAACGAAGATCGGTATACGTCGCCCCTAACAGCGCGGCTGCCATGATGACCGCTGCGATGATCTGTGTCAAGTCCATCGTGATTCGCCCGTGTCAACGACGGTCCGTCAAGATGCCCCGGATTGTCATTCCTCGAAGCCCCCTTCGAGGAGTGTAGGGCGGAGCCTTGCTGAAGGATGGTGGAGGGGGAGTGGGCGCAGCCAGGGACCACGTCCCCCTCGACCGGTGTTACCACAACTCGCCTGGGCGTGGGGCTGAGTGTGGTAAAAGCTCACCTGCGAGAACGGCCCGAAGCTGCAACTCTCGCGCCGACGCCCATTCCCTAGTTTGCAGGGTTAGCAAATGTCGAGTTGAACCGGAGAAGCGTCGTCTTTACCGCCCCGCCGAACGCCGTCCACGCCACGATTGCGCCAATGCCCACCAAGCTCAGCACTAATGCGTACTCGATGGTCGCGATTGCCGATTCGTCATTCCAAAATTGGCTGAGCCAGGCCCGCATCTGAGTGTCCTTGCACTGGGCCGCCCGGCGGAAGTGGCGCTTTTTGGTCCAGATAGCGATGCAACGGGGCGACCCCATGGCTGCGCAGGCCGCCCCGTTCGTCTTGCCTATATCCGCTACAACTTGCCCCACACGCATCCGACACGACTCTTGCCCCGTATCCCAGGCTACATCCAGCGACGCCAGGCGTCTTGGGCTAACTACCCGGCAGACTGCCTGATGCGGTGGTTACGGCGTTCTTGACCTGCTTGCCGAGAGTGGTCCACGCCGTGATCGCTGCGATTGCGATCAGTGCCAGCAACAGTGCGTACTCCACAGTTGTCAGTCCGTCTTCGTCTGTCCACAGAGCCTTGAGCGTCTTGATCACTTTACGCCTCCTCTACAATTTGCCCCCACGCGTCTAATACGACTCTTGCCCCGTATCCCAGGTGACCCAGCCGCCCTCTTGCGAGGCTGCGCACCCTGGGCTAACTACCCGGCAGACTGCCTGAGGCGCTGGTTACGGTGTTGCTGACCTGCTTGCCGAGAGTGGTCCACGCCGTGATCGCTGCGATTGCGATCAGTGCCAGCAGCAGTGCGTACTCCACAGTTGTCAGTCCGTCTTCGTCTGTCCACAGAGCTTTGAGCGTCTTGATCATCTTTACGCCCTCCTCCTGATGTGACCAGGCCGCTGGCTTATTGAAGGAGCAGACCCGCGTTGCCGCTTGCTGCGTCCCTTGCTCGAGTCCATACGTCCTGGTTTAGTTGATTTTGAACTCGTTGACGAGTTCGTTGTGCATAACAATAGCAAATCTTGAGTATCATGTCAAGTGTCAGGATAGAAAAATGAACGACTGACATTAACATCAAGACTTACTGCCATGCGCGTTCTATTGAAACCACTTGTTCAGTATTAGCTCAAACGAGAATCCCCAAACATCCTTTTCCCTCGCCGAGTCGTCAGGCAGCACAGAACCAGGAAAGGGCGGCCACCCTCGTAGCCGCCCCGGCTCTTCATCACTTCGTTCGGCGCAGACCCTGCAAGGTCGGGGTGCTCGTGTCTCGCTGACACGGCACACTCTCGCGCCGCCTACCGCAATTGGCTTAACGCCTGGCCGGCTGCCCCCCTCTTTTGGGCTCCTGCGCAACCTGAACGGGCCCGTAGTCCAGGTAGGTCCTGGTCTGACGAATGGCACAATCTGGCATTGCTGCCGAGACTTCGCGATGAGTACCTCGGAAGAGTGTGCAGCAGAGAGGCGCTACAGGCTTTCGCCAAGGCCAAGCCATCGTGCCGTGGCGCTGATCCGGCGCAAGCTTGAGACCCATGCCGGTTGAACGGGCTCATTTTTTCAGTGTACAGGGCTGGATGTCATCGGCGGATGCGGCCGTCGCCTTAGACGCTCCGGGCCGTACGATGTTCATTCGCCCGACCGGATCAGTCCGCAACGGCGCCGCGAAGCTACCCGTGGGCATATAGGAAGTGCCGGAGAGGGAAAAGAACCGGCGCGGACGGTCGCGCACTGGAGGCACGCCGCTCAAGCCGGACAAGCACGGCCGAGCCGCCTCGTGCTCGGGAGGGGTAAGTAGGACTCGCTTCGCAAGACTGCGCGCCGACTATCGCGCTTGGATGACCCATACCCGTGAGAACCCGCTCCGCTACAGACCCGTGGCGTCCTCGCCCTCATCCTCTGACGAAGCCTCGGGCTTCCGGGTTCCCTTCGGCAACACATCGGGCACATTGTCCCCTTTGTGCGCCGCCTCCATGAGCTTCTCGGTGATGCCCATCACGCCCAGCGGGGCCGGCATCCCCATGCGAGTCTCGGTGGGCACGAAGACCATCGTCGCCTTGCCCTCCATGCACATCTCATAGAGCATGTTCATGGCGCGAAGCTGCAGGGCGATCGGGTCTCTCTCGTAAACGTTCGCCGCATCCACGAACGTCTGCGCCGCAAGCTTCTCGGCCTCGGCCAGCTTCAGACGCGCGCGCTTTTCGCGTTCCGCCGCCGGCTCGCGAGAGATTGCGTCCTCGAGCGCCTCGGAGATGATGACTTCCTTCATCTCCACGTTCGACACCTTGATCCCCCAGTCGCGGGTGAGGTTGTCCAGCGCCTCGCGCAGGCGAACCGCAAGTTCCTCGCGCTCGGACAGAAGCTGGTCGAGCATCGCCTTGCCGATGAGGTCGCGCAGGATCGTCTGCGCGCCCAGTTGCGTCGCGGCGTGGTAGTTTTGCACCTTCAGCACTGCATCGGTGGGCCGCTCGACCTGATAATACACGATCGCGTCCACGGTCACGGGGATATTGTCCTTGGACAAAGACTTCTGCCGTGGCACCTCGTAAGTCACCACGCGCAGGTCGACGGTGAACGGTGTGGTCTCGAAGACCGGGACGATGAAGAACATCCCCGGCCCCTTCATCCCCACGAACTTGCCGAGGCGAAGCACAGTGACGCGCTCCCACTCATTGGCGATCCTCACCGCGGCGGCGATGATGAAGGCGAGGACGATGGAAGCGAAGATGCCCCAGCCCATGTCCCGCGGGCCGAGAATCTTGGTGCTGAGGCCGGACCCGACACCGGCGACGAGCAGCCAGATGATGAACTGAACCCCGCTGACGTTGGTCTGAGCGGGCGCGGACGGCACAGATGGATTGGACGCACCGGACTGGTAGAGCGGTTGGATGGGCATTGACGGCCACTCCCTCTCGCGTGTTATACGCGCATTTGGCATCGAGCAAACTGTCTGGCAATGCGGTTACTGACGCCTCAACGGGTGCATCCGTATTGCAACTTCGCCGCCCCCCCACCTGTTCACCGCCCGAACGACAATCTCCCGTGCATGTCCTTCAGCCATTTCAGTGAGCCGGGCACATGCCCCCAGGCCTTGGCCCCGTATTGGAAATACGATTCGGCTTCGATAGTGCTGCCCGGACGATACGTCGGTGGCGCGTTGTCGCTGGATGGCTCCGTCATCATAAGGAGATATCGCGGCACATGCAGGTTGGCTCCGAAGGCGCGCAGCAGGGCCTGGTTGGCGGCCTTAGAGGGCCCGTTCAGCGCGAACTCGCATAAGGCTCGGGAGTAGGCGAAAGGGGTGGAGATGTCCTCCTCATACCGCCCGAGAAGTTCCCTTGCCGCCTGAATATCTGATTTCTCCATATAGCAGTTCAGCAGCACGATGCGGATGCCCTGGTTGTCTTCGAGATTGAGGCGCAGCATGTCTTCGTAATGCGCGATTACCTCGTCGATACGGCCCAGATGATACAGGCAGGCGGCCAGGCCGGCGCGGGCGCGCATGTAGGGCCGTGTCTCGATGAGCCCCCAGAAGTCGCCTGCGCGTTCGGCAAACATCTTCTCCCCAAGCGCCCGCTCCCCGGCTTCCACGCCCTTTTGATAGAGCGCTCTCGCCTCCCGGAGATCCCGCGCGGTCTCCTCGGCCAGCAAGACGTAGGCGTCCGCGCAGTCGGGGGAGAGGTCGAGCGCCTTGCGCGCCAGCGCGACTTTCTTCTCTGACGAACTCTCCTCCCAGGCATCCCAGATGAGTTCCTGGGCCTCCTCCAATGGGGTGGAGGGAGGCGGTCCTTCGTTATCCACCATCACCCTGTTGAGATACTCATCCTCCTCCGCCTCGTTAGCGAACTCCCGTGACTTGAGAAGCCTGGAACTGGCCGCCAGGGATCTCTCCATTGAGCCTCGTACGCGGGCTATGATCTGATCTGCGTTATGTGGGGCGCTCGGGCTGTGCTTCTCGGCATTACTGTCGGGCATCGTCATTCCACTCCGTGTCGATGGTTCTCGAAGTCTTCTGGACTGCGCTTGCGCCTGACTTACTTTGGTTTGTGCTCGAACAGGTAGATGTAGTCGTGCCTGTCGGCCGGGACGACGCGTTGCGCGCCGCTCATTGTCTCCTCGCGCGTCGCGCCGCTGGCCAGTATGGCCCCGCCGTAGGACGCGAACCAGGACCGGGTGATGCCCCACTCCCGCAAGTGCTTCTTCCAGCGGCGAGACTCGATCTTCCCCATCTCCTGGTGATACAGGACGCGGAGTTCTCGGCTGCTCGCAACCAGGTCCTGGATTTCGTCCCAGTACTGATCCCGGTTTGCCTCGCTCTTCAGGTAGAACAGAAGCATTTCGGCGTCGCCATGCTGGCGCTCTTCCGCCTCGAAGGGCAGGGAGGTGATGACGCCATAGCGGGCCTTCGCCGTTTCGTAAAGGCCGGTCATCTCTTGGCGATACCCCCCGCCGAAGACGATGCCCATCGTGACCATGAATCCGTCGGCAATGATGACCCCCCTGAAAGGGAGCAGGACCGTGTCCACCATCGCAGGCAAGGGCTGACGAATCAGGTTCTCGAAAGTGTCACCCAGGGCCAGCACACCGAATGCGCGCGAAGGGTCGTCGAAAGGGAGGAAGATGGCACACTGTTTCAGTTGTCGCAGTAAGCAGAAGGCGCCTTTGATGAAGTGCCGCCACTCGGCAACGATAGCCAGATGCTCCGGTCCGAGGCCGGCCGGGTTTTCCTTGACAAATGACTCGATTAGCTCGGGATGGTCGTAAAGAGCGTCGCGGATCGAGACAATGTCAGGTGGGGCCAGCCCAGGAATATCGACAGCTTCCGTCACGCCCGGCAGCGTCTGCGTGTGCTGATTACTCCAGGCCAACAAGCGGTAGTATAGCCCAAAGAACAACGTGCGATTATCCGGGTCCAAGCGCATATCAGTATTGCCTCGTCGTGTCGGTCAGGGGCGGTGCGGCACAATCCGCTGCAGGCTGCCTCTCGAACGCGCTCTGCATCGGGACACCTCCGCAGAGCACTTCCAGAATCTGTGACTTCAGCGGGGCGTCAACAAGCGTCTGTGTGCAAGGAGAAAATTCGACGGAGAGACGTCGAAGTCCTGCCCGCGGGGCCCTCCATCAATGTGTGTGGGTAGGTTGACACTGGCTGAACAGACCGCCTCGGGAGCATGGCCGCTGTCCATGCCGTCGCGTCCGCAGGACGCCCGGCCCCCGCCGCAGGCGGGGACCCTCAGCCGGATGCTTCAGCGTCCGGGATTCTCGCCGCACAAAAGCCTCCCCGTCCGCAGGACGGG
>CAYWBK010000142.1:0-13510 GCA_964455745.1 uncultured Armatimonadia bacterium
TCTTCACCCAGCACTCGAAAGTCCCCTGCGAGAAGTCGGCGGTCTTGTCGAGGGGGACACTCAGTGACTGGGGCGCAGTGCCGGTGACCCCAGCATCGAGCGCCCGCCCCTGCGGCCCATCCCCCGGAAAGCCGCTCCCCGGCGGTCCGAGGTGGGCCGTAGAATCGGCTGTGGCCAGGCGGTCGGCCGAGGTGGCGAAGTCGTTCACGTCGACGGCGGCGGTACCGTTGAAGTGGCCAAGGATTTGCTTGGCGAGCGCCGGGCGACAGAGGGGCAATGCGAGAAACACAAGGGCAAGGGGCAACGCGGAACGTGCAAGGGAAAGACGCATGGGTGGTCACCGTAGGTTGCAGGGCTGGGGGGCAGTCACGCCTCCGTATGGGAGGACGTGTGCGAGACGATTCGCCGCAACGGGGCGGGGACCTGCGAAGGCACGAAGAAAGGCCGACAGCACCGCCCCACAAGACTTTCACTGCTCCCGCAACAGCCGAATGGCCAGTCGGTGCCCTACCAGTCGCGCTCTTCTTCGTCGCGACGCCACATTCGGATGTCGGCTTCGATAGGTTCCTGCAAGGTCATAGCCCAGTCCCGGACCGATGGCTCAGGATCGTCCACCCACTGCTCTACGAGGGCGAGTTTGGACAGGAGCCAGTCGGACGTGTTGCCCATGTGGAGCCCGGACAGGAAATTGGCCTGTAGCTCGTTTCTTACTCGGTCGCAGTCGAACGCCACCAGTATCGCCCGCGCAGGATCGGCAAGCGGAACCCCGCCGACCGGAGACATGAGGGCAGCTAGGGACGGGCCGTTGGGCTCGTGGCTAGCAGCCCACTCGACCAACACCTCAGCGCCCACGTGTTTCCCGTACCACCCGCGCAGGCCGAACAGAAGGGACAGAAGCGCTCCGTCCCCCTGCAGATGGCACGCGATGAGGTTCCAGACCTCACGCGGTGCGCGTGTGGTCGCGTGCACCAGTGTCTGTGTCACAGCGTCTTCAGGGAATAGGTAGACATGGTCTCCTGTGGCAGCCATGATGAAAGCCCGTACGACCCGCACGGGGTCCTCGGCAAGCACAGACTCTGCCAGTTCACTCCAATGGTAGCGGTTCATTGTGCCTTGGAACACACAATCGGGGCGAGCCTCAACACAGCGCCACACTAGGTCGTTGACGAGTTTCGGGGTATCGTTCCCTCGGTCGCGGCGCTGCTTCACAACCTCAAAGGCACTTCCCACGACTATAGGGTTCTCAGCCGCGAGCATCAGGCCGACTACCTCGCTGAATGCTGATCTGGGGGCGTCGGCAATCCAAGGGCTGAAACAGACCTGCGTCAGCCACTCCAGTGGGGCCTTTCCCTTCTCGACGAGGGCGGTCAACCGCTGCGCTGCTCGCGAAGAGGGGGTGTATGCAATGGATGCGCTTACGGCCACAGCCGGGGGCAGGCCGGGCGCGGTGTCCCATTGGTCAAGAAGGTCTTCCAGCCATTCCCTGCCACGGTGCTCCGACGCGCCGCCGAGGTAATGTGTGAACAGGCGTGCGTCTCCGCCGCCGGTGACCTGCGCTAGCGGGCGGAGCCACGTTAAGTTTTCGTCGATCCGCCCGATGACCCAGCCCAATCGCCCCGCATAGTGGGCTTCCCCGGATGTCAGCCAGTCTATCTCGGCGAGAAGCAGTTCAGGCCGCTCCATAGCCTCTTGCGCAAGCGCGTCGATCTCGGCGTCCTGCTGATCTCTCGAACTCAAGGCGGCTGTCCATCGCCGCAGCCGGTCACCGAACGAGCGGCCCTCCAAGCGCGCCAACAGCCTCTCAAGTCGCCTTCGGAAGCCTTCCGATGTCCCTTCATCGGCTAGTGTGAGCAGCATTTCTGCTTCGTTCCGCGCACGAAGCCTCTGCGCTTCGGTGTCGAAGGTTAGCCCCTCAATGCGGGGAAGTACGTCCGCAGCGAACCCTACGCGACACAACTGCATCCAGTGTTTGAGGAGGGTGTCCCGCGCCAGTCGGGCTATCTCGGTGTCATCACTACTCATCGCCTCATCCAGGAGGTTCAGTGCCGACTGCCGGGCCTCCAAGTCCTCTTGAGGCGTGGGCGACCAAGCGACGGGGACCGCGCGGCCGCCTTGCACATCGCCTACGACAGAGCCGACCTCGTAAGTCTGAAGTGCCGCGCCGATTGCCCTAACGGCTAGATGGCGTTGCTCCGCGGAGGGGTTGCGGAGGGCTTCGCGTATCAGTTCGTGCCGCACGATGGCAGGTTCGGGTGTTCGGCTCAGGTGCGTTTGGAAGAGCGACACCCAGACCCCCGAGGCGTTGTTGCCGTAGCTCTCGTTCTCGGCCTCGGCCAGTTTCAGTAACATCTGGGCAGCGGCGAAGAACGTCTCGGGAAACCGCGCGAGTCGCTGCAACGTCCATACCACTTGCCTTCTGCCCTTCTTGAAGGCAAGTAGATCGTCGCGGGGGAGCCCGCCGATGAGTCGCTGCAGTGCCCGCATCCCGGCCTGTGGTGCCCCCTGCGCCAAGATCCCGAGCAGTTCCGCCGCGAACTCGTCGTCTAGCTGGTGCGCCTCGGCAAGCGGGCCTCCGGGGGCCGTTAGGCGTTCAATCAGACCACGCGCGTAGTCCTCATCTCCGATGTCCGCCAGTCGCCTCAACAGAGATGTGCGACTATCGTTGCTGGGGAGACTCCAGAAGAAGACGTTCATGATCTCCGCTGCGCGTTCGTCCCATACCTCGCGCGCGAGCCACACCGCCAAGATCGTAGGGGTGACATAGCGGTAACGCCCTCGCGGTGCCAGCACCTGATGTTCGTGCATCCTGCGACCTGCCTGCTGCATGGCGGCGAAGTCGATATGAAGGAAGCCAGCTATCTGCCGGCCTTCCTCGGCGATCTCGCCCTCCATTCCAACGCGCCGCAAGAGGGCCAATCCCTGCATTGCGCGTCGATCAGCGTCGTCTGGGATGAGTGCTCTGAGGAGTTTGCGTACTGAGCCATCTCGGATCAGTTCGGCGGTGGCTGCCTGCGGCTGCGCCCGCAGCAGTCTGGCCAGACAAACCGCCAGTTTCACGTAACCTTCGGCCATCCTGACGACGTACTCCACTGCCTCGTCCGTCAAGCCGCCGATACTCCTGAGCAATTGCCGCAGACACTCATCGTCAAGCTTCGTCACCGACACCACGGGGGTTGAGGTGACCGTTTCTGGGTCTGTACCGATGGTGATAAGCTTCACGCGCGAGCCGCACGCTGACGCCCAACCTTCCAGTCGCTCCGACTCCGCGAGATCGCATTCGTCCACCACGAGGGCGACCGTGGAGTTCTGCCGGTTCTGTATCCAGGTAAGCGTCCCCGAGTTCCTTAGGGCATCGGGCTGGTCGGCATAGAGTGTTCGCTCAGTCCAACTGGTATCGCGCAACGCCTCCAGCGCCAAGCGTGTCTTGCCCACACCAGCGCCCCCCTCGATGCGGAATGATGCTCGCGAGGTCGGGTCATCCAACCAGGTGCCGATATCCTGCATTGCGCCTTCACGCATTGCATCTGACTGGAACGCTACGCGGTGTGCCTCCTGCCTCGACCAGAACTCGTGCCGCTGCAGGTCCGCATGCGGACGCCGGAAGTGCGGGAGCAGCGCAAAGGCAGGGATATCCCTTGCCCACTCCGCCAGATGGCTGGCGCTGTACACATTACAGAGACCGGGCGGGATGCCGTTCGCGTCACACCAAGTGGTCGCAGCCTCTCTGAGGGTTTCCACGTCGCGCGGTGTGTGGTCATGGCCGCACGCGAGTCGCCAGTATGCCCCTCGCTGGAGAGCACTTCTCACGGCGGACTTCTCAAGTTCCTTCTTCACTTTCGCCGCTGTCTGCTTGCCAGCTCTGAACTGCCAGATACTCTCGCCGGGGGGGAGCCAATCAGTGCCCGGTTCGCCGACGTCGTTGACGCGTGCATCGATCCCTCCGTCAGGATCATTGAGCCGCAGAGTCGTGTCGACGTTGGTCCGCGGCAAGCCAACACGCTCCGCTTCGGCAAAGAGCAGGTGGCTCAACAGATCGACGAACTCGGCCGGCTGTAGACGCGCAATGTCGTCACTGTCAATGCTGAATGGCATCTTGGCCCTCCCAGCTTCCAGATAGCCTGAGGCAGACGCTCGACCATAGGAAGAAAGCTCGCGGCGCGATTAGGCACCGCCCCATACCGGCTGCGCTGGGGCCAACTCCCAGGCCTGCAGTGACCTGACCTCGCTGCGCCCGCCGCGCGAGAACGCGGCCACACCACGGCCCGGCCCGACCGGCAGGACCACCGGCGTGGCGACCTGCGCGCCGTCGTTGGCGAAGACCTCGATCACCGAGCGGTCCAGGAACACGTGCAGCTTCAGCGCTTGGGAACCGCTCACGGGCGGGCAGTCGAAACTGCGGTCGGCGATGGTCAGACTGCGGCCGTCGAAGGCGATCTCCACCCCGCCGTCGTTCTCCGGGGAGTGGCGCAGAATCAGGCCCGCCGTCGCGCCGTTCTCGGGCGCGAGTTCGACGATCAGCTCCAGCGCCTCGCCCTCAATCCCGGCGATGGGCACACATTGATCGTCCACCGCGAACGACGCGAGCGTGCGCTCATTGCGCCGCAGCACGCGCAGTTCGGGCACAGGCTCCTGGCGGGGGAGGCCGTCCGGGCCGAGAGACAGCAGGCGCGGGAGGGCCATGCAGCCGTTCCACTTGCGCCCCGGTCCGAAGTCCAGCAAGCGCCCCAGGAAGATGCAGCGCCCCTTGTCGTCGAGCAGCACATTCGTGCCGTAGAAGCAGCCCGTCTTCTCCAGCGTGCCGTGCGTATCCGCCTCGAACCGCAGTGTGTCGAGCGAGAATTCCCCGATGTGGTAGTCCACCGGGCCGAAAGGCGAAGTCATCAGCATCCAGCGCCCGCCCAATTCGACGAAGTTCGGGCACTCGCCGGAGATGCCGGTCATCAGGCCTTGATAGCGCCAGGAGGTCAGGCCCGGATCGGTCGCCTCATAGATCGGCGTGCCCGGCCCGGCGGCCCCGATGACCATGAAGGTCCGCCCTGCCTTCGCGAAAATGAACGGGTCGCGCCAGCCACCGTCGAAGCCGGGCCGCCCGTGTTTCTCCAGCGACAGGATCGGGTTGGCGGGGTGCTTCTGCCAGGTGACGAGGTCCCGGTCGCCCACAGCGGCCCATTGCTCGAAGGGGCCATCGCCCCCGGCGCGGGTGTAGAAGATCATCGGCCGCCCGTCGCCGTCGAAGCATGCGGTCCCGGACCAGCACCCCGTCTCGCCCGCCTCCTGCGACGGCCAGATCGCCGGGGCCAGATGCTCCCAGTGCACGAGGTCTCGACTGCGCGCGTGCCCCCAGTAGATCAGGTCGCCGAACCCGGGCACGAACGGGTTAAGCTGGTAGAAGATGTGATACCAGCCCTCATGGAAGAGCGGGCCGTTGACATCATTCATCCACCCGGCGGGCGGGCAGAAGTGGTACAAAGGCCGGTCAGGATCGGCCGCTGCCTCAGCCGCCACAGCCTCCATCGCGTCGATCGCCGCTTGTACTGCGGGGTTGGTGGCAGTCATCGTTGGGGTGTCCTCCAGGGTTCGTGCCTTGCGCAAGTCGCGGGTCAACCTGTTGCCACGGCTCACACAGGCGGCATGGCCATCTGGCCGAGCGCCCATTGCCGATGAAGAGGGCCATAACCTGCTTATCGCGAGCGGCGCTGCATCAGTTCGGGGCACGGGCGATAGAAAGGACCAGCTACACAGGGCCCGCAAGGGAGAGATGAACAGCCCATCACCTCTTGGCGGCGGGGCGCTGTCGGTGAGAAGGTTAGACGTCATCCTTACTCGCGGTCGTCCACCCGTGACTGGAACCCGGGAAAGCCTCGCGCCTCCGCGCGCTGACAGAGGTCGCGGTACACTTGCTCACAGGCGAGCGCGGCAACGTCCATCATGTACCTGTCGAAGTCGTAACATGCGCTCTGGCCGGGCAAGAGCACGCCCTCGTGCCCTGCAGCTTGTCTCAGGATCCCGACGTACACCATCGCCGCTGCCGTGATAGCGTGACAGATGTCCGTGACCTCGCCGAGGCCGAAGCGTGCGTAGGCCAGAGCGAGACCTCTCGTAGTCACCGTCTTCTCCAAGCAGCCGACCCAAAACGTGACCTGCTGATATACGAACCAGTCGAGGTCCCTCCGCGCGGTATCGTCTCCTACTGCCTTTAACGCGAGGTGGAGCAGGGCCACGGGTCCAGTGCCGTCCGCCGGGGATGCGCCCTGCTCTGTGTAGCGGACCCTGCTGCCTGCAGAGGCTGCGCCGAAGATGCTGCCAAACACATCCTCCCACACGTCACTGCCGCGCGCCGCGCCGCGTGCACGTGCGGCACTGTGCGTCACCCCTTCGCCGAGCGTACCCTCCATAGCCGTGCGAACACTCGGGCCGCCAGCACCTGCGCTCATGGCGAGTGCCTTCTCGATTACTAGCCTGTGAATGTCAGGCAGGGCGTCAATCGCCTGCGAACGCTTGGCTTCCTCGGGCGACGCCAGGAGTCGGAGCACAGCTCGCGCATCCGTGCTGGGCATTCCGCTCGGCAACAACGCCGCGAGTAGCTCGTCGTAGGCCTGGTCGTATGGCATGCTGACGAAGCTTGCGTAACGTCGGTCCTTCAGGAGCACCGGCACATCACAGTCTCCAATCTTGCAGACCAGCACGCGGGTGCGGTCGTCGTCGATCTGGTCCCAGAGGAATGGCTTCAGTTCGGCCTGCACCCACCTGGAGCCCGCCGATGCCTCTGACAGCATTACCACGAGGAAGTCCGCCTCGGCAATGCCTTGGCTGATCTTGTCGAGTATGGAATCGCCGACCTTGATCTCGGCTTCATCCACCCAAACACGAACGCCGTCCCGGCGGAGGTCAGCCGCCAAGCGGCGGACGAACTCGTGATCCTCACTGGAGTGACTCAGAAACGCGCTCGGCTGCGTTCCCATGGATTGCCCCTCTACATTGCTATCCGTTATCGGGTCCTTCATATCGCCTTCAGCACCCCACACAGCCCTGGCCTTCGTTGTCATCGCTGCCCAACTTCCGGCCAAACCAGGCACGCGTCCTGTGTCACGCCCTCTTGCTCTTGAGGAGTCGCAGCGCCGCCTCCAGGTGCTCAACGGCCTTCGCTTCCGTCCCGCCCGCCTGGCGGACGTGCTTCGCGATCTCCCGGCGGGTGTCTGCGTCGGCGAGCGCCTTGCCGACCTCGGGGCTCATGTCGAAGCCCCATTCCGACAGCCACACCTTGCTGCCCAGGTCGGCGACTTCGTCATACAGCGCGGCGGCGGTTTCCAGTTCGTCCAACGCTTTGCGCGGCAGATCGCCCGGCGTGATGGCGCCGACCATCAGGCGCAGGTACCTCGCGGCGTTGTGGCGTTCTTCCAGCATGACGCATTGGTCGCCATGCACCATCGTCCGCGTGCCGAGGACTTTTGGGTTCCCGGTCGGGTAGTCGCCGTCCACTTCGAGGCCCGACGCCCAGCCCTCGTAGGCCGCCAGGCCGGTGATGTGGTCGGGGTGTGTCGGGCGTTTGGCCGTGCGCTCGAGGTCCACCGCCCATTTCAGCGATGAGATCAGGATGTTGCGTTTCGGCGGGATCGGCTTGCGGTCGCCGATTCTAAGGAGCGCCACCTCGCCCGCCCAGGTGGCGGTCTCGAACCAGTTGCTTTTCTCATAGTAGCCGGGCAGTGCGGGGTCCTGGAAATAACTGTAGCCATACAGCACCTTGCCGCCCTGGTCGTAGCCCGTGATGATGCCGCATTCGGGCGGGCCGATAATGCCGAAGGCCAGAAGCGGCCTCCCCTTGGCGATGTTCTGCCGGACCGCGCGCGCGATCCGCGCTTTGTCGCCGGTCCCTACCGGGCGGAACTCATATCCCAGGGCCTCGGCGGCGCGGTCGGAGGGCTCGGGGGCCAGGTAGCTGAGGTCCACGTTGCCGCCGTCATCGCGGTTCCAGAAGCGCCGGAAGGCCGCGCCGGTGACACCCATGAGGTAATCATAGTCCACCGGATCGCCCAAATACTGCATCACCGAGTACAGCGACCCCGGGAACGGGCACAGGTGAACGTGATAGCCGATCTTCGGTACGCCCTCGAGCACGAGGCGGTCGGGGGCCGCGCCCGAATCGCCGGGCGGAGCAGGTGCTGATGTCATGGGTATCCCTTCTGTCACATACGCGCCGACTTCGGTCGCCGGACGGTGGAGAGGCCGGGCTACGAGCGCAGCGAAGTATCCGACCCCTCCTCGACGGCAGCCGCCCGCTCAGTATGCGCCGAAGATGACCTGTCGCGGCTGGAGCGTCACTTGGTTGGCGACCGCGGTGTCGGTGCGCCAGTCGCGCAGCTTCGCGTCGGCGACATTCCAATGCAGCGTGACTGTGACGGGCTGACGCATCAGGTTCGCCAGATAGGCCAGCCGGCGGCCACCTTCGTGCGCGGTGCGGGTCTCGATGCCCCAGGCCGGGCGGCCCTCCGCGTCGAGGGCGGTCAACTCGCGCTGGACGCCTGCGGCTCGCATCCACGCATCGAATTGCGGCTGGTAGACTTGCGGCGTGGCCGGGGCGAGCCGCTCGGCCCCCGGCACCTGCGCGTCCGCGCGGTGGCCGCCGGTCGGCAGCATGCTGAGGCTTGCGTCGTCGATGATGCCGATGGTCAGCCCTTTCCGGCGCGCGGTCTTGAGGGCGGCCACGGTCTGGTCCTGCACATAGCGAGCGTTGGGGACGATGACCACGCGGGTGTCGGCGGGCACGCCGCCTGTGGCAAGCTGGCGCTCGGTCACCACTCCGATGGGCACGCCGAGGAAGTTGAGCGCCTCGTAGGCATCGCGGAGGGTATCGAGGTAGTGCACGTCCTGGATCGCCGAGGGCTCCGAGTACAGCAGGCGAACCCGGCGCGGTTGCCGCGCGAACGCCATGACCGGGCGGACGAAGCGGCGCAGGCTCAGGGACTCCTGCGCATAGGCCTGCAGCGCCCAGGGCTGCTGGAGCAGCGACCCCTTGAACCACTCCGCCCCCCAGCTCATGGTCGAAGCGTTCGTGTCGCGGCCCCAGTACCACGTCAGATTGGCGGACATGCCGTGCAAGTGGGCGAGCCACAGGGCTAATTCCATGTGCTCCTTGGCCCCCGTCGCGTCGGGCAGTGGCTGATTGTCCGCGATGATGTGGAACTCGGAGTCGTAGAACGCCTTGTCCGGGGCCAGCGACTTGAGATAATCGGCTGAAAGCCCCGCGTCGATCCAGCCGCAGATGTACGGCACACTGCCGAAGTTGCGGTTCGGTTTCTCCACGCTCCCCAGGTCGTCGATGCCCATGTCTCCGCCGAGGAGGCTGCAGAACCCGGCCAGGATCTCGGGGTCGAGGCCGAAGGTGTGATAGGACAGGTTCATCTCCCATCCGCGCGGCTCGGTGCTGCCGGTGAACTCGGACCCCATCATGACCTTCACGTGGGTCGCGACCCTCGGCGCTTTGGCGTGGATGCGGTCAGACAGCGACCGGAAGAAGCCACCCACCCGGTCGTTGTTGAAGGCGCACCAGTCGTAGTGCATCCCGCGGATGCCGGGCTTGCTGAAGTCCACCGGCCCGCGTTCCCACCAGATGCCCCGTAGCAGCTCGGGCTGGCTGGGATAGTGGCGGATGGCCTCGAACGAGTCGAAGTTCGTTCCCCAGGCGCGATTGAGGGCCTCGAGAGTGCCATACTTGCGCTGCAGCCACACACGCCAACCCACAAACATGAGGTCCGATGGCTCCTGGAAGGCCGGCTCGTTCGCCAGATCGACCGCGAACAGCGCCGGATGGGCGGCATACAGCGGAACGAAGTGGTCCAGGATCTTGTCGAGGAACTGGGCAATCTGCGGGGCCTCGAACACGGCATCGAAGCCATTGCCATAGCCCGGGATCACCAGTCCCGGATTGGCGTCGGTCAGCCACTTGGGCGGGCCGAAGCCGAACAGGCAGTCTGCCGCGAAGCCTGCCTGGCCCACCCTGTCCAGCAAGGCCCCGTCTCCGGCTTTCATCCCGGCGTCATCGAACGACCCGTCGGCGTTCATCGTGCCGCGCATCATGCCGTCGCTAAGATTGACGCCCAGCCGCTTGAACAGCGCCGGGTCGTTGTCGACCACACCCGCGTCCCAGTTGAAGCCGCTGAGGAAGACGGGTTCATTGCCACTCCAGAAGCCGCCATCGTGCCAGGTCACGCCGACAGTGCGCCATTGGGGGATGACCGGGTAGCGCACCCGCCCGGCGAGCGCTTCATCGGCCCGGTGTAGTTCCCCATCGAGCATTGCATCGACGTACTTCATCCCGGCCAGCGCGGAAGGGATTAGGTCCGCCTTCCCGGCATCGCTGCGCGAGGCACGGCAGAAGTACTGGGCCACAGCAAGGGAGGCGTCCGGGTAGGCGATGTCCTGCCCGGCAACGCGGCAGGCCTCCAGCTTGGCGGCGAGGCGCTGGGCCTTTTGCTCGGAGCTAGCCACGAGCGCGAGGAGCGGCGCAGCCGGATCGGGGTCCGCCACGACACGGGCGACCGGAACGAGCGACGCCAGCAGCGCTGCCAGAAGCAGCATCAGCGTATGGTAACGCGCAAATGCGAATGGGATCATCGTGTACAACTCCTTCCAACGCGCACGCGGATACGCGCTCGGATACATACCGCGGCGCCGGGCCGCCTGCACGGACTTGCCGAGGGCGGACGCCTATGGCTTCTCCCCGAACCTGTACGAATCCCGGATACGGATGTAGCCGTTCACTTTCTCGGTTCGGTGGCGTGAGAAGACGCCTGACCGGTTGTCTACATTGCCCTCAGCAGTAAGGAGAGTATCCCCACGTCGTCGTAGCACAATGCCGATGTGGTCGTGCGGACCGTTGCCGAGGATGTCGTCGAACACAACGATGTCGCCGCGCTTTGCCGCGAAGGCGCTGCCGATGGCAGGACTGTAGAAGCCGATCTCGGGGAGTTGCGCCCACTGAAGCCACGCCGGGACCGCTGCGAAGCGGAACTGCACCGGGGCGGGGTACTTCATCGGCAGGTTGATGCCTGCGGTGAGGCAGCAGTGGTAGACAAAGGCCGCGCACCAGTCGAAGCCGACGTTCATATCTGGCCTCGGGAAGGGCAGCAGCAGCGGGTACAGGTCCGGCCCGCACTTGTGGTCATTGCCGATCAACGGCCGCGAGGCCAGTTCCTCGGCGATTCTGGCGAGGAGGCTCCGCCTGGTTTGCACGATCCGGCGCACCTCCTGGTCTGCGGCGGCCCCGCCACTCATCGTCCGGCGTTCCCCGACTGATCCACCGCCACCACCTTGTAGACCCCGGTGTCCCCGGCGGCATTTCGGTCGCTGTACTTCGTCGCCACCGTCGAGCCGATCTGCACGCCGTCGCGGAAGATGCGGTAGTAGCACAAGTCCGGCTCGGAGTTCGCTTGCCAGCGGACCACGATGCCGCCGTCGGGCGCTTTCTCGGTCTTCACGCCTTTCACCGGCGCGGGCGGGGTGTCATCGTAGGCGGTCGTGTAGACGGTCAGCGTCATCGGGCCGATGGTGTCGGTGAGGCGACCGCGCTTCATTGCGACCTTGCCCGACGGGCCCTGCAGATCGCCGCAGGGGTTCATCGGCGGGTGAGCGGGGTCGTAGACGTACTTGCGGAAGGCGGTGCCGTCGGGAATCGCGGGCGAGACGCCCGCGCCACGCGCTCCAATTTGCACCGAAACCTCGCGCTTGTTGCGGTTCACGATGACGATCGACCAAGTCTTGCGGTTGTGGTGCTGGATGGCCGCCACTCGCAGGCGCGGGTCGCTCGTCTCGACGGCGTAGACCGTTGCCGGCCCACGGAAGAACTTGGTCAACAGCCCGTAGGCATAGTACAGGCTACGGGTCGAGTGGTCCTGCCCGCTGGCCCTGAACAGGCCCCACTTGTTGATGTAGGTCTTGCTCATCTCGTCGGGCAGGTCCATGAAGGTCCAGTAGCCCATCGCATACACGCCGCCGTTGATCGCGGCGATGGCGGCCTCAGGCACCTGAATTCCGAGCATCGACTCCTGCGGGGTGTCGAAGTACACGCAGCAATCGTGCATCACGCCGTCGATCGTGCGCCCGTCTTGCTTGCTGCCGAACTCGCCGAGGACGAAGTTCTTCCCCTTCGCCTTCGCGATCCCCGCGCCCCATTGGGCCTTCTCCAGGAACCACGGGTAGAAGCGCTCGTCGTCCAGTGCCCGGTCGTTGACGTAGTGGTGCCCGCCGTAGATGCCGGTGATGTCGTCCATGTTCTTCGCAGCCCACTCGACCGTGTTCCACCAATCGACGGGTGAGGCGTCGGTCGCGAGGAGCTTCACATCGAGTTTGCGGGCTTTCAACTCGTCGAACAGGGCTTGGTGGTAGGCCTTGAAGGTCTCCATATCGGCCGCCATCGACCCCCACTTGCCAAGGCTTAGTTCGTTGCTCATGCAGTAGTAGTGGATGTTCGTGCAGCCCCGCCCGCGGATGAGGTGCTCCAGGTTATCGACGACCTTCCTGGCGTAGTCGCGGCGCTCGGCGTCGGTCTTGAGCACCGGCGGGTCCCAGGTGGTCATGTAGACCTCGGTGCCGGTCTGCTTCATCCGCAGGATGTGATCCGCGACATCGTCCCACTTGGCGCGATCCCAGCTCTGGTTGTCGTTCAGGCGCACGAAGGACGGGTTCAACTCCCGCCACTTCTTGTAGATGACGTTGTCCCACTCGTCCTTCGACCACGTGAAGGACTGCTGGAACGCATGGAAACCGACGCCGCCGAAATTGGGGTGCACGACCTTCGCCAGGTCGATTTGGATGTCGCGCGTGGCGTTGCCGAGGTCCGGCCACGGCTCGAAACGCGCGGTGCGCACCACTTCCGCGTCCGCGAACCAGACGGTGCCCTCCGCGTTCAGAACGAGGTTGATGCGCAGGGCTTTCGTGCCCTCAGGGGCTGTGCCCTCGGCGGTGAGTTGCGCCCACTCGGTGCTGCCGAGGCCAGCGCCCATCTGACTGTGCGCGATGCCGATGCGGTTATCGGCGGCGTCCACGAACTCCAGGGCGAGATACCCGCCGGGGGCCGCGACAGCGCCATCAGTCCGCACCCAGGCGCTCGCGCGGAACTGGTCGGCGGGTTGCGTCTCGCCGGGGGCGTCACCGCAGCGTTTGCGGATTTGCTGCCAGCTTAGCGGCGTGCCGGGCGCGATGGTGATTCGTGCCGCGGCGTGCCCGTCGTGGGTCTGCTGCGCGTCGCCGGCGAACTCTGCCTGGCCGCGGGCCTCCCACCCGGTCAGTTTGTCGTCGAAAGGCTGGGGGGCGAGGATGACGGTTTCCTTCGGCGCGGCGTGGAGGCAGGTTGCGGTCAGCACTGCCATAAGGAGGGTTAGCGGAAGGAGCGGTGTCTGCATGTCATCGTACCTCAAGAGGGATGTGCTAAAGTCTGTGAAAGCTCCCGGTAGTTGCCGTGAGAATCGCCGTTTGCCTCTCCCCTCCCGGAACGGGAGGGGTGCCCGCGCAGCGG
>CAYWBK010000143.1:0-13409 GCA_964455745.1 uncultured Armatimonadia bacterium
TGTCTCCCCGACTAATGACTCCTACCACCCTTTCAGGGCGCGTAGGAGTTTGCGTGACTGGCCGCTGGAATGCGCCCCCCGGCGGCCAAGGAGTGCCTTCCATGAATCAATGGTTCGTCGCTGCAATTTGGATCGGGCTGGCTCTCGCCGCCAGCCTCATCTCCATACGGACTGCGTTGTCCGTTGCCCTTGTCGAGATTCTTGTTGGCGTGGTGGGGGGCAACTTCCTGCATATCCCCTCCACCGAGTGGACGACCTTCCTGGCAGGCTTCGGCAGCATCCTCTTGACCTTCCTCGCTGGCGCGGAAGTCGAGCCGCAGATTCTGCGTAAGTACCTCAAAGAGAGCCTCGCCATCGGCTTCATCGCCTTCCTGATGCCCTTTGCCGGGGTCGCGGCATACTGCTACTACGTCGCCCACTGGGCGCTCCCCAGCGCTTGGATCGGGGGTATAGCGCTCTCCACCACTTCGGTAGCTGTTGTCTACGCCGTGATGGTCGAGACGGGCCTCAATGAGACCCAGTTCGGGAAACTGATCCTCGCCGCGTGCTTTGTGAACGATCTGGGCACGGTCCTCGCTCTGGGCATCATCTTCGCCAACTACAACGTGTGGCTGGCAGTGTTCGCCATAGTGACCGCACTCGTCTTGGTTGTGGTGCCGCGTCCGACGAGGTGGCTCCTGGCCAAATACGGCACGCATGTCTCTGAGCCGGGCGTCAAGTTCATGTTCCTTCTCCTGTTCGCCCTGGGCGGGTTGGCGGTGACGGCCAACAGTGAGGCCGTGCTGCCGGCATACCTGGTGGGTCTCGTATTGGCGCAAGTGTGCGCGGAGAACAAGGATACGGTTCGCCGTCTGCGCACGACGGTCTTCGCGCTGCTGACACCGTTCTACTTCCTGCGCGCAGGGTCGCTGGTCTCGCTACCCGCCGTTGCGGGCGGGATCGCGCTCATCGGCATCCTGCTCCTCGCCAAGGTCACCATGAAAGTCGTCGGCATCTGGCCGCTGACGAAGGCATTCCGGTTCGCCAACAGGCCCGCCGCTTACACGACTTTGCTGATGTCCACCGGCCTGACATTCGGCACGATCTCGGCCCTGTTCGGCTATAACCACCAGATCATCGATCAGCAGCAATACACGATCCTGGTCACGGTGGTGATCGCCACCGCGGTTATCCCCACGATCATTGCGCAGACGTGGTTCCGCCCCACCCACGCGGAAGTGGCCGACTTCGCGGACGAAGCTTTGGCAGTCAAGGAAGGAGAATGATGATGTTCGGGAAGATGCTGGTATGCCACGACGGTTCGGCAGGCGCACAAAGAGCGCTGGTGCTTGGGATCGAGCTGGCGCGGCTGACCGGGTCCGAGCTACACATGATCTCAGTGGAAGAGGACCTGCCACACTACGTGGCGACGGCGGGCGAGTTCGAGGACGTCAAAGAGCAGCGCAACGGCTATTTCGGCAAGTTGGGGAAGGATGCCATTGCGTTGGCGCAGCAGTCCGGGGTGACGCTGACCCACCACGTGCTGGCTGGGCACGAGGTACAAGTGATCGTGGAGTTTGCGAAAGAGGGCGGCTTCGACCTGTTGGTGTTGGGCTTTGCCGGGCACTCCAATATCTGGGGACGGATCTGGGGGGCGTCGTCGCAGAACCTGACCCGCCTCGCCCCGTGCAGTGTGCTGGTGGCGAAGTAAGCGGTGGCACGGCGTGGAGGCGGGGTGGTGTGATGATCGGCGGTCGCCCGTGGCGGAGAGCTACGCAACTGCCACACGTGGCTGCTGGCCGATATGCCCCGGCGACTGCTGGATGGATGACACCACGGCGGGGGCCCTAGCTTTCCGGCGAGTAACCGGGGAAGTGCGAGAGAGAACACATGCTCACCCAACAGGAACTGAGCGGCTTCTGGCAAACGGAGGTTGAGCGCTTCATCCCCGATCCTGAGAAGAGCCTGGAGGAGGCGTTCCAGTTCATAGCTTGCCCGGTATGTCATACGCTGTCCAGGCTGCCGTTTGAGTATGGGTGCGCCCTGCCGGCGCGGTGGGCCGAGGAGGCGACTGTGCGCGAGGTGGTATGCCGTGCGGGAGGATTCTGCAACCGACACACGTGGCGGATGGCGGACCTGCAAAGCGATCGGGCTCTGGCCCGCATCTACCGCGACGTGCTCTCCTGGCTGCGAGCGAACAACTTCGCGGCAGACCTGCAATGCCCTATCTGTCGGCTGACGTCAGAGGCGGATCGGCGGTTGCTGGAGGCGTTTGCTCGTTACTTCGCTTCCGCTGAACGGCGTCAGCGCTATCCGCGCATCTTCGGCCTGTGCTATCGCCATCTGACAGAGGCGCTGTCACGCGAACTCGATGGGACCTTGCGAATAGTTCTGCTGGAGACTGAAGCGGCGAAGGCCAAGGCACTGGCCCGCAATGTCGAGGGCTACCTGGCGAAGGACTCGGTTCAGGGCAAATGGACCCGAACGCACGACGAAAACCGGGCTCCCCGCCACGCTCTGGTGAAGACAGCCGGGGATGATGGAGCATGAACGCCGAAGCAGCCCCGGCCGCAATGCCGACGACAACGACTGCCCTCGGCAGCGCCCTCGCCCGGCTGGAGCAGTTCTCCCATGACCGTGAGAATCCTGGCAACGCGATCCGCGTGGCGGAGTTGGCGGGGAAACTGCGGTCGCAGACGTTCAATCTCGTCGTCTTCGGCGAGTTCAAGCGCGGCAAGACCACGTTCATCAATGCGCTGATCGGCGACGAGCTTCTGCCCTCCGCTGTTATCCCCATCACGTCAGTCGTCACCATCCTCGCTTACGCCCCCCGGGAGACGATCTCTGTCGAGTATCTGGACGGTCGCGTCGAGGGTATTGCGCGGCAACACCTGACGGAATTTGTCACGGAGCAGGGCAACCCCGAGAATCGCCGGGGGGTGGCGCTGGTGCGCGTAGGCGTTCCCGCCGACCTGCTCGCCAACGGGATGCAGCTTGTCGATACCCCCGGCGTCGGTTCCGTCTACGACCACAACACGGAGGCGGCGCGCAACTTCCTGCCCCATGTGGACGGCGCGATCCTGCTGGTCGCCTCCGATCCGCCGATCAGCCGTGGCGAGTGCGAGTTCCTCCGCGAGATGCGCCTCCACGTCGCCCGGCTGTTCGTAGTGCAGAATAAGATCGACCAGCTTGAGCCGGAAGACCGGAAGGTATCGGTGGAGTTCACGCGGGGCGTGTTGCGGCAGGTGCTGGGGCATGATGACATCACCGTGTTCACGATGTCGGCGCGGGAGGGCCTGCGCGCCAAACAGAGCGGCGACGCCGAAACGCTCCTGCATAGCGGCCTGCCGGCGTTCGAGAAGGAACTGCGGCGGTTCCAGGAACAAGAGCAGGTGACGGCGCTTCTCACTTCCATAGTGCGCAATGCGCTTGAGGTGGCCGAGGACGAATCTCTGGGACTGCAACTGGAGCGTCAGGCATTGCACATGACTCTGGAGGAGATCGAGACTCGCTCGGCGGAGTTCCGCAAACGTCGTGATGAGGTACTTCAACAGCGCAAGGACGACGCCAATCTGGTGCGCGCGGAAGCCAAGACACTGGTCGCACAGACGCTGCAATCACACTACGAGACGGAACTGCGCGACGGCCCCACAGAGCTGCGCGCGGCGCTTGCCCTTTGGGCCGAACAACAGGAGGGTGCGGGGCCGGCGGAGTTGCTGCAGCGCGCGAACGGGTTCATCGCCGCCACGCTGCATGAGCTGCTCGCCCGCTGGCGGCAGGAGGAGGAGGCTGCGCTGACGCAGGCCCTGGCGGGCGCGCTGCAGCGATTCACCGACCGCGCCAATGCGACTCTGGGGCGAATCTACGACATGGCGCGCGAGATATTCGACTTGCCCCCGCGCAATGTCGAGACCGTGGGCTACCTCAGCGCGCCGTCCCGATTTCTGTGGCGCGAATGGGACTGGGAGGTGCGTCCGGGTCTCAGCGGGTCGGTGATGTTGCGCCTGTTGCCGGGAGCGCGAACTCGGGCGCTGAAGATGGCGGAGGAACGGATGCTGCGCGAGCATTCCCTCGGTTGCGGCCGGCTGCGGTCGGACTTCGAGAGCCGGGCCCAGGCGGCTGTGGGGGATTTCTTGCGCGAACTCAGTCGGGGGCTTGCCGACGCTGTCAACGGCATCGACCGCGCCATCGAGCGCACGCTGGCCCTGAAGCGCCGCGCGGAGACCGAGACCACGGACGCGGAAGACCGCATTGCGGCATCGGAACGCGATCTGGCGGCGGTCATTGACGACCTCCGCGCCGCGTTGCCAGGGGGCGATGAAGCGCGTGCCTGAGCGCCCGCCCTCGCGCCATCTCGACTTCCATGTGCTGCGCGAAGCGCTTGGCCTGCCCGGCTGCCCGCTGTGTCGCCTGGCGTATCGGGCGGCTCGACGATGGCTGGAGAGCTTGTTCTACGAACAGGTGAATGATGTCCCAACTCGGGCGATGCTCCGGGCGTCAGGCGGGTTTTGCGCGCGGCACTCGCGGATGGCGGCGCACCTGGGGAACCCGCTTGGCTGGTCGATCATCGGGGCCGATCTGGTGAGCGCGGCCGCCCACGAACTGCGCGCCAAACCTTCGGCGATGTGTCCGGTGTGCGAGGTCGAACGCGAGGCAGCGGCAGGAAGCGTTCGCACGCTGCTGCAGCATATCGGCGAGGAAGACTTCGCAGCGGCGTATCGGGCCGGCGAGGGGCTGTGCCTACCCCATCTACGCCAGGCGCTGGCAGGGCGTCGCACGCCTGAGCGCGACATCCTGGAGGGCATCGAACGCGAGCGAATGCAGGAACTCCGAGAGCAGTTGCGCGGCTTCGTCGCACACAGTGACTATCTTCGGGGTCGGGACGGCTACGCGACCGAGGAGAGCGACGCCTGGCTGCGCGCGGCGCGGAAACTGGGCGGCACGTACTTCGAGGTGGACGAACCGGATGGAGCTTGACACCGGCAAGCGAAGGCACCTTGTGTCAGCATACGCTGCGGTCTGTCATCTGCTGCGGCAAATCGACGAGGCGGCGAGAGAAGGGCGTTCACCGACCGGCGTCGGGCCGCCGCTCACGCCATTGCGCGCCGAGGATTGCGATAGCGTGACTGCGCCGCTGCATGAACTCGCAGTTGAATTGCGCAGTGTGGTGGCGCGGGTCGCCCCCGCCGAACTGCGCGAGTTGGAATCACTACAGCCACAGGGCAATACGGTCGTTTGGATCGCCAATCTGCTCGATCACATCCGCGAGACCGTTGACGGACTTCGCTCCTCGCGTATGCGCAAGTATGGCCGGCTGGAAGCCCGGTCCGCAACTGAACTTGATGGACTCCATGAACGCCTGACGCGTCTCATCAGCGACTGCGAAGGCGCACTACATCCGCTGCAGAAGAGCGGGTCCGGCGACGGCGCACAGTAGCCCCCGCTCTGCGTCGCAACGAGTCATTCCTCCAACTCGATGCCCTCGTCCTCCAGCCACTCAATGATGTGGTCGCGCTCCCGCTTCTCCCTGAAAGCGAACCAGGCTTCTCTCGTCTCCGGGAAGCGCAGGAGCACATCCTTGAACCTGCGGAAGGCGCCTTTGCCGTCCAGAGCCGCCCACAAGAGGCCCTGCAGTTGCTTGTCTTCGATGTCTGCGGTGAAGTCCACCATGTCGTCGTAGCCCTGGTGGCTTTCGCGCTCGGGAATCCACAGAAAACGCACCGGGCCTACGGTCTCTATCTCGAAGGCTTCCCGCACGGTGTCCTTCTGCCAGTCCGGCACCGCCTCTCGCTCCATCCACCGTTCGAGGCGCTCGAGCTTGTCCTCATCGCTGCCCACGTCCTGGACCTCAAACTCGTCCAACAGGCGTTTGGCCTCGGACATGGCGTAAACGACCGCTCCCGTCTCGACATCGAGGTACGGCTCGTCATTCTCGGAGCGGTCCCAGTCGAAGGCTGTCGCTACATCGTCCAGGTTCACCTTGAGCTTGTGCATGTCTGGTTCGCCTCCTGAAGGCGCCCGTGCAGGGCGGCGCATCAGCGGATCTCGTCATATCGGAAACAGTTCACCGTGTGATCGTTGACCATTCCTGCGGCTTGCATGAACGCGTAGCAGATGGTCGGGCCGACGAACTTCAGGCCGCGCTTGAGCAGGAACTTGCTCATCGCGTCCGACTCCGGGGTCGTTGCCGGAATGTCGGCCAGGCGCTCCCGCGCGTTGCGGATCGGCTTGCCGTCGACGAACTGCCACAGGCAGTCGGACAGGCTGCCGTACTCCTCGCGCAAGGCGAGGCATGCACGCGCGTTCCGGACCGCCGCCGCGACCTTCAGCCGGTTGCGGACGATGCCCGGGTCGGCGAGCAGTTGCGCGATCCGAGTATCATCGTAGGTCGCCACGATCTGCATGTCAAACCCATCGAATGCGCGACGGTAGTTGTCGCGCTTGTGCAGGATCGTCGCCCAACTCAGGCCCGCCTGCGCGCCATCAAGCACGAGGAACTCGAAGAGGGTTCGGTCGTCGCGGACGGGCACGCCCCACTCGCGGTCGTGGTAGTCCACGTACAAAGGATCGTCCAATGGGACCCAGGCACAACGTGTCGGGGCCATAGATGTGCCTCTCATTCCTGTCGTCATGCCGCGGCGTAGGACGGCCCTACCCCGTCTCGCTTGTGGCGGGACACCCCTCCCGCATGGCCGCCTGCAGCGGTCGAGAGAGGGGAACGGCTAACGGCGATCTTCACGGCAGTGGATCGCACCGGTCGCCTCGGACGCGTCCGCAGCACGTATCTTCGCCACGGACGGCGAGCTCCCTTCCGTTCCAGTTGCGTACTCGTGATCGCAGGGAAGCATTCGCCGACTATCGACAGATGGGCGGCGGTTTTGTGGCCCCCTTCGACGGCCTAACGGCAACAGGAGAGGCAGGATACGGTCGCCTGCGGCGGCCTGCAGGATGACGGCGAGAAGACTGCCTCTCCATGCCGTCGCACAGGCACCGTCCGCCGCCAACATGTTTTGACTTGCGCCGCACTCGTGTGCTATAGTGACAGGGCCGCCGGAATCTGGTCCGGTGTACGTTTCAGGCTGGTTTTTCGTCAGAAGGAGAGCGTCGCGACATGAGAGCGTCCCTTCTCGTTGTTTGGTTGCTGGCCATCATCGCAACACTCGCCGCCGTGTCCTCCGCCATCGCAGCGCCTCCCGCGCCGACTCAGCCGTTTGAGAAGAAGTACACGCCATACGTGTCCCACGAGATCATCTTCTTCAACAACGTGGAAGCCGACCTCGAGCACCACGCCTTCGTCCGCGCCAACTACATGTACGCCACGTTGACCGATGTCGCCCGCCACATCGGCGGCTCGATCACGTGGGGTCCAAGTCAGAGCTGGGTCGAAGTCGAGCGCAAGGGCAAGAAGGTGCGCATCGTCCCCGGGGCCTCAACGATCTTCGTGGACGGGAACAAGCAATCCCTGAGCCGCTCGACGTTCCGCATCGACAAGCTCTTGTACGTGCCGATCCGGTCCTTCTGCGAACTCTTCGGCTGTACCGTGAACTGGGAAGAGTCCCAGCATCGCGCTTACGTCAGCTTCCAGGACTAGAAGCTGACGCGCGCGAGAATCTCCGTCGCCGCCGGGAGCGGAGCTATGTGACCCGCAAAGCCGTAGACGCCCGTGTCGATCCTCTTCGGCAGGGGCGTTCGTGCTAGCGGCACATGTTATCCAGCACTCATCGCCGTCCTAATCGCAGCTTGCTATGAATACCTCGCATCACTCCTGGGCGACCGCTATGCCGACGTGGGTCAACTCTGCATGGAGGTTCCGCGACCGTCGCAGGGCCTCCATCGTCCTCGTCTTCGTGGCGCTCGTCTACCTCGTTGCGGTCTTCCACCCCCGTCATGTCTCGGTCAACGGCGCGACGGTGCGGCTTCCCCGCGCCGGTACGGCGCTGGGCTGCGCCCGTGCGGCACAGCTATCGCTCGCCGCGGGCGACTTGCTGGACGTGCACGGGAACGTGCTGACGCCCGGCGGAGGGCTCGGGCCGACCTTCTACCGCAACGGCGAGATGTGCAGCGCGTCGCAGCGATTGAGGGCCGGCGATAAACTGGATGTGACTCCCGGCCAGAGCGTCACCGAACCGGTGCGAGAGACCGCCACACTCCTGCCATATCGGTTCGAGACCGCCGGCCCGGGCGGCGCGTACTATATGGTGTCGCAGCCGGGCATCGTCGGGATCCGGCGCGTCGAACGCGGCATCCTCAGCGGGCAAGTCAAGTCGCTTGAGGTCGCGGAAGCCTCGCCGGCGGTCGTTTACGAAGGGCACAAGACGGAGCCCGGGAAACGCGTGGCCCTCAGTTTCGACGACGGCCCCACTCAGCAGTTCACGCCTCAGGTCCTTGACATCCTCAAGCGCTACAACGCGCGAGCGACATTCTTCGTGATCTGTTCCCTCGCCCAGTACTGGCCGCAACTCGTGCGACGGGAGATCGCGGAGGGGCATGAGGTGGGCATCCACACGTGGGACCACGCCAACCTCACGCACCTGTCGGTGGGGGAGATCGAATCGGACATCGGGCGCTGCGAGCATACCCTTCGGCCGCTCGTCGGAGCGCCGATTCGCTGGGTCCGGCCGCCGTATGGGGCCATGGACTCGAAGGTCAGGAACACTCTCAGCGCGATGGGATACCACATCGCCCTGTGGTCGGTGGACACGGATGACTGGCAGCGTCCCGGCTCCAGTGTCATCATTTCGCGCGTTCTCAACGGAGTGCACAATGGGGCCATCGTCCTGATGCACGACGGCGGAGGACCCCGGGCGGGCACCGTGGCGGCCGTGCAGAGCATTGTCCCCGCGCTGCAAAAGGCCGGCTACGAACTGGTGACCCTCTCGGAGCTGACGGGGGATGTGAGTGCGGGCTTCGGCGGCATGGTCGTGAAGAGCGCCGATGGCACCTGGCGTGTGAAGCTGGCTCCGGCCGGGCTGAAGGTGACGGTCGACGACGAGCCGGTCACGCTCGCCGTCCAACCCATTGAGATCGATGGAGACCTGCTGCTGCCGGCGGCCCCCTTCCTCAAGCTGCTCGGCGCACACTATGAGTGGGACCAGACGGCCCAACTGCTGCGGGTCCACACTGTCAACGGCACGATCGTTCTACGGCTGAACTCACGGCGCGTGGAGATCAACGGGGAGCAGGCGCGGCTGCGGGTGCCGCCGGTCTTGTACCGGGGAGAATCGATGATCCCCTTGTGGGCGCTTCTCAACTACTGCGGCGCCCAGGCGCGCTATGACGCCCTGTCACGGACGCTTGACATCGACACGCCCTATCGGGGGACGGAACTCACCGAACCGGCCCACAAGTGGGGCCTGGAGGCCCCGGAATACATGCCGGTCACGCGAAACTGGGAGAATGAGTACAGGGTGTGATGGGGGGGGGGCAAGCAATGCGCGTGGACGGCGAGCAAGTAGTGGCATAGCCGCCGTGCTCTCACACAACCTCCTTCGGCGTCAGCGTCAGCACCTCGCAGCCTCTTGCCTTGACGACGACGGAGTCCTCGATCCTTACGCCGCCCCAGCCCTCGATGTAGACGCCCGGTTCGATCGTGACAACCATCCCCTTCTCGAGGACGTCTTCGCTGCGCCCCCCCAGTGACGGCTGTTCATGCACCTCGAGGCCTACCCCGTGCCCCAGCCCGTGCCCGAACTTGTCGGCGTACCCGCGTTCCTGAAGAATGCCGCGGGCGATACGGTCAAGATCGCTGGCTTTCACGCCGGGGCGCACGGCCGCGACTGCCGCTTGTTGCGCCTCGTAGACCGCGCCGTAGATGTCCCGGTACTGGTCGGTCGGATCGCCGAGGAAGACGGTGCGCGTCATGTCCGAGCAGTATCCGGCGACCCTCGCGCCGCAATCGACCGTCAGCATCATGCCCTCGGCAAGCCTCGTCGGGCCGGGCGTGGCGTGCGGCTTTGCGGCGGACAGCCCTGCCGCGGCGATGGTCGGGAAAGCGCGCTCTTCGGCCCCCGCCTTTACCATCTCGGTCTCAATGAGCAGCGCGAGCTCCCTTTCGGACATGCCAACCGGCGGGGCGGCGAGAAGCGGAGTCATGACGGCGTCGGTGATCGCGGCGGCGCGGCGGATCGCAGCGATCTCGCCCTTGTCCTTGACCCGGCGGAGGGCCGCGATGTCCCGCCGGATGCCCCTGAATTTGACGCTCTTGAGCTGCTTCTTGAGCGTCTCGTACTCGGCGTAGACCATCGATTCGGCTTCAAACGCGACAGTCTTGGCCGCCTGCTTGCGCAGGAACTCGACAGCCCCGGCGAGGTGCCCGCCGCCGGAGAGGATGATCTTGCAGCCGCGAGCCTGCTCTTTGGCGTCGAGGGCATAGCGCGAGTCTGTGCTAACGGCGCACGCTTCGGGGCAGATGACGGCCACGCCCTCCCCGGCGAATCCGGTCAGGTAGCGGGTGTTGGCCGGAGAGCGGAGGATCAGGGCGTCATATCCGTGGTCGGCGAGCCAGGCGAGCGCTTTCCCTCTTCGGGCGCGTGGTGAACTCATTCGGGTTTCTGCTCGATGAGGTATTTCGCGGCTTGCAGGGCCAGGATGTAGCTTTTGGCCTGGAACCCGGAAATCGTCCCGACGCAGGCGCGCGCAGTGATCGACTTCTCGCGGAATTCCTCCCGCGCGTAGATGTTGCTCAGGTGGACCTCGATGGTCGGTAGCCGGACGGCCTGAATGGCGTCCCGCAGGACGACACTCGTGTGTGTATATCCGGCCGGATTCAGGATGATGACATCCGCGGTGCCAAGCGCCCCGTGGATCGCCTCGACCATCTCGCCCTCGATGTTCGACTGGAAGGTCTCGATCTCAAGCCCCAGGCGCACGGCCTCCTCCCGGAGCATTTTGTTGATCTCGTCGAGGGTTGTGCTGCCGTAAACGCCTGGCTCACGAATCCCCAGCAAGTTCAGGTTGGGACCATGCACGACCAATACCTTAGGCATACGGTTTCCTCCCTTGCGCGACGGGCCTTTCGCCGGAACGGCTCGGATACCTTCTGGGGACGGCCGATGAGTGGCGCGGGCCGACCGTGGCCCCGACAATCTTGTCGGGGAAGGCTGCCTACGGCCATCCGCGACAGGATTGTCGCGGCCACTGCCACACAGACCGCCGCATTCCTACGGCCAAGGAAAGAACGGCGCCTGGGTGTGGAAGATCGCCGAGATCAGCGTCCAGAAGACAGCCATCGTGAACTCGCCGAAGATCAGGCCCAGGAAGAACGGGCGCGCGCGCGTATAGACGGTGACGCCGCCGTAGCGCTGGATCACCGTCTTGAGCAGCCACGCGACGAACATCGGGAACCAGAAGACCAGCGCGGTCCATGAGGCGCACAGGGCGTACCCCAGCGGATGCAGCGGCCACCAGACGAGACTGCGCCGCGCGTACGAGAGCACTCCTGTCACGAAGACCCCCACCACGAACCAGATCGCCGGCTGGAACGAAAAGTCGCCGCGAGATTCGATGAGGGGCGCATTCTCGTTCCAGAACTGGATCGAGTTCGACTGGTACACGTAGGAGTACATCGTCAGCCCGCCGCGCGTATATGGCAGGTACAGATGGAAGAACGCGCCGACGACCATCGCCGCGACCAGCCCGAGAATGAACACCGGCAGCAGCGACCGCCGCCGCATCTTCACCCCGTCCGCCAACTTCTGCCCGTCGAGGAACCCCGTGAGCGTCAATCCACGCAGATCGCGCGAGAAGAGGCAGTCCATGAATGCGAGAATCGCGAGATTGCGCGGGCCGGGATTGCTCTTGCGGGTCAACATGCCGAGGATGTCCAGCGGCGTGAACGACCCCTCAGTCATCGGCAGCCCGCCCTCGGCGGTGCTCCGGGCCATGATGATCGACTGCACGAAGATGTAGATGCCGAACTCGACGACCGCGAACCACGCCGACATCCCCGCCCCGCTGCACCAGGCGATGATCGCGACGAAGCCCCCGACCAGCACGATGAGCGCCGTCCGGTACGGCATCAGCTCGTGCCGGTCGCCAGCGTCGATCTTGCCGCGCGCGGCGGCGAACATCGCCTTGAGGCGCGGCCACGAGGCGATCAGCATCCAGGCGACGAGTGTGAAGTATGCGCCCGCGGTCTGGTAGCCGACCCAGATGCGCGCCCCGCAATGCGGGCTGCCGATCGGGTTCGCGCCGATCATCGACCCGAACGCCTCCTGCAGGCGCATGACGACGAAGAACAGCCACAGACTCAGCAGAAGCTCCGCAGGAAGCAAGTAAAAGAAACCGATTGCCGCGAAAGAGATGAACACGGTCGTGTAGCCCATGTCGATCCAGGGCTTGGAGCCGAAATACTGGTTGAGCGGGATCTGCACCTTCATCTCGGGGATCGCCGGGTAGATGCAGTGAAGCCCGTTGAGCCCGAAGACGAGCGCCGGGATCGCGAACCCGATCCACATCACCCGGTTGCGCAAGAACGCGCGGCTCTGCTCCTCCGAAATCATCTCCAGCGGCAGTTGCACCAGTGGGAACGAGAGAAGTTCGTTGTCCGCCCACAGCCGCTGCAGGAACGCCGACAGGGCGAGGAACACCGCATAGACGAGTCCGACCAGCGACAGCCACGCCAGCGTCGGAGCGATCCACGGCTTGATGGGCAGCGGCTGGCCGGGCTTGAGGCCCTCGAAGAAGTCGCGGGAGATCGGTTGTGGCGCGCCGCCCTTGAGGTCCCACGGCACCATCCACGGCTGCAGGTGCTTGAAGAAGATGTCTTCCCACTTGTTGGTCGGGTTCGCGTAGTAATTCAGGCCCACCTGCATCGGGATGAGGTCTTCCAGAAGCCCGCGGGAGGTGACCATCGAGGCCAGGAGCATCATGCAGTAGACGGTGACGATCTCCGGCGGGGTCAGCCGCCACTCGGGCTTCAGCCTGCCGACGAGCTTGTTCGCGATAATGAGCAGGAACAGCAGCGCCACGATGACCGGCGGCAACTGCAGGAAGCCGATCATGATGACGCCAGTGACCAGCTCGGCCCAGGCCACGATGAAGCACGTCACCACGACGCCGATGAGGCCGATGATGATCGCCCGGGACGTCAGTCCACTGCGGAGGACGGTTACGGGGCGGAAGCCGACGGCTTTCGCTTCGGGGATGTCTCGATGCAAAGATGAACGCCTCATTGTAAGTGACTGTGGTATTTCACGGCCGGGGAGACGGGTGAGAATGCTTATTCGCGAAGAGAAAAGGCGAATCCTGCGTGGTGCGGGCTCTTCCTCAATGTGTGTGGGTAGCTTGACGGAAGCTCCGTAAGCTGATCTCGATGAACGAGTGATGCCGTCAAGCCCCCAAAGGGGGCGGGCCGCCTATTGCCTGGCTGACGCGAGCGTCAGTACCTGTCTAGCGACTGTTTCCTCAGACCATGTGGCAGCGCGATTTAT
>CAYWBK010000144.1:0-13395 GCA_964455745.1 uncultured Armatimonadia bacterium
TCCCGTTGCGCCGACCCGTAGGAAGATGACGAGCATCTGGACGAGGGAATAAGACGGGCGGGTTGAGGTGACGTCGCTTTCGTTCATAATAGAACCGTGGCGATGATACACGGTGCGCGATATTGCGGCAAGGCCCTGGTACTGAACGCGAAACGTTGAACGCTGAACGCTGAATCAACGGCAATAACGGCAAAGACGACAATGGAGCTGCCGTTCCTGCCGTCCCCGCCGTTCCTGCCGTCCCCGCCGTCCCTGCCGTCCCTGCCGTCCCTGCCGTTCCTGAAACCTGCCGTCCCTCGAACCTGCCGTTCCTGCCGTCTTGCCGTTGATTCAACGTTCAGCGTTTCGCATTCAGCGTTTCCCTCACTTTCCCTCGCGTTGACACGCTTCCCTTCCCGCCATACAATGACGCCATCAAACGCATCACTGGAAAGCCTCGGCCCGTCTTGGCCGGCGGCGTGAGATAGGGAGATCATCATGTCCAAGCAGAAATGCGTCCTCGCTTACTCCGGGGGCCTCGATACATCGGTCGCGATCAAGTGGATCGCCGACAAGTACGATTGCGACATCATCGCCGTCGCGGTCGATGTAGGCGAGGAGCGCGATTATGAGGCGATCCGCGCGAAGGGCGAGCAGGTCGGCGCGATCGAGTCCATCGTCATCGACGCGAAGGACGAATTCTACTCCGACTTCATCACCCATGCGATCAAGTCGAACCTGATGTATGAGCACAAGTACCCGGCTTTCACCGCCCTCGCCCGCCCGCTCATCGCCAAGTGGCAGGCCGTGATCGCCAATGAGCGCGGCGCGGACTTCCTCGCCCACGGCTGCACCGGCAAAGGCAACGATCAGGTGCGCTTCGAGACCACCTACGCGGCCCTCGCACCCTCGATGCGCTGCGTCGCCCCGGCCCGCGAATGGAACATGACCCGCGAGCAGGAGATCGATTACGCCGAGAAGCACGGCATCCCCGTGCCCGTGGGCAAGAAGAGCCCATACTCGACCGACACCAACATGTGGGGCCGGTCCATCGAGGCTGGCGTCATCGAGGACCCTTCCCTCGAAGCCCCCGATGACGCCTGGATTTGGACCGTCAGCCCGCAGGAAGCCCCCGATGAGCCGACCTACCTGAAGCTCACCTTCGACGCCGGAGTGCCGGTGGCCCTCGACGGCGCGCCCATCGACGGTCCGCAGCTTGTCGCGAAGCTCAACCAGATCGGCGGCGCGAACGGCGTCGGGCGCGTCAACATGATGGAGAACCGCCTCGTGGGGATCAAGTCGCGCGAGCTATACGAGACCCCGGCGGCGACGATCCTGCTCGCGGCCCATCGCGACCTGGAGAGCCTCACCCTCGACCGCGAGACTTACCACTTCAAGCCCTATTTGGAACTCAAGTTCAGTGAAATGGTCTACTACGGTCTGTGGTATTCGCCATTGCGCGAGTCGATTGATGCTTTCATGGATGACGTGAACAAACGCGTCTGCGGCGAGGTCACGGTGAAGCTGTACAAGGGCACTTGTGAGGCCGTGGCGCGGGCCAGTGAGAAGTCGCTATACGACTACAGCCTTGCCAGCTACGGCGCGGAGGACGTCTTCGACCAAAGCGCCGCCCCGGGCTTCATCAAGATATGGTCGTTGCCGGCGCGAGTGAGCGCGGCGGTGGACCGGAAGGCATAGAGGCAGAGGACAGATAACAAAGAGCGGCGGGATGTCCGTCCTGCGAGTCCGCGTGGGGCGGGCCGCCAGCCGTTCGCCGTTTCCCCCCTTCTCCGCTTGTATGCGTTTAGCGACCCCTCCTTCAGACCATGTGGCAGTGCGATTTATCGCGCGGATCACGTCGTATGATTACCAACGCTTCGACTTCGACGGAGTGCTTGCTCGCAGTTGACGGCGTACTGGGCGGAAGGGCAGTTTGGCCCGCATTTGGCGCGATAAATCGCGCTACCACATGGTCTAATGAAACAGTCGCCAAACAGGTACCTCCGCTTGCGGAGAGGGGCCGGGGGTGAGACGCCGTCAGCCGTCCTCTTTGTTAAGCCTGTGTTAAGGCCCTTGACGCCACGCCGTCCACGCAGTATACCAAGCTCGGTTGAAGCCGCTATCCTCAGCAGTATCCCGACGGGAGTGATGCCTGTCGCCCGCCCCACTGACGCTTCCTCGCGCCCACGACCGCACCATACTACATACCACCTGTAGGGAGTCACCCGATGCAACCTGGGAGCACCCCGAAGCGATTCGTACTGGATACCTCTGTCCTGATCCACGATCCCACCGCTCTTCATTCGTTCCAGGAGCACGACGTCATCCTTCCCTATGTGGTCGTCCAGGAGATTGACCGCCTCCGCGCCGCCCCCAACGGCCGCGGCGCCGCAGCGTCCGAGGTCTTTCGCGATCTCGAGAGCCTCAGCCGCACCCACCCCACCTTGGTAGGCGTTCCGCTTGGCGAAGGGGCCGGCGTCCTGAGCATTGACTTCAAGCCGGCCGACGTTACCCCGGGCGCTGCCGACCTGCCCAAGGGCGTTCGTGACGACCTCATCATCCGTTGCGCCCGCGAGCTTGCGGACGAGGGCGAGAATGTCATCGTCGTCTCCAAGGACATCGGCCTGCGCATCAAGGCTTCCGCGGAGGGCCTGCTGGCTCAGGACTACCTGCGCAGCAAGGTTAAGGACTGGGACCGCCGATACACCGGCCTGCACGCCGAAGATGTCATATTGGACCCCGAAGCCGGCCAGGTCTTGCACGGGGGCGAAGTGCCGGCCCCCGACGGCCTGCTGGAGAACGAGTTTTGCTATGTCGCCTTTGCGGGCAATGAAGCGATGGGGCGGTTCCTTTGCCGGGTCAGGCACGGCAGGCTTAGTCCGCTGCCGGTAAAGCCGCGCAGCGTACAGGGCATCCGGCCCCTCGACGATTACCAACGCATGGCGCTGGACGTGCTCAGCGATGACGACGTGCGGTGCGTGGCCCTCATGGGAGTCGCCGGTGGCGGCAAGACGCTCCTGGCCCTCGCCACAGGTCTTGATGGCCTCGAGCACCAGGAGTACGAGAGCATCATCGCCATCAAGCCCGTGGTGCCCGTGGGCAACCGCGACATCGGCTATCTCAAGGGCGATAAGGACGAGAAGCTGCAGTCCTGGCTCGCGCCGGTGTTTGACAACCTGCGCATCCTGCAGATGCACCGGCGCGGCTCATTCGATGTGGAGATGATGCGCGAGACCGGTCAGCTCCAGATTGAGGCGCTGACCTACCTGCGCGGTCGAACGCTGCACGGCTACTGGGTGATCCTCGACGAGATGCAGAACACCACCCACATCGAAGCCACCACGGCGCTTTCGCGCATGGGCGAGAAGACCAAATGCGTGATGCTTGCCGACCTGTCGCAGATTGACAATCCTTACGTTGACGCCCAGTCATGCGGCGCAGCGGTGGCCGTCGAGCGATTGAAGGGCGACGCAATGTTCGCCGTGGTGCCCCTGAGCATCTCGCAGCGCTCAGCCTTCGCGCAGCTTGTCGCCGAGCGGATGTGAAGCTCAGTAGCGGGTCGGGCACGGCATTCGCCTCACGGCATCGGGGGGGCAGGCCGTTTGCCGTCTCTTCTGCGGCACGCGACGAGAGAGCCTGGGAAAGCCGGACGAGAGCAAAGCCGTCTCCATCCCGCCTTCCGAACGAAGAGGCGCCGATCATGCGCAAGGTATTCCTCCTGCTGCTGCTCCTCGTCCTGCCCGCCCTCGCCTCCGCGGCGGCACTCCAGACCACCGACGGCCTGCGTCTTTCCGCCGAGCTCCCTGGACGGATCACTGGCGTTCGGATCGACGGCATGGCGGCTTCGCAGTCGGAAGGCGGCCTTTCGTTGATCGACCCGCGGACCGGGCACGCGCCGCTGGCCGGTCAATTCACCCTCTCGGCCTCAACGCGGCAGGAGGCTTCCCGCATCGTCGTCTCCGGCGTGGTGACCGCAACCGGGGGGCAGGAGACGGTCTGTCAACTCCAGGCGCGCATACCGGTGGGCGAGAGCGGCTGGCTGTTCTGGGATGACATGACCCGTTCCCGACCCGTCCGCGTCGGCGAGAGCTTCGTGCAGTCCGTCTATCCGATCTGCTGCCTCACCGACCCGACGAAGCGCCTCGGCCTCGCGGTCGCACTCGACCCCGACCCCCTCCAGCCCGCATCACTCTCCTACGACCCCGCCTCGCGGGCCATCATTGTCAACTGGCGACTCGGGTTCACGCCGCTCGCCCGCCCGGAGCTTCGCATGAAAGCCCCATTCCGGTTCGATATCTACCGTGTCCTGTCGAAGTGGGCTTTTCGCTCAGCTCTGGACTCTTACTACCACTTCCACCCGGCGCAGTACGACTGGCGGGCGAAGCGCGAGGGCCTCTGGCTGTTCGCCAGCGGCTCGGAGACGCTGCCCAACCCCCAGCACTACGCCTACGATGAGGGCGGTCCTCCTCCGAGCAACGACATCCCGCGCGGCATCGCGACCTTCCCATACTGCTGTACCGGCGACATGGTCGTGCAGTTGCCGGTCGAGTGGGGGTTGGCGAAAAGCTACGACGACATGCTCGCCCGGCTGGCCCGGTGGGAGAAGCTGCCGCGCCTCGACGGCTGGGACATCCTCAGCCCCTTCGAGGTCGACGAGGCCGTCGCCCACACCGGCCAACGCAGCCTGAAGTTCAGTTCCGCGAAGCCGGGCGAGACGAAGGAAATCCGGCAGACACTCGACCTGCAGCAAAAGAAGATCGATCCGCTGACCGTTTCCGTTTGGTGCAAGACGGCAGGCGTCACCGGGACGAAGGACGCGGACTGTGGTTTGTGGGTGGATATGGACATGATGGATGGCTCGGGGCTGCGCGCGGCCACCGCGCCGGCCGATCCGGGCACCCACGACTGGCAGCAGCTCAAGGTTACGGTAGGCGTCGACAAACCCATCGCCAATGCCCGCATCTATCTGCTCTTCCGCAACAACCACTCCGGGACTGCCTGGTTCGACGACGCCTCGGCGACGCTCGCCTCCGACCCTGCCAGAAACCTCCTGCAGTCGGCAGGCTTCGAATACTCCGGCCCGCCGCGGGAATCCACGCTTTTGCGCGATGACGTGATGTTCGACGAGAACGATCACATGCGTTGGTTCACCGACACCTTCGGCGGCGCCGACATCCCGCCCGCTTCACCGATCAACTGGATCAGGTATACACTTCTCGTGAATTCGGACCAGAGAAATCCGGGGGGGAGGCCGACGGCTTCGGACGTGGACTTCGGCAAGTACGCGAAGATCTTCGCCGACAACCCCCAGTGCGCCGGGGCCTACATGGACGGCACCTCGGCCGCCTGCACGACGACCTTCGAGTACCGGCGCGACCATTTCCAGTGGTTCCGCGATCCGTTCCAGTACCTCGGCACGATCTACCGCCCCTGCGCCAGCGGTAAAGCCTCGGTATGCCACTGGGTGGACGCCTTCAAGCATCGCTTCCCCGGCAAGCTTGCCTTCGGGAACGTGTGGGCTTCGAACTCAATGTGGGATGTCTGCGCCGCGCTCGATGTGTGCGGGTACGAAAGCAGCCGCTATTATGACCTCGACTATGCCGACTACTATCGGGCCGCGGCCTACCACAAGCCCGGCCTTTTGCTCAACTATTTCCGCATCGGCCAATACCTCGACACCCGCGAGGGCGGCGAGCGGTTCTTCCGTTACGCGACCGCCTACGGGCTATTCCCCAGCATCGGCCGCTATACGGATGAGGCTTACGAGAAGTTTGGCGACCTGCAGCACCTGTATGTGCCGATCGTCAAGCGCCTCTTCCGGGCCGGCTGGGAGCCGATCACGTATGCCGAGGCCAGCGACCCGAACGTCCGCGTGCAGCGCTTCGGCGAAGCAGGCAAGCTGCCGATGTACTTCACTCTCCTGAACCCCGGCCCGACGCCGCGTGAGGTCACCCTCGCCATCGACGCGAAGGCCCTGGGCCTCGCCGCCGCGCGACTGAGCGCGGTCGAGATGGTCGGCTCGGCGCTCCTGCCTGGCAAGGGTATCGCGCAAAGACAGTACAGCATTGCGCTTGGCCCCGATGATGTCGCGGTGATCGCGATGCTGCCCGCCGGCGGTGAGGGCGCCTGGTACCGCGAGCGCGCCGCCGAGACGCTGCAGGAGGCGGCTTACGTGTACGCGCAGACTCCGCCGACTGTGGACGCTGCGGCCCTCGCCCAGCGCCTGCGCGCCTTCGACGAGAAGGCCGGCGCCGTGCGACTTGCGCGCGGTACGAACATCATCAAGAACGGTATCGCCCGTCTGCGCGAGGCCGCTGCGAAGCTCCCCGACGACCTCAAGCGGCGAAGCTTCCTGCGCGATACGGCTGAGGCCGACCGGCTGCTGAATGAGGCCTTGTTTGCTGATACCGAGGGCATCGACCTCCCGAGCGCGGTGGTGACACCGGTCGACGGCAGAGCGGATGTGAAGCCGCTGTGCTTTGGGAGCCTCACGGTTCTGGACGTCAGCTTGCAGGCATGGCCTGGGCGGCTGATCGAACTGCCATCATCCGCGAAGTCTCTAAATGCCATGCAAGACGTCTCCCTCGAACTCACAGCACCGCCCGAGCGCGTGACGACGGTAGGGGCGGAGGTCGTCTTCCAAGACGCCTCGGGCGCTGAGACGCACCTCACCCGCCGCAGCTACGTCTTCTTCGGCCCCGTCTGTGAGCTTCAGGCCGACAGTCCGCCCGGCTCCTCAGTGCTGAACGTGCATGTGCGCAACTGCGACACCCGGGCGCGCAGCTTCCGGGTCGAGATCGCCGCGCCGCCCGAAGTCGCGCCCGAGCGGAATCAACTGGCTCTCAAGCTGTCCCCCGGCCAAGGCAGGAACGAGACTGTTCGACTGCAGTTCGGGGCCGGTCTGCGGTCTGGTTCGTATCCGATGAAGGTGACTGTCAGAACGGAGAGCGGAATCTCAGTTGAGGAGACGACGGTTCCGGTGGTCTACGTGTTGCCTTTGGCCCCCGGCGACCTCGCGCTCCCCAACAACGGAACCACAGTCCTCGTGGATAGCGCCTACTACGGTTATGACGAAAAGCCGCTGAACGACGGCGTGGTGCTGCCGACGAACCAGGCTTTCAACGTCTCGGCGTGGGCCTCCGGCGAGGCGACCGAGGATCACTGGGTGGAGCTTCGCTGGCCGCAGCCGCAGACCGTCGGCAAGGTCGTAGTCTACTGGAACGTGGAGAACGGCGTCGTGTGGACCTCGAAGCGCTTCCTGGTGCAGGTAAGGGATGGCGAGACATGGCGCACCCTCGCGGAATCCCTCCAGCCGGATGCCCAGCCCGTAACCGAATGCGCCTTCGCCCCGGTGCAGACGAAGGCGCTGCGCATTTTGCAGCCGAAGGGCGAAGGCCCGGCGACGAGGCCGCACATCATGTGGCTGCGGGAGGTGGCGGCGTACGGGAAGTAGCCGGCCCGGGGCAGGCCCAGTTCCCCTACACCCGAAGCTGCCTCTGCACCGCGCCTCTCAGCCTCGCCACCGCCTGCGTGTGGATCTGGCAGACGCGCGATTCCGTGACCCCCAGCACCTCTCCGATCTCCCGGAGAGTCAGCTCCTCCTGGTAGTACAGGCCGATGACGAACTGTTCACGCTCAGGCAGGTTCGTGACCGCCTCGGACACGAGACGGCGCACCTCTCGCTCCTCGATCTGCGCCAGGGGGTTCGCGTAAGCGTCGCTCGGCTCGCGGGCCTCGCCGCCATCGCGCTCGCCGGGCTCGTCGCCCCCCAGGGCCTCCTCCAGCGACACCAACGTCGTCGCGCTGGCCTCGGATAGCAGGCGGTAATACTCGTCGATGTCCAGTTCCATCGCCTCGGCGATGTCCGTGTCCTCAGGCGGCCTGCCCAGGCGCATCTCCAACTCGGCGATCACTGCCGCAAGCTCGCGCGCCCTCCGGCGCACACTTCGCGGAACCCAGTCCTTGGCGCGAAGCGATTCCATGATCTCGCCCCGCACGAGGGCGCTCGCGTAAGTCTCGAACTTCACGCCACGGGTCGGGTCGAAGCGGTCGACGGCCTTGATAAGCCCGACGATGCCGGCGCTGACGAGGTCCTCCCGATCCACGGTCTCAGGCAGAGACGCCGCGATCCTGCCGACGATGTAGTGCACGAGACTGACGTGCTTGACGATCAGCTTCTCGCGGTCAGCAGGCTTCATCGTGCCTCGTCCCTCTCTGTCCCGGCGAGGCCAGAACCAGAAAATGGATTGACCACGAAGACACGAGGACCACTAAACGGCCAATTCACTCCTGTCGGGGCCGGCAGCGTCGTTTCGTGTCTTCGTGTTTTTGTGGTCAGAGCCGTTGGCGCGCCGTAGTCCTGTGCGCATCGAACGCAAGTTGACTTCTCAGATATTAATCGAGCGTGTTTCATCGTCGTCGACGGTGTCGCCATTTGGACCTCACGCCTGGTTCAGGTCTGATTCGCTGATGCGATGCACCGTCTGCAATCGCGTGCCGGCGAGAATCTCGCGCGGCTCGACCACGGCGATCCTCACATCGCGCATGTCGGCGAGGAGCCGGGTGAGCGCGCGGCGCGCAGGCTCGGCGCAGAGGATCGTCGCCCGGCGGCCTTCGGGCGCATAGTCGCGGGCCACCCGTTGCAGCAACCGGCGCCACTGCAGCGCCCGGTCGGGGGCAATCCCGCACGCCAGGCGGTCGCCTTGCAGGTACAATGACCGCCCCAGTTCATCCTGCAGGGCCGCGCCCATCTCCACGGCGAACAACTCACCGTCCGGCGCAACCGCCTTGGTGATGACGTGCGTGAGAGCCCCTCGCGCCGCCGAGACCCAGTCGTCGAAGGCAGCCCCTCGCCCTGCCGCTTGCGCCAGCCCGTCGATCAATGCGACGGGGGCGTGAAGCGGCACTTCGCGCTCGAGCAGCGCCTGGCCGACCGCCATCACCGTGCCCTCGTCCACGCCGGCATCGACGGCGGCGCGCACCACGGCGGGGTGCGTCCTGGCGACGCGTCCCAGCATGTCCGCGGCCTGCTGTCGGTCGAAGAGGTCCGCCGCCTCCGACCTCACCGCCTCGCGAGCCTCGTGCAAGAGCACGTCCGCCGGGCTGAGAATCGCGCAGCCAGCTGCCACTGCGGCCTCCCTGTGCGCGATGGATACCCAAACCCCAAGCGCGCCGTCTGAAAGCCTGACCGCCTCCCCGAGGGCAGGGGTCGCGCCGTCGGGCGGCGCCAGGGCGAGCACCCGCGAGGGCCGCACGGCTCCGCGCGAGACAACCGCCCCGCGAATCTCCAGGGCGTACTCGGCTGCGGCGAGGTCGATCGAATCGGAGATCGTGAACCCCGGCAGGGGGAAACCAAGTTCGGCGGAAAGCTCCTGTCGCAGGTCGGCGAGCCGATCCAGAAGGTCGCCTCCCTCGGGCCGCAACAGGTCGAGGAGGCCCAGCCCCAGCAGGATGCGCAAGGGTGATGACGTTCTCTCCTCGCCGGATGCCGCTCCCAAACCCGCGATCGGCGTCGAGCGCGCCCGCAAGCCCAGGTGGACGCCCCCGGCCAGCAGCGCCGCCCCGACGAGAGCCGCCGGCACGGCCCCATGCGCGGGCCAAAGCGCCAGCGCCAGACAGAACGCGCCCCCGGCCAGCAGCGGCCACGGTTCCGCGAGCAGTTGCGCCCTCGCCTCGGAGGCGAGGCTTCGGGTCGCGCTCCCGCGCATCACAGCGATTGCTGCGGCAGCGCCGGACAGCGCCGCCCCGAGCAGCAGCAGCACGCCGATCCCGGCTGCCGCTCCCACCGGCGATAGGGCGTCGCCGCCGGCTCGGGCCAGTCCGCCCGCAGCGCCGGCAAGCATAATGAGGGCAAGGCCGAAGACCTCGCCCCGGAGCAGCCGGGTTGCGCCGTCCATCGCCGCGTAGAACCCAGCCTCAGTCTGCAGCCGTGTGTCCGTATTAGCGGGAGCATCCGTCGACGAGGCGCTCTGCCTGGCCTGTCGCAGGGGAAGCGCATCGAGCGCGAAACGTGCGGCGACTTCCGCGGCGCGTGACGCCCCAGCCGAGACCACCGCCACCTGGATTCCTCCGAGCACGACCGCCAGGCCCAGCAGGTCTGACCAGCTTTCCTCGCCGCTGAACCGGGCGACCGCTGACAGCAGCGGGGTGCCGAAGCCGTGCAGCGCCACCCACCGCGCCGCCGCGATGCCGACCGCGAGGCGCAGGAGCGCCAGCAATACCTCGGCCGAGGGGAGCACCGTCAGGGATGCAGCCCCCCTGGCCCGAAGTCCGGCAACCAGGACGATGACTGAGGCAGCCAGGGACGCCGAGATCGCGGCATCAATAACTGCAGCCGGCAGAGGCACGAACAATGCGAGCGCCACTGCCACAACGGCGAGCGGAATGCAGGCTTCCCGCCAGGCGGACGGCATGGCCTGCGCCAGCCCTCGCACGACGGCGTGGCGGCGGCGCAATGTGAGGTCACTCACTTCGCATCGCCTCCAGAGCGCCCGCCCGTCGGTTCGCATTCGATTCAGTGTCGCGTATTTCATCGCGCATTTCGGTTTCGGTCATCCATGCGGCCTTGGTGAAGTCCATGCGCCGCCAGGCGAGGTCCAGCAGCCCAACCCCCGCCATGCCCGGCGTCAGCACCGCAGCGGCGGCGAGCGCGGCGGCCCGGCACGTCGCCGACGCGTCCGGCCCGGCCTGTGCGAGCACATGCAATACGCGTGCCACCGCCGCAGCGAGCATCATCAGCGCCAGCGCCGTCACGCCGAGACGCCTGCCCAGATCTGCGCCACGTCCGGGAGAGACCGACGGCCCGCGCCCGCGCAGGGGACTTGCCCAAAGGAAGCGGGTCTGCAAGGCGTGTGTGATCACCCCGCCGACGAAACCGGCTCCGCCGATGATCGCGACCGCGATTCCTGCGTCGAGCAGCGCCGACGCGCAAAGCTCCCTGGCCTCAAGTACGCCGGGGGAGCTTCCTGCCGCCCCGAGACAGGTTTCGGCAAAGCGAGCCAGGCAACCGGCGCCGGCATGTGCGCAGGCCCAGGTCACGAGGCCGGCGCTGATGAGCGCCCCGACCACGCTGAGCGCAGGCGAGTGCGGCACGTTTCCCGCAGCGCGCAGGCGGTCGAGGTGTCGCTGGGTTGGCGGGTAGTGCTTTAGGTCCGAAGGCAGCGCAGACACTCCCTTTCGTGGTATACACGCTAACTTGGGGCGGGGATCGCGGAGGGGCCGGACTACGAGCGCAGCGAAGTATCCGGCCCCAGCCATTGCCTGGACGGCAGATGGCCCTAAGTTAGCGCCTATGTCCTTGCGCGGTGTCCATCACGTTCCAATGAGCGCTTGTAGCGCCCGCGAGACGCTCTCGATTAGGTGCGGGACGTGAACGGCCAGCAGCGGCAGCGAGACGCAAATCGCGGCAACCGCCACGATCCACCGCGTCGCGGCATTCAGCCCTGACGCCGCAAGCGCCGGCGCGCACCGGGTCGCGACAGCCGCGGCGATGTCGCCGAGGATGATGGCGGACAGCGCCGGGGCGGCGATCCATACGGCGGCCACCAGCGCCTCCCCCGGCAGCGCGGAGAAACCCGCAGTGAACGATGACAGCCGGGGAACATGCCCCGGAGGGATCGCCCGGAAGCTCCCCAGGATGCCCGACAGCAGCCAGCGATACCCGCTGCCGGACAGCAAGAGTATCGCCGCCGCGAGGCCGTACAGGGTCGCGACGGGCGGCGTGCCCTCGTCCGGTGGCTGCAGCCCCAAGGCCGCGTCGATTGCCTGTCCGGCGAGCATCGCGGCCCACACGACTGTCGCGGCGGCGAACCCGAATGCGGCTCCAACGGCCAGCTCGGAGCAGACTTGCGCCACATAGGGGATGCCGGGCGTAGACGCGCTGACAACAGGGGCCGTGCGCACCACGACGGGAGTCAGGCAGACGCCGAGGGTGACTGCGGCGCTGACCCGCACCGGCACGGGAAGGGCCGGTAGGCCCAGCGGGGGAGCGATTGACAGAATGCCGGCGCATCGTGCCGCTACAAGCCCCCCAACGGGCAGATAGGCGGGCCAGGTTAGCGACGGATCAGTCATGCTCGGCTCATCTCGTGAAGCTCGGGAGGTGTGTCCAAAGGCCGGACCAAAACTCGGTCAGCAGCGCCAGCATCCAGGCGCCGAAGATCGCGATGGCGAGGGCGCCGGCAGCGAGGCGCGGAACCGTGCCTGTTGTGGGGTCCGATTGCGCCGTGGCCGCCTGAAGCAAGTTCGTGAGGATGCCCACGCCCAGGATGACGGCAAGCATAGGAGCCGCGACACACCCCGCAACGATGAGGGCTCGCTGGGCAAGCTCGGCGCAGACTGTCCAGGGCATAGGGGACTCCTTTATTGTGGCGGAGCGATCATTGAAGCGTGCCAACCAACCCCGCGGTGAGCAGTCGCCAGCCGTCGACCATGATGAACAGGAGAATCTTGAACGGCAGAGCCAGCGTCGCCGCCGAGACGTTGAGCATCCCCAGAGACGCCAGTGTCGCCCCGACCACGAGATCGACCACCAGGAAGGGGAGATAGACCACGAAGCCGATGATGAACGCGGCGCGCAGTTCGCCGATCATGTAAGCGGGCGCGAGCGCCCAAAACGGCGCTGCCGCGCGATCCGGCGGCATGACGATGCCTCCGGTTTGCGCGAAGAACTCGATGTCCTCCGCCCGTGCGTGGCGCAGCATGTACTCGCGCATCGGCGGCAATGCCTTCTGCCCGGCGGCGGCCACCGTCGATTGCCCGGACAATACCGGGAGAAGGGCGTCTTGGTAGATCGGCTGGAGCGTGGGCAGCATCGTGATGACCGTCAGGAAGGTCGCGAGGCCGATGACCACTTGGTTCGGCGGAATCTGGTTGTTGCCGATGCCCGCTCTGAGGAAGAACAGGACGATCACGATGCGCGCGAAGCTCGTCATCATCGCCAGGACTGCCGGCGCGGCGGAGAGCGCGGCGAAGGCGACGATCAGCCGGGCGTAAGAGGCATCATCGCCGCCTGCCAGCGCGCGGATGCCTTTGCCCTGTGCGTGCGCGGCGGAGGAAAACGCAACCGCGAGCAGCGTGCTCAGTATTACTACGCCGGTTGTGCGGCCCTGCTCGGTAATGAGATGCCCTGCGGAGAGATGGACGGCGATTGACCACAGAGACACAGGGGACACAGTGAACGGCACCGTCCTTGAGCGTCTATCATGGGGCAGGCGGGCCGTTTCCCAGTCGTTCGCGGTGTCCTCTGTGTCTCTGCCTCGAAAATGGAGTGGGCGCGACAATCTTGTCGCGCGTGGGGCGGGCGTCTCGCCCGCCATCGCCGTCGTTCTCATCGTCTCAGCGTGCCGGAACCCGGCATGACAACTGCCTCGAAAATGGAGTGGGCGCGACAATCTTGTCGCGCGTGGGGCGGGCGTC
>CAYWBK010000145.1:0-13384 GCA_964455745.1 uncultured Armatimonadia bacterium
AGGAGAGAACACAAGTTCGATTATTGAGAAAAACAGCGGCGTCCGCCGGGGCGTCCCTACGGTTTCCGCTGTGCCTAATACAAGGGGGGAACACTCGGCTTACTCGCTCGTCGCCACCGTGATGCAGCGATAGTCGTCAGTGTCGCGCACGGCGCAGTAGAAGTGGTACAGCACGCCCTCGTGCCAGATGACACCGGGCTTATGGGCGTGGCGCGAATCGAGGCTGCCCGGCTCGCCCACACGCAAGATCGGCTCCGGCCACTTCGTCCAGTGCAGGAGGTCCTCGCTGAAGGCGACACCGTCCTGCGCGTGCCCGGAGTCGAAGCCGAAGTAGAACATCACCCACAGGCCCTCGAACCGGCAGATCCACGGGTCGGAGCAGAACTTGCTGTCCCACGCGCCGTCAGGTCCGAGCCGCAGCACCGGATTGCCCGGGCAGCGCGTCCAGTGCAGCAGGTCGCGCGAGGTCGCAAAGCCGGTCTCCTCGGTCCAGGGGCCGGCGTTCTCGTTCTTCGCATTGTAGAAATGATAGAAGAGGCCATCGTCCCCTAAGACAACGCAGCTCTTGTACAAAGTCCCCTTCTCCCAGTCCTCGCCGTCATGCGCCGACAGCAGCGGGCGCGGCGAGACCTTCTCCCAGTGCAGCAGGTCCTCGCTCGTCGCCGCGCACAGTGCCCCGTAACCGGCCTCATATCCGGGCTGGTCGTAGCTACCGTAGAACATCCAGTACCGGCCCTCGAACTGTCGCAGCGTCTGCGGACCGCACAGGTCGGGGTCGCGCAAGAGCCACGTCCCCGCAGCCCCGTAGGCGTCGCAGTCCCCCGCCTCGCCCCAGTCGAGGATAACCCCCACGCGCTCCCAGTCGAGCAGGTTATCGCTGACCGCCAGGCCCGTGCGATACCCGGAGCCATCGAACCCGATGTACATCATGTGCCAGCGGTCGTCGTGGCGGAAAACGTTCGGGCAGTCGATCGCCAGCGCATCGAAGTCGCCCGCGTTGCCGGTCGGCCCGAGAACGGGGTGGCCGAGCTTGCGCGGGGTCTCTAACTTGCGGACAAGTGGCGCGAGGCCGGTGATGGACAGGCTCATTTGGCAGTCGCGGTCTCCTTCACAGCACCGAAAACCTCGGTAACCGCCTTGCCGTCCCACTGAGAGTCGGCCTTCAGGCCCAGGGCGTAAACGGCAGTCGCAGCGGTGTCGCAGGTCCAGACGGACCCCTGGACTTCGCCGGACTTCACGATCCCCGGCCCGTAACAGACCCAGGGGATGGTCATATCGCGCGGGTCGGTGCTGCCGTGATTCTTGAGATGCCCGCCGTGGTCGGCGGTGATGATGAAGATCGTGCTGTCGGCAATTCCCGCGGCCTGGACCGCCTGCCGCAGGATGCCGAGGCCCTTGTCGCAATTCTCGACGGCCTTATGCTGCTGCGGCGAGCCCCATCCGAACGCATGTCCCACGGTATCGGGGTCCTGGTCGTGGACGAAAAGCAGCGACGGCTTGTCGGCCTTCAGATACTCTGCGGCGGCGGCGCAGGTCGCGATAGCCCCGCCTTCCACGAGTTCGAACTTGTCCACGGTGCCCGGCTTGGCGATGTGCTTGAGCTTCTCCTTGCCCACGAACATCGCGGTGCTCATCCCGGCCGCCTTGGCGATCTCGAAGCATGTGCTCGTCTTGATATACCCGGCCTCCGGGCGGAACTTGTCGTTCCAGGTCATGCCGTGTTTCGCCGGCAGGCAGCCGGAAAGCATCGACGAATGCGCCGGGAGCGTGACGCTGGGCATGATGGTCTGCGCGTACCAGGTGAACGCGCCGTGGTCGGCCATGTCGTGAATGTTGGGCGTGTCACTGGTGAGGATCACATCGGGCCGGCAGCCGTCGAGACTCACGATGATGACATGCTGCGCGGGCGCGGCACAACCGAGGCCGGTCGCGAGAAGCGCCAACAGAATGAGAGCAAAGCGCAGGCGAGCTGATCTCATGGGTTCACCTTCATGGCAGTATTGCATTGGAATTCGATCTGCGTTGAGTGCGCACGGGATTGCAGGATGATACTGGCGATTCTGACCACGAAGTCGCGAAGACACGAAACGACACGGCCGGTCCCGGCAAGCGTGCTTGGGCCGTTTAGTGCCCTCGTGTCTTCGTGGTCAACCTCTCCCCTTACGCCGGCTGCGCGGGGGATGGAATGTACGGCGGCCCTACACCGGCACCGGCACCTCGTCGATGATCTCGGCGATGAGCTGGTCGGCGGCCACACCGTTCATGCGCGCTTCGGGCCGGAGGATCACCCGGTGCGCGAGGACCGACGGCGCGAGTTCCTTCACCTCGTCGGGGGCCACGAAGTCACGACCGCGCAGGGCGGCGAGCGCCTGGGCGCTGCGGATCAGCGCGAGTGTGCCGCGAGGGCTTGCGCCGAGGTAAAGCTGGTCGCTCTCGCGGGTCTTCTGTACGATGTCGAGGGCGTAACCGTACAGCGCCTCATCGACGTGACAGGTGCGGACCTGCTTCTGGAGTCCCAGCACGTCCTCGGCCGTCGCGACGGGGGCAAGCGTGTGGATCGGGTGCTCCAGAAGCTGCTGCTTCACCACAGATTCCTCGGCCTCGCGCGTGGGATACCCCACGTGCAGGCGCAGGAGGAAGCGATCGAGCTGCGATTCAGGCAGCGGGTAGACACCCTCGTACTCGATCGGGTTGTCCGTGGCGATGACCAGGAAAGGCTTCGGCAGGGGGTGAGAGAAGCCGTCCACTGTCACCTGCCCCTCCTCCATCGCCTCCAAAAGCGCGGCCTGCGTGCGCGGCGAGGCGCGGTTCACCTCATCGGCGAGGAGGATGCCCGCGAACACCGGCCCCTCGCGGAAAGCGAACTCGCCCGTCTTCTGGTTGAAGATCGAGACTCCGGTCACGTCCGAAGGTAGAAGGTCGGGAGTGAATTGGATGCGCCGGAATTTGCAGCCTATCGAGCCGGCGATGGCGCGGCCGAGCATCGTCTTGCCGACCCCGGGCACGTCCTCGAACAGCACGTGCCCGCCTACCATCAAAGCGATCATCGTGCGCTCCACAACCTCCCGCTTGCCGACGATGACTCGCTCGATGTTGTCGATGATCCTGCTGCAGACTTCCGCTACCTGCTTGCTATCCATGCCTTATGCCTCGCACAATTCCGTGTAAAGTGCAGTCGTCTTTTCGATCATGCTCGTGACAGTGTTGCGCTCGCGCACCCGCGCGTGTGCCGCCCGCGCGAGGCCTTGGGCGTACCCTGGCGACCGAAGCAACCGCGCCACGGCCTCGGCCAGCGCGCCGGCATCCCCCGCCGGGAAGAGAAGCCCCGTCTTCTCGTGCTCGATGATGTCGGTGACGCCGGGAATGCGGCTCCCCGCGCACGGCACTGAGGCGGCCATCGCTTCGAGCAAGGCGTAAGGATACCCTTCCCACAGCGACGGGAGGACGAACACGTCCAGCCCGGCCAGGATCGCGGGCACGTCGTCGCGTTGCCCCAGCAGGTGGACGGCCTCGCCGACCCCCGCCCGCCGCGCCTCTGCTTCGAGCCGGGACCGCAGATGCCCTTCGCCCGCACAGACTACGGTCGCTTCGGGGAACTCCCGCCGGATAAGCGGCAACGCCCGGATGAACGTCCGGGTGTCCTTCTGCTCGGTCAATGCGCCGACGGTGCCGATGACCGGCCGCGACAGGTTCCTCCCCTCCGGCCTCTCTCCTTCGCAGGCCGAGCACTCGACGCCGTTTTCGATGACCCGTATCTTATCTTCGCAGATGATCCCGTGCTCGACGGCGGCGCGCTTCTCGCTCTCACACAGCGCAATCAGGGCATCTGTGCGCCGGCCCGCCCAACGTTCCAGCGCCTCATACACCCGCGCCCGCACCGGCCCCGCGTGCATCTGGAAGGCGAACCCGTGCGGCGTGTAAACCCGCTTCGCCGGCGACTTTACCCACCGCGCGAGGAAGCCGCCCTTCGAGCTGTGGCCGTGGATGATGTCCGGCTGCCACGCGAGCAATGCGGCTTCCAGTATCGCCCGACACCGCAGGTCGACCGGCGGACTGACTTGCCGCACCATCGGCAGCACGGTGACTTCGATCCCGGCCTGCGATAGGCGCCGGATCATCGCATCCGCGCCTGCCGGGTCACGCTGTCGCGAGAGGAAGGCGTGCTGCGTGAAGCGCCCGGGGTCGAACCCCAGCGCAAGGTCGAGCAGGTGCCGCTTGGTGCCGCCCACGGTCGCCTCGAGCACGTGGGCGACCCGGACAGGGCTAGTGCGCAAACCGCCTCATCACCTTGCCGAGGACGTGGTTGCTGACCGCGTAGAACTCCTCGATCCTCGCCAGCGCGGCGACGACCAGGAACACGAACGTACCGACGACCGCACAGGCGAGGATGACGATCTTGGCGCTGCCGGGCACCGTCGCCACCGCGATGGCCGGGCCGATGCCCAGCTTGCGGTCGTAGAAGATCTCGATGCCTCTGCCGACCTTGATGTCCTTCGTTGACTTAGCCGGCTTCTTGCCCCGGAAGACTTGCGTCTGCGGGTCCAGCGGGACATTGACCAGTCTGCCATCCTTGCTTGCCGCCACGACGATGGCCTGCAGGCCCCCCGCGCCCTTCTCCAGGCTCTTCACCGACCCGGTGAGATACGGGCGGTCGGCGTACTGCTTCACGATGGCCTCATCGCGCGCAAACGCCTTTTCCTCCTGCCCGAAATGCCGCAAGGCGAGGGCTTGCGTCCCGACGACAGCCACTCCCATGATCCCGCAGGCTATCGCGAGCTTGCCGATGTACGCCAGGAGCGGGGCCTTACGGATGACACCGATGCGGCGGCTTATCAGCAGGTACAAGACGATGACCTTCAGCGACTTGCTGATGGAATACGCGAGCGCCACGACCGCCAGGCTGCCGTGCAAAACGTAAGTGCCGATGAGCGCGATCGAGATATGGACGAGAACCGCCAGGATGCCGATGATGTTCGGAGTGACGGTGTCCTTGAAGGCGAAGAACCACTTGTTGATGCTGCCCTCAACCGAGAAGAACAGGAGGCCAGGGGCGAAGCACAGCAGGGCGATGACGGTGGGATAGACGTTCTCCGCGGTGAACTGGCCGCGCACGTACAGCACTTCCACCAGCGGCTTCGCGAGGAGCATGACCCCCACCGCGACGGGCACGAACAGGAAAGCCATCGCCCGGGTCATCGAGACGAGCGCATCGGCCAGTTTGTCCTTGGCGCCCTGCCCGGCCCACTCCGTGAGATAGGGGAAGACCACGAAGCTGACCGCGAGAGGCAGTATCTGCACCGGCAGATCGGTGACATTGCGGGCATACTTGAGGGACGAATACGTGCCCTCTCCCAGGTCCGTCGCGACGCGCGATTCTACCAGGCCGCGCAGCGCCGAGAAGATGACCCCGGCGAGGACCGGCAGCATGAGGGTGAAGGTCTCGACGGCCTTAGGGCTGGTCACGGCCACGGAGGGGCGGAACATGGTGAGCTTGCGCCCGAGGGCCGGCACCATGATGAAGAACCGCGCGGTGCCACCGAGCAGCACCCCGATGCCGAAGGCATAGACGGCCGCCGGATCGTTCTTCTGCCAGACGTGACCGATGAGCAGGACCATCGCCACTGGCACGAACACGCGGAAGATGGCGTCCGAGACCGCCGGCCATGTGAAGCGCTTGTAGGAGTGCAGCGTCAACTCCGGCAGGATGGACAGGCTGAAGAACACCACCGCCGGGGCCATGACGCGGAACAGCTTCACCGCCCAGGGGAAGACGACAGGATCGGCAGCCATCTTCGGCCAGAAGAGGCTGATGATCCCCGGCGCGAACACGACGCCGATGGCCACAAGCAGGCTCAACACCAGGAACGCCACGGTGGTGATGATCGACGTCAGCCGCCACGCCTCGGCTTCGTCCTCGGCCTTCGTGCGCACGAACACAGGCAGATACGCCGGTCGAACGAGTTGCTCGATGTTCGCATACGAGCGGAAGACGACCACGTCGTAGAGCACGTTCAGCGCATCCGCCAGCCCGCCGGCTCCGAAGAAATAAGCGACGAAGAAACCCTTCAGCGTCCCGAGGATCCGCCCGACGCTGATGATGAGGGTCACCACGAGCGCGGCGATGGTCATCCGCTTGCCGGCTTCGCGCTGTTCGGCCTCGCGCTCGCTCTCGACTTCGGTCTCGACTTGCATTTCGATGTCTTCAGCCATGAAAAAGCCTCGGGAACGGCAGGGTCAAGGTCAAGGTCAGGTTTCAGGTTTTAGGTTTCAGGTTTTAGGGGACGGCAGGGACGGCGGGGACGGCAGGGACGGCTGCGGCGGGCTGTCGGGCCAGAGCATCAGGTCACCGCCCTCGGTCACGGGCATGAACTTCCTGTGGCCGCCGTGATCCTTCCCGTCGGGGCCGGTGCTGTAGAGCACGTACCCATCGCCCTGGGGTCGGTAGATCAGCGACTTGCCCGAGAACGGGTCCTGCAGGTCCTCGGCGGCCAGGCCCTTCACCTGGCTAAGCTGGTCCGCATACTTGCCCCTCGTCGCACGATCCAGTTCCAGACCGATCATGACCCGCGCTGCGCGCCAATAGCACTGCGACCGTGCCTGGAGTTGCAGCGTCTTCGCGTCGACAGGCTGCAGCACAACGGCATTATCTGAAGACGCCATGTCCTTGGGCAAGGTGGCTATCTTATCCCGTATCGCGAAGTACGATTCTGTTGACAGGCGTGCGAGCTGTGCGTCCCAAGCCATCAGCTTCGGCAGGAACTGCGGGACGATGTCCTGGGTCAATGCGTCGGCACCCGGCGATTTGAGTATCGGGATGAACTCGGGCGACCCGCCCGACAGCCTCCAAAACTCCGCTGCGCTAAGCCTGAGGCTCTGCGGCCCCTGAGCCTCGTACTCGAAGGCGATGCTCTCCCGTAATGGCGACTTCTGTCCCTCGAGCCTGTTGAGTTGCTCGCGGAGCTTCGCCAACGCTTCAAGCGACAGCCGGTGACTGGCGGTAAGTCGTCTCAGCGCCTTGAAGCTCATACTCTCGAAAGCCGCCCCAACAATCCAGGGATGCTCACCGCCGCCGCGTGGCAGCTTCACCCCCAGCGTCACGACATCAAGCGCGTCTTTGACCGCTGCCTGGGTCTGGCCCCCCTGGTCTAGCAGCTCAGCTTCCGAGACGAGCAGCCTCCCGAGGTAGCCTGCTTTGGTGACCTCCGGGAATATCATGTCCGGCGCAGGCGGGTGCGGATACAGCCACTCCATCCCCAACGCGCGTCTCAGTTCCGCCAGAACGGCTCCGTTGTCCGCCAGTTGTGCCGGAATGGACGCAGTAACGGCATCCTGCGGCGGCGGGTAGTACCTGCCCCCACGGATGTCGCCCGTGAGGTAATGTGTCTCGTTGAGCTTGGCCAGCCCCTCCAGCACCACGTAGCCGTTCGGCGTCGGCACGGGGTACTGGGGCAGCTTCAGGATGGGGTCGAGCGGCGGAACTCCGGCAGGTGGCGCCACCGGGGCCGCGATCCCGGCGATATCTCCCGCGACGATGAGAGCGATGAACAGCGGCAGAGCTGATCGGAGATGACTCATGGGCAGCCTCCCTTACCCCTTGGGGTAGACGGCCACGATCCGCGTGCGCCCTAAAACCCAAAACCTAATACCCAAAACCTAATACCTAATACCCAAAGCCTGTCCCCTGCCGTTCCCGCCCCTACCACTCCTCCATCGTCTGGCTCAACAGCCGCGCGATGGCCGCTGTGTTGCGCTGGAGGTTGAACTCGGTATCGACTTTGTGCCGACCGTTCAGCGCCACATACGAGCGGAGTTCCTCGTCGTAAATCGCGCGCTCGATCTGCTCTGCGAAGCTCTCGGCATCGCCCGGCTGCGCCAGAAGCCCCGTCTCCTCGTGGATGACAAGCTCGGGGATCGCGCCGAAGTTGCTCGCCACCGCCGGAACGCCAAGGGCCAGGGCCTCGATCAGCACGTTCGGCAGGCCGTCGCGATCGCCGCTGGCAGCCACGACGCTCGGCAGCACGAAAACGCTGGCCTCATAATACAGTGGGACAAGCTCCTCCTGGGATAGTTGCCCGTAGAACCGCGTGATGTCTCGCAGCCCCAGGCCCGCGGCCAGGCGTTCGAGGTTCTCGCGCTCCGGGCCGTCGCCCACGATCCCCAGGCGGAATTCGGCGTCTCTTGAGTGCAGGATCGCCGCGGCGTGCAGGAGGATCGGCAGGCCTTTCTTCTCGATGAGTCGCCCGACCGTCAGGATCAGCGGCGGCTTCACCGGCTGCTCCGTGCGGAATCGATAGACGCCCAGATCGACCCCGTGGTGCACCAGGTGCAGCCGTCCGGTTGTGACCAACCGATGCTGGCGCAGCAGCCTTTCCTGGGCATAGGCGTTGCAGACGACACAGAACTCGGCCTCGCGGATTTTCTCTCCCAGAAGAATCGACTCGCCGGTGAAGACGTCTCGCGCGTGGCACGCAAGGCTGAAGCTGCGTCCGGTGATCTCGGCGAGCAAGAGGCCCACCGTGGCCGGGTAGCTACCGAAATGCGCGTGGATATGGCGCGCCCGCCGCCCGGCCGGAAGGCTTGCGAAGTACCCGGCGGCGAAAAGCGCTGAGACCAGCTCGCGCACATACAGCGGGTGACGGAGGCACTGCCAGAGCACAAACCGCAGCGCCGTGAGATACCCCGCGGGGAAGCAGAAAGCCGCCGCGAACTGGGCGAGCAGACTGCGCGGCGACAGCGGGCTCGGGCGATACTCGGCGGCTGCCACGAACGGCTCGGCCTCGCTGTGCACGACCGCCTGCTCGGGGCGCTGGGTCGCCAGCGGCAGAATATCGAAGCCCTGCTCCCGCAGCGCCACCATCTCGCGCAGGATGAAGGTCTCCGACACGGACGGGAACTCGCCGAGCACGTAGGCGATCCCGCCGGACCAGTTGCCTGGGCGTCTACACCGCACCTGCGACCTCCCGATAGAGTCCGGTCACGATACCGGCGTGCCGCCGCCATGTGAACTGCGCGGCGCGCTCGATGCCACGTTCGGTGTAACCCCGGCGGAGGGCCTTGTCGCCCAGCAGGCGCGCGATCGCCTCCCCCAGACCCGCCGACCCGTCAGCCAGCGGCGCCACCACGCCCGCGTCGCCGACGACCTCAGGCAGTGCGCCGCCATCGGAGACGATCACCGGCGTGCCGCAGTTCATCGCCTCCAGCGGCGGCAGCCCGAAACCCTCGTACAGCGACCACTGCACCAGCGCGTCGGCCAGCGAGAGAAGCGTCGGCATGTCGTCTTGCGGAACGTACCCGAGGCAGTGAATGCGCCGCTTGTGTTTTGCCTTCGCCAGTGCGGCGAGCGTCGCCTCGCAGCGCCAGCCCACTCCGCCCGCGATCACCAGGTCCGCCGGGCAGTCGGCGGCGATGCCGTCGTAAGCCTCCACCATGCCCCCCAGGTTCTTCTTCGGCTCGATGTTGCCCACCGTCAGAATGAAGCGCGCCGGCAGTTCGTGTCGTTTCCGGACTTCGGCCCGCTGCTCCTCATCGGTCACGCGCCGGTACTCGGGGCTTACGCCCAGCGGCACAACCCGCACCTTCTCCGGCGGGACAGGCACCGCCTCGAGCAGGTCATCCTTCACCGCCTGCGCCGGCGCCACAACCACGCTCGCGTTGCGGATGCTCGCCGGCATGAGCGCGCGATAATGTGCCACATTGAGACGCGCGCACCACTGCGGCCTCTGCAGCGCGAGGACATCGTACACCGTCAGGACCGAAGGCCCCCGGTACCGCACCGGCATGACGTAACCGGGGCAGTGAAGCACATTCGCGCCGACGGACCTCGCGAACCGCGGCAGGCGCGTCTGCTCCCAGAGGATGCGCCTGAGGCGTCCCCGGCGTCCGGCCCCGACTCGATGCACCCGCAGCCCCCCGCCGTCCAGTTCGTCCGCGGTCGGCCCGGCGGGCACCGTTATGTGCACATCGCAGCCGCCCGGGTCCTCGCGCAAAGCCCGCGCCAGGTTCAGAATCGCATTCTCGACGCCGGTGTGTCTTCCGCCCAACAGCAGCCCGTCGAGTGCCACGACCGTCGCTTTCACTGGCGCAGCACCTCGCGGTACACGGCCTCGGTCTTGCGGGCCATACCCTGTGCCGAGAAGTTCGCCACCACCCGCTCGCGTGCCTTCTCCGCCAGTTCCGCGCCGTAGCCGGGGTTCTCCAATAGCCACAGCAGCCCCTCGGAAAGCGCCTTCGGGTCCGCCGGCTCGACGAGCAGCCCGCTCTCGGCATCCTCCAGCAGTTCCGCCGGCCCGCCCGCGTTCGCCGCCACCACGGGAGTGCCCACGGCCATCGCCTCCAGCACAACGCGCCCGAGCGGCTCGGCGGTGGCCGGGTGCGCGAGCACGTCCGCGGCAGCGATGATGTCGAGCGCGTCGGGCCGGTAGCCGAGGAAGCGCACGTTCGCCGCCCCGTCCGCAGCAAGCTTCTTGAGCTTGCCCACGTAGTCGGCGTGCTCACCGAACATGTCCGCGCCAACAATGGCGAAATGCGCCTGGGGGTACACCCTGGCGACACTCTGGGCGGCTTCGATGAGGATATCCTGCCGCTTCCAGGGCACGAGCTGCCCCACACACGCCACGAGGGGCGCATCGTCGGGCACCCCCAACTCGGCCCGAAGCTCCCCCGGGGGCCGCGTCAGTGTCAGCGCCTCGGTGTCTATCCCGTTGTGGACCAACACGACCTTACCGGCGTGCTCGGGCGCAATCGCCACCATATACTTCGCCACGGCCCCGGAAACCGCGATCATCCGATGCACCCGCCCCGCCAGCCAGCGGACGACTTCCCGAGGCATCAGCACATCGCGCACGTGCCAGATGACCGGCGCGATGCGCGGGCCTTTCATGGCGCAGGCGAGCGCGGAATGAAAGCTGTTGGCATGGACGACCCGCACATCCTCGGCCCGGCAGAGCTTGCCGATGGCCCGTCGCGCTTTCCACAGCCCGGCGACCTGACGAAGGTTCGTGAGGGGATTGCCTGTCTTGTGCAGCCGCAGGAACGGGACCCCATGCACGGGTACGCCCAGCGCCTGCGCGCGCTCCGCCAGCGGGCCGGACGCCTCCGGCAGCGCGAGGATCGGGCTGAACCGTTCGCGGTCGAGGTGGGTCAGCAGGGCCAGGAGGCTGTTCTCAGCCCCCGATATCTCGGTGACGTGGTTGGTGTAGAGCACCCGCAGGGGACCGGGCGCACCGGCGTCGGCGCGAGGTTCCGCCGTGGCCGTCATCGGCTTGCACTCATGGGGTATCGTCTGCGCAGCCACTCCAGCGAGACGTCCATGACTTCGTTCTCCCAGGCGAGGGAGTAGAAGGCATGATTTGCGCCCTCGACGACATGCAGGTTCAACTCGCGGTCGGCACGCGCCGTCAGTGCAGTGTAATGCTCGACCGACTGAGGCGTGACCGGATCGTTCCCGCCGTAGACGAAGAGGATGTCGCCCTTGAAGTCGTGGAAGCGCCGGAGCCAGTCGATGTCCTTGTCCTCTTCGGCTCCCTCTTCACCGGCGCCTTTGCCCCCGCCGAGGGCCGCTTTCTTAATCATGTCGAACTGCAGCTTGCCGCCGAGGAGTTTCCGCCAGGTCTCTTTGCGCAGCAGTTTGCCTGCATATTGCTTGAGGATGTGCTGCTTCTTGGCGCGATCCGAGGCCGCGCGGTCCGCCCCGACGATCGGCGCAGACCACAGGACCTGGCTGTCGATCCCCTGCACCAAAGGCGCAGCCCCGATGGACACCTCACTGCCGGAACAGTCGCCGATGAGCGCAATGCGCGACAATCCCGACTTCTCGCCGACCAGCTTCGCGCCGGCAACCGCGTCGGAGATCATCGTCGAGAGCGTCGTGCGCTTCGCCTCGCCCTCGGAATCGCCGCGCCCGCGAAAGTCGAAGCGCAGGCAGGTGAAGCCATCCTCGCAAGCCCGGCGGGCGAGTTTCGTGAACATCTGATGCGGGCCGATCCGATACCCGGCCCATCCGTGGAGAAACACCAGCGCGCCCGGACGGGCCGGTTGGTTGTCGGGGATGTGCAGGACGCCCAGGAGGCGCTCTCCACGGTTCTCAAAGAAGACGTGCTGTTCCATGTTCCCCTTGCAATGTGAGAGGTGAGCGCGCAGCAAACGGCAAGAGGAACCACGAAGTCCCGAAGACACGAAACGGCAAACGACGATAGGGCCTCGGCCCTGCGCGCCAGGCGTTGGCGTCCGCCGTTTCGTGCTTTCGTGTCTTAGTGGTTCAAATAGCCGTCTACTCCAGCCCCTCCAGCCACCGCAGCGTAGCCTCGACCGCGGGGCCGGAATCCACCAGTCCGATCTTGTTCCAGAAGGGCTCTTGTCGCACTCCGCCGGCCGTGCCGCGCGGGTACTTGTCGGCGAGGGCGACGATCTTATCAGACGCCTGATCGCGCGAAGAGATCCCGAGAACAAACGTCGAACCGGGATAAGCGAGTTGCATCGTGTCCAGCCGCATTGCCTCGATCTGCCGGCGAGCATCCTGTGCGACCCGGTAGCCGTCGAAGTCGAGCACTTCGCCTTCATGGGCGGCCCGAACGCTGGCCGCGTCAAAGCTCTCCTTGTCGGTCAGCATCGCCTTGATCTGCGAGCGCCGCAGGTTCTGCGAGACATACTGCGCGCCGACGATGACCGGCTCCCAAAGGATGAGCCACTCCACGCCCGTGCCAGGCGCTTCCCCTGCCGCAACGCTCTCCTCCGCCGTCAGCGCCGCCAGCGTAGCCCCAAGCCTCACCCCCAGCAGCCCCACCGGCACCCGCTCTGCCTGAGCGAACTGGATCGCCTTGCCGATGTCCTCAAGCCACGCGGCGGCGGCGAACTCGACGAACTCGCCGTCTGAATCGCCGCAGCCGCGATAGTCGAACCGCAGCGCCGAGTAGCCATGATCGCAAAGCGCCCGCGCGGTCTCAACCAGGACGCGATGGGCGCACTTCTTCTCCTCGGCAAACGGGTGGCAGAACACGAAGACGCCCCGCGCATTTTCGGCGCGATGCAGAACCCCGTGCAGGCTGACTCCCCCGCTTTCGAAGCTGACCGGCGTCTCGCGATGTGGCATGTTCAGTGCGCCGCCTTGGGCCAAAAGCCGCAGGATGATCGGCTGGGGAGCCGCTACCCGAGTTTCCCCGCCACAAACCCCGCGATGTTATCCACCGTAGAGAAGGTCTCGACGTTGAAGTCGTCATCTTCCAGCGTCACTTCAAACTGCTCCTCGAGGCCGACGACGATCTCGAACAGGTTCACGGAATCGATGTTGTAGGTATCCATCAGATTCGCGCCGTCGGGAATGTCCTCCGGCGACACATTCAGGAAGAGCCGTTCGACGATCATGTCCTTGATCTGTGGTTTGAGTTCC
>CAYWBK010000146.1:0-13367 GCA_964455745.1 uncultured Armatimonadia bacterium
CAATCGCACGAACCCCACGCGCTCATAGGCGCGAAGGAAAGCGCAAGAGGCTCGAGACAAGACTCGTCGCTTACTCCCTTTCCTTCACCCACCCCACTTCGCACCTCGCCAGCGCGATCTCCTCGTACGCGTGCTGTACCCCGCGCTCGTACAGGCAGCCGATGCGGCCGTCGGGTAGCACGGTGAGGCACGAGTACGCCGCTGGACCCTCGTAGATCGTTCGCGCTATCGGCCAAGTCGCCCCATCGTCGTAGCTGAGGCGGAGCGTCATCTTCTCGCGCTCGATGCTGGCCGGGTTGCTGAACACCAGCGGGCCGTCCGCGCCGTCATAGCGCAGCAGGCTTGCCTGACAGACCGGCTCGATCAGCGTCTCATCGAACCATATCGGCGACCACGTCAGCCCGCCGTCGTCGCTGGTCGCGATCGCGCGGCGGTTGCGGCCGTGGTACGAACGCATGTTCAGCATCAGCCGCCCGTCGCGCAGTTCCGCCACCTGACACTCGTCCGTGTTGTCCTCGGACGCGCCGCCGACGTGCCAGCTCTCGCCGTGGTCGTCGCTGTAGATGACATGCGACTGCATCCGTCGCGGGCCTGTTACCGAATGGTCGCAGGGGATGACCAGCCGCCCACTGCGAGTCTGAATGCCGACCCCCGGCCCGGTGGCGTACCAGGTCCAGTCCGGCGCTTTCGCGGTCTCGGTGATGTCCGCTGGCGCGCTCCAGGTCGCCCCGTCGTCGGCGCTGCGCATCGCCCACACCCGCCGCGTGTCCTCGCTGGCGCCGGCGATGATCGCGCCCTCGTCGTCGCGCCCGAGATTGCGCGTGAGCAGCAGCCAGATGACCCCGGTGTCGCGGTCCACCACAGGACACGGGTTGCCCACCGTGTTGTCCTCGTCCGCGGCGATGACCTCGACCGGCCCGAAGGTCTCCCCGCCATCGAGGCTCCGCCGCAGCAGGATGTCGATAGCCCCGCTATCACTGGCGCTCTCCCGGCGCCCCTCGCAGAAAGCCAGCACCGCGCCTCCCGGTGCGACGATGATCGCCGGAATGCGATAGGTGTCGTACCCGCCAAGGCTACCCCTGAACAGAACCGTCTCAGTCAGCCAGCTTGTAGTCATTATGTGCCTCAGGGGGGTGTCGTTTGCCTCTCCCCTCCCATACCCGCCGCAGGCGGCTCCAGCGGGCGGGGTAGGGCCGTCCTGCCGTCTCAGTTCAACTCGTCTCCAGATGGCGGCTCTGAGACGGGCCATCGGCCCGTCTCTACGGTCAGGCAGCTCTCGTCCTTGCTGGAAGCCTCCAGCATCTCGACAAGCCCAAACGACGACCGCCCAGCATATCCCCTGACGATCTCCTCAACGAGTCCCTCGTTCCCATGATCCGCCACAGTGCGATCCTCCTCGCCTTTGCCGTCGCCGTCTTTGCCGTTATTTGCCGTTTCTCGCCGTAGATTCAGCGTTCAGCGTTCAGCGTTTTGCGTTCAGCGTTACCCGTACCTCTTCCCGGTGTCGATCATCGCCCGCAGGTTCTCCTCTGGCGTGTCGTGGCCGACCTGGTCGCCGGTGCCGAGGATATAGCCGCCGCCGGCGGCTGCGGCGTCGATGCACTCGCGCGTCTGGGCGATGACATCCTCGACGCTGCCGCGGATGAGCGTCTCCACCGTGTGCACATTGCCTTTGAGCGCGATGTCTTTGCCATATTCGCGCTTCACGTAGGCGAGGTCGGTCACATCGCCCCCGGGCGGGCGCTCCAGCGGGCAGACAACGTCGACGCCAGCCTCGACGATGTCCCGCAGGATCGGCATACAGCCGCCGTGCTGGTGCAGGTGCACGATCTTCCCGTGCTTGTGCGCCGCGTCGCAGACGGCCTTGAACAGCGGCGCGTCGTACTTGCGCCAGAGGCGCTCGCCGAGGATCTCCAGCGAGGCGTAGCCGCAGCCGATGAACAGCGCGTCCACCTTCGCGTGTTGCGCCATGTGCTCGGTCTGGCGCACGCAGTGGTCGACGAACCACTCGAACCACTCGTCGAAGTAGGCCGGGTGGTCGATCACATCGTAGATCGCCTGCACCATCCCACCCTCGCGCATCCCGGCGATGTAGTCCATGAAGCTCCCGGCGACGTAGGTCTCGACGATCCCCTGGTCGCCGCAGGCGTCGTAGCATTCGGCGATCTCGGACAGGTCGAGCTGCGAGAAGTCTTGCCGGTAGAAGGTGCGGAAAGCCTCGTAATGCCGGAATTCCTTCACCGGGCGCTCGATGGGCCACCCGGCGTCATCGGGCGGATAGACGGAGGCGGAGGTGAGCTTCCCGAACGGCGTCTCCATCTCGCCGCGCACGAGAATGCGTCCGCCGTCGATGACCTCGTAGGTGCTCGGATCAGGCGGCTCGCGGCGACTTCGCCCCGGCCCGGGGACGAGCCACGCGGCGACATCGTAATGCCGGGCGCAGTTGAGCTGCGCCTCCCAAAGCGGGATCGTCCCGACGGGGGAGGCGACCTCATAGAAAGGCTTGCCGGTGAGCTTGGCGGGCACGAGATACCAAAGCTCCGGTGCGACCGGGACGTGATCGGGCTGTTCCCGGTGGTAGGCGGCGATCATGCGTTCTTTGTGGGTCATGGGGTGTGCTTTCCATGCCCGCAAGCAGGTTTCCTGCCCGCCAGCAGCGCACTTGACGTACGAATCACCTGCGACATCAACCGTTAGAGACGAGAGAAAGATGCCATGTTGACGCGAACGCTCTTCATGTGGAGATATCAGCCTCATTTCTGTGACAGTGTGCAAGAAGGAGCGGAGCAGGTTTTCGAGCGGCTGGCACCGGGCGTGGAGCCGCGAGCCGTGCTGATCGGTATCCTGAAGGATCAGAATCCGGAGAAGTATCCTGTTTGTATTGAACCCGAGCCACGGGGAAGTGACGGCATACCGTTGGACGCGTTCCACGATGTCAGAGAGCAAGCCGAGCGCCTGCGCGAGCAGGACCCAGAGCGTGGGGTCAAGCACACCCTTGAAGAGGCGCAGAGAGGCCACGACGAGTGGGTCAGGCGCAGGGCCTTGCTGAATGCGATCGCCTCTTGTCTTGACGAGCATGCTCCTCAGTCAGAGTACTTTATCGGCGGTCCGCAGCCAGTCGGAGACTACATGGTAAGCACGGTCATCTGTGTAGCACGCGAGCAGCTTAACGCGCGATTCCGGCTGTCCAGATCGGAGATTGCCTATGGCCGTACATGGTGGATTCCAAAGTCACTCCTGGACGCTGCCATTCAGGAACTCTTGGAGGTCTGCGCACAAGCCCTAAGCCCTGATGCGTCATCGATCAGCATGGATGCCGATGAGGTTATACGGCGTGCCGGCAGCCAACTGATGAGTGTTCCCGCCAGTGCGGCAGCCAGGAGACCGACGTCGGGTAGGGGCTTGCTTGAAGCCTGCAACGTCGTGTCCATGATGCGATATGAGGGCAGCGAGGGGAGGGGACGCTTGGTGGTCGCCCGAAAGGGCCATCCTTGTGTGGAAACCGTCGTCACCTTGCGCCAGCCGGTGCTACTGCGCGAGCATAGGGCTGTCCGAAAGCTTGTGCAGATCGCAGGTGGGGACCTCCACTTGCTGGCCGACGATCGACAAGCCTATGGTTTCGGCAGGCTCGCAGGTCTGTACGACTCCACCCAAGAGGATCTGTTTGAGGTCGAGTTCGTTGGCTACTACGAATGGGATCTCAACCATGCGGGCCAACGGCTGATGAGAGTATCGTATGGGCGTCCTTGGCTCCCAGCCCCTCGCCTCGCGCGCGCTGGCTTCGACGACGTTTTCGCACGGATTTTCCCTGACATTCCGTTGGACGCAGCTAATGTCGTGTGGGGGATCATAGGGGCTGCGATGGAACAGAAGCACGGCACGACCATTGTGGTGTCCGCCGCCGCAGCCCAAGAGGCTAACAGACTCAGCAGCCAGTCAACGCCGATTGAACCAACCATCATGACACCCGAACTGGTCAAGCGCCTGAGCTGCATAGACGGAGCAATTCTGATCGATCCACGTGGGGAAGCCCACGCCGTAGGTGTCATACTCGACGGTCAGGCAACGCCCAAAGTTACGCCGACGAGGGGGGCTCGCTATAACTCCGCGGTTCGCTACGTCGAAAGTGTCAATGGAGGACCGTACACCGCTTGCGCAGTCGTGGTGTCTGAGGATGGGAGTGTTGACTTGCTGCCCAATATCCGACCACGCGTCAATGGGTCGGTTATTCAGGCGCTAGTCGCTGAGTTGGCCCTCGTGACTTCGCCGGATGACTTCGAAGCGTTCGGACGATACCACGAGATCATGCGCGAGCTGGACGATAGCTTCCGGTTCTATCTTTCATCCGAGCAGTGCGACGTTGTGAATGCAGCACAGGCGCGCTACCTCAATCGACCCTATGAACTCGGTGAAATCCGGGTACCTCGCCCCGCGTTCGAACCTGATCCGATGATGGACTCCTTCTACATCCTGCCTGACTAAGCTGGCCGCTCGAAGGAGTTCGCGCTTTCCTTGGCGCACTACTCCTCCATAAAGCCGTACCAACGAGACTACGGAGGGTCATCCCCATGCAAATCCCCGGCTTTCATTTCGGACTCGGCGGCGTGCCGTTCCTGGCCGACGCCAAGACTCGCTCCATCAATGCTGAGAATCCGCGCGGCGAGAAGGCCGGCGGGGCTAAGTCCGTGCCCGATCAGGGCAGCGCCGCTCGCGATTTGGGCAAAGGCTGGAAAGTCACCCCCTGTATCACCCTGCCCGCGAATTCCACCACCACCCTCGCCGAGATCGACGGGCCCGGCATCATCCAACACATCTGGATCACCGTTGAGCCTAAGGCCTATCGCGATTGCATCCTGCGTATGTATTGGGATGGCGAGGGGACGCCCTCGGTCGAGGTTCCGCTGGGCGACTTCTTCTGCAACGGGCACTGCACCCGCGCCAATGTGACCTCGCTGCCGATCGCGGTGAACCCCTCGGGCGGGTTCAACACCTACTGGCCGATGCCGTTCCGCAAGGGTGCGGTCATCACCATCGAAAACCAGCGCTGGGAGGACATTGGCGGGTTCTTCTACCAGATCACTTATGCCCAGACCGCCATCCCCGACAATGCCGCCTACATGCACGCCCAGTGGCGCCGCTCGAACACTACGCGCGAGTATCCCGAGCACCTGATCCTTGACGGCATCAAGGGCAAGGGGCAGTATGTCGGCACGTATCTTGCGTGGGTGCAGATGTCGGACGGCTGGTGGGGCGAGGGCGAGATCAAGTTCTACATGGACGGCGACACGGAGTATCCGACGATCTGCGGCACCGGCACCGAGGACTACTTCGGCGGCGCGTGGGGCTTCTATGGGCCTGAGGGGCGTGAGGAGCGCTTCAGCACCGCGTTCCTGGGGATGCCGCTGGTGCAGCACGAGGCCACCCGCGTGCCGAAGTTCGGGCTGTACCGCTGGCACATCATGGACCCGATCCGGTTCGACGAGGACCTGAAAGTGACCATGCAAGCCCTCGGCTGGTGGCCGAACGGGAAGTTCCAGCCACTGACCGATGACATCTCTTCGGTGGGCTACTGGTATCAACTGGAGCCGCACGCCACCTTCCCGGCGATGCTGCCCCCCTGCGACCGCTGGTCGAGGTGAATACGGCTGCGGAGGCCAGTGCTGCGGCGTGGGACACGAGCCAACAGGGATGCCACTGAGGTGATCGAGTGGTTATTGCGTTACGCGATCTACACAGCGACTATGCTGGGTTCGAGCAATTAGCGACCATCGCGAACGCTCTTGAGACCGTCGTGTTCGAGACCATCACGATTGACCTATCCGGTGTCCAATGGATCGATGCCAATATGTGTTCCCCTCTGGGCGCACTGCTCTGGCGGGCCGGGCGCAACCTGAACGCCATCGCCCTGGCGAATGTCCCGGGGCCGGTGGAGACAATCCTCGCGAGGAACGGGTTCCTGGCCAACTACGGCGCCGCTCATCTGCCTGACAACTACGAGACCACGATCCCGTATCGCCGCTTCGAGCCGCGGGACTATCGCGATTTCTGCACGTATGTGCGCTCATACCTGGTCGGCAAGGGCTTGCCGGTGATGACCTCGGCTCTGCTCTCCAAGCTGCAGGAGAGCGTCTTCGAGATCTTCGGCAATGCAGCAACCCATGCGGAGACCCTGCTGGGCATCTACTCCTGTGGCCAGTTCTACCGTAGCAAGCACCGCCTGAGGTTCACCCTAACTGACCTTGGCATCGGATTCCGACGCAACATCGAGTCGCGCCTGGGGCTTGTACTCTCCGGCGAGCAGGCGATAGACTGGGCGATGAACCTGGGCAACACATCCAGGGTCGGACCTGTCCCAGGTGGCCTGGGGCTCAAGTTGCTGCGCGAGTTCATCACCAAGAATGGCGGCAGACTCCAGATAGCCTCAGACACGGGCTACTGGGAACTCACAGAGGGTCGATCCGAGCGCAGCCAGTTCCCGTGCGCGTTCCCAGGGTCGGTGGTGAACATCGAATTCAACACCGCAGATACGAGTTCGTACTACCTGAGTACCGAGATACGGCCCGAGGATATCTTCTGAGCAAGAGGCTTGAAGTCACGATGCCTGAACAGCTAGAGATGAGAGTATTCGAGATGACCGGCACGGGGGTCTGCGTCGCCTCCGATGACGGCCAAGTAGTCTACGAGCAGATCGCCGCCGCCCTGAGGGCAGGGCATGCGGTGCTGTTGTCCTTTGCCAACGTCGACGCCCTGACCTCGGCGTTCCTGAACGCTGCAATCGGGCAGCTATACGGCGAGTTTGGCGAGGATGAGATACGGGAGGGGCTCCTGGTATCCGACATGGCGCAACAGGACCTCGTGCTGCTGAAACGTGTTGTCGAGACGGCGAAAGCCTACTTCAAGGACCACGACCGGTTCGTAGCCGCGAGAGCGGAGGTCCTGGAGGAAGACCATGAGTAGGACCGCCCTCGCCATCGAAACCTATCAGTTCACAAAGGCCGACGCGCTGCTCGTCGACGCCAACGTGTGGCTGTACGTGGAATGCCCTCGGGCGCAGCACGACTGGGCGACACCCACGTACTCGCGAGCCCTGAAGCGCATCATCGCCGCTGGTTGCCCCGTGTTCGCAGACATGCTCGTGCTCTCCGAGTTCGTCAACCGATACAGCCGCCTCGAGTACGGCGCTTGGAAAACACCGGGCGGAACAGAAGGCTTTAAGACGTTCCGCAGCAGCGATGCGTACCCGTCTGTTGCCGAGAGCATTGCAGGCGCTGTTCGCCGCATTCTCGCCCGCACACAGTGTGTGGAGAGTGGCCTGACCTCAATTGACATGGGCCGACTGCTTGATGGCTACGCGTTGGGCAAGTCAGACTTCAACGACAGCATCCTGGCTGAGCTGTGCCGAACCCGTTGTCTGAAGCTCGTGACGAACGATGAGGACTTCGGGCAGTACGATATCCCGGTCCTAACAGCCAACAGAAGATTGCTCGCCTGATCGTGGCCGCATCCTTCTCGGCGATGCTCGCCCCATGTGACCGCTGGTCGCGATAGGGGGAAATGAACGGCAGGAGACCACTGAGACGCAGAGAGCGCGGAGAACGGGCAACGTCCCTGGCCTCACGACTCGATCGTACAAGCCGTTCTCGGTGTTCTCGATGTCTCCGTGGTCAATCGCCGTTCAGCCGTCCGCAGATTGGCTCATCACTGCAGATCGGAGGCCCGACTCATGCGCGCTACACTCGCCCTATGCCTCGCCATTACCCTCTGTTGCCTCGCCCAGCTCACCGCCCTTGCCGACGGTCTGGTGAAGGAGGCTATGATCTGGCCCGTCCTGCAATGCACCTGCAACGATAACGGGGTGCACGGCAACGTCATCATCACCTACGCCGACGGCGCCAAAACGCCGGTCACCAGCGGCGGGATGTGCGCGCAGGTGAGGATCAGCCCCGACGGACGCACCGTAGGCTGGCTCACGGGTGTTCATCGCGACTTGTGGAAGGATGGCGAGATATCGTTCGTGCCAACCGCGCTGGTGCTATGGCGCGACGGCAAGCTCTTCCGTCACATACCCGGCACGAACGGCGACATTATCGGCTGGCAGTTCTGGAACGGCGGCGCACAAGTCGCGCTGAGCGTTGGCGACGTGACTCACCGCCCGTACTGCTACTTCCTGTATGATATCGCCACCCTCCGTAAGGATGCCCGCGGCGAGTTTTGGGGCCGCGATGGCGATGGCGTGGCGCTCCCGCCGGAATGGGCCAAGGCCATCGCATACGGGGAGCCGACGATCCTGAAGGCTGTTGCGCCGAAGTAGGTGCCCCGGCTCGAGAAAGAGGGGATGCGTCCCGTGCGTAGGCTTTGTATCCTTGCGGCCTGTTTGGCGCTGTGCGCAGCCGGCTTCGCCGCGCCGAGCGCGAGCATCGAGAAGGTGTTCGTCTGGCCGGTGGAGTGCCACGTCTGTGACCCGGGATTCCAACACTGGGTGATTTATCCCCACGGAGACGTGACGGTCGTCTATGCGAACGGCGCAAAGGCCCAGATCACGCACTGCGGGACCTGCCGCGCCGCCAACGTAAGCCCGGACCACAAGACCGTAGGCTGGCTGACCGGGGACGCGCACGTGGAGGGCGAGCACGGCGAGACGATCCTGCTCACCACCGACCTCGCCCTGTATCGTGGCGACAGCGTGTTCCGCGTCATCCATCGCGACGCATTCATCCACGCTTGGCGGTTTTGCAGTGGAGGGCGGCAGGTGGCCATCGCCTCAGGCCCTCCGCGAGACATTCGGTTCTATACGCTCTATGACGTCGCCAGTGGCCGCCTGCTCGCCAGCCAGCAGCGGTGGGTGGAAGGCGAGGAGATTACGCCTCCCTGGGCACAGGGGCTGGCGGAATAGCTCGACGCAGTGATGATATTCAAACCAACAGAGGTGCCATTCATGCAACGCATCGCCGTCATCGGCCTCGGCATCGGCAAGGTCCACGCCGCGGTCATCAACGATCTCCCCAACGCCGAGTTGTGCGCAATCTGCGATCTAGACGAAGCCCGCCTCGAGGAAACCTCGAACGCGACCGGCGCGAAAGCCTATACCGACTTCATTAAGATGCTCGACACGGAGAAGCCCGACGCCGTCAGCATCTGCACCAACCCCAAGACTCACCTCCCGATGGGCGCGGAGTGCGCGAAACGCGGCATCCACGTGCTGTGCGAGAAGCCGATGGGCCCGACAGTCGAGGACTGCCTCGCCCTCGCCCAGGTTTGCGAGGATGGCGGCGTCGTCCTCCTGGTCGCGCAGAAGAAGCGCTTCGCCCCCGCCGTCGCGTTCCTCAAGAGCCACATTGGCGGCGACTTCGGCAAGCCCATCTCGGCCAACTACCGCTTTCATCTCGGCCAGGTCGGCCACAACTGGTTCTGGATGGAAGACGACGGCGGCGGGCCGCTCGTGGAGAACGCGGTCCATGCGATGGACACGCTGCGCTGGCTGCTGGGCGACATCAAGTCGATCCGGGGCATCGGCGGCAACCTGTTCGTGAAGGACCGCGCCCCGCAGATTGACATCGCCCTCGGCCTGTTCGAGTTCGTATCCGGCGCAGTGGCCGCCGTCGAGGTCGGCGCGGCCTCGGAGTGGTGCATCGCCGACGAGGAACTGTTCATCTCGTGCGAGAAGGCCGTCTCTCGAACGCGCGGCGGCTTCGACCAGCCCTCCGAAATCCTGTACGTGTACCGCGACGAGCAGCAGCCGAAGACCGAGCTGATCGACTACGCGAACGGCCACCGCGATTTCATCGCCGAGCTCTCGCATTTCATCGACTGCATCGAAAACGGTGTCGCGCCTTTGGTCCCCGGTCGCGATGCCGCGAAGTCCGTCGCCGCCTGCCTCGCCCTGAAGAAAGCCGTGCGCGAGGGGACGGTCGTGACACTGTAGCTCGTAACGGAAGGTTGCTATGAGACTTTACCGCCATCTGTTTGTCGCGTGCGTATTCGTGATCGTTGTTCTGAATGTCACCCAAGCAGCCCCCGCGCGCACGATCGCCCGGCTGCAGTACCCGCCTGCGCGTCAGTCCGACCAAGTGGACGACTACTATGGCATCAAGGTGGCCGACCCTTATCGCTGGATGGAGGACCTCAGCTCCCCGGAGACTACGAAGTGGATCGCTGCGGAGAACCGCCTGACGCAGGACTACTTCACAAGCTGCCCTGAGCGCGACGCGATCCGGCAGCGCATCAGGCGGCTGGTCGACCGCGAGCGCTGCGGCGCGCCGGTCAAGGAGGGGGGCCGCTACTTCTACCTTTGCAGCAAGGGTCTGCAGAATGAGGACGTACTGTACGTGACATCGTCCGCCACGGCCGGGGCCAAGGCACGGGTGCTGGTCGATCCGAACATCCTCTCCGCCGATGGCACCGTCGGGATCGACACCTGGGCTCCGAGCCACGATGGCCGCTACGTGGCCTACGCCCTCACGCACGGCGGGTCGGACTGGCTGGAATGGCACGTTCTCGACGTCGACACCGGCAAGAACCTCCCCGACCTGCTCAAGTGGTCGAAAGCCTCGGATTCCCAATGGACTTACGACGGTCGCGGCTTCTTCTACGAGCGATTCGCGGAACCCAAAGCCGGGCAGGAGCTTGTCGAGAAGACCACCGATCAGAAGCTTTACTATCACCGCATCGGCACCGCTCAGTCCGACGACGTGATGGTCTACGAGCGCCCCGATCATCCCAACTGGTACCTGGGCGCCTCGGTCACCGATGACGGGCGGTACCTGGTCATCTCCGCCAGCGAGGGGACGGACCCCAATAGCCTGATCTTCGTCAAAGACCTCAAAGACCCGAAGCAGCCGGCCGTCGCGCCCGATAGCTCGCCGGTCACCGAAGTCCTCGGTCAGGGGGACGCCCTGTACTCGCCGTTCGCCAACGACGGGCCGCTGTTTTGGATGTGCACCGACAAGGACGCGCCGAATCGGCGGGTCATCGTGGTCGACATCCGCAACCCGGCGCCGGCCAATTGGCGCGAGGTCATCCCGGCAGCGCCGGAGGCGCTCGATGCGGTGAGCATTGTCGGCGAGTACATTGTCGCTCACTACGTGAAGGATGCCCACACTCTGGTGAAGGTCTTCTCGAAGGACGGAAAGTTCGTGCGCGACGTGGACCTGCCCGGCCTCGGAACCGCCTCCGGCTTCGGGGGCAGGCAGGGCGATCCTGAAACCTTCTTCGACTTCACCAGCTTCACTTATCCTGGGATCATCTACCGCTACGATGTGGCGACGGGCGCTCGCGCGGTTTTCCGCGCGCCACAGATGCGCTTCCGCCCGGATGACTTCGAGACGCACCAGATCTTCTACAACAGCAAGGACGGCACCCGGGTGCCGATGTTCGTCGTCCACAAGAAAGGCCTGGCCCTCAACGGCAGGAACGCCACCCTCCTCTACGGCTATGGGGGTTTTGGCGAGGTCATGTCTCCCTCGTATTCATCGGATGTGCTGGCGTGGCTGCAAATGGGTGGGGTCTACGCTCTCGCCAACATTCGCGGCGGGGGCGAGTACGGCGAGGCATGGCACCAGGCTGCCGAGAAGACACATCGCCAGGTCGGCTTCGACGACTTCATCGCTGCAGGCGAATGGCTCATCGCCAACCACTATACTTCGCCGCGCAAGCTTGCCATCGAGGGCGACAGCAACGGGGGCCTGCTCGTCGGAGCCTGCCTCACACAGCGTCCCGAGCTTTTCGGAGCGGCCATCATCGGGGTGGGCGTGCTCGACATGCTGCGCTTCCCGAAGTCCACACTGGGCTGGGGCTGGCAACCCGAGTACGGATCGCCCGACAATCCGGAGGAGTTCAAGGCGCTATACGCCTACTCCCCCCTGCACCACGTGCGCCCGGGCGGCCACTATCCCGCCACCTTGATAATGACCGGCGACCACGACGACCGCGTCGCGCCCTGGCATAGCTGCAAGTTCGCCGCGACCCTCCAGGCCGCCCAGGGAGGGCGGCAGCCGGTCCTCCTCCGCGTAGACACACAGGCCGGCCATTCGTCGAGCGGCATCGGCAAGTTCCTCGAGGAATACACCGTCCGCCTGACCTTCCTCGCGCATGAACTCAGAATGGAGGGGGTTCAATGACCGCATCGTTCCGCGCCCGCCTTCTCGATGAGATGCAGTCCATCCGCACCGTGGATTGCCATTCGCATACGGTCTCTTGTGAGGGTTACTACGAGGCCGGCGAGAAGAACCTGTTCAACCTGACATCGTACTTCGAGCGCGACTTTCAAAGCGTCGCCGGGGTGAGTTCGGACCGCGTTTTCGGGAAATGCGACAATGATACCGAGAGATGGCGGGCTCTCGAGAGGGTATTGTGGCGGTCGCGGAACGTGTCGTACTGGCGGCACAACCTCACGGTCTACCGCGAGTTGTTCGACCTAACCGGCGACGAACTCACCGATGAGAACTGGTCGGCGGTGAACGAGGCGATCAAGCGCAAGACAGCCGACCCCGGCTGGTACGACCACGTCACTCGCGACCTGTGCAACTTGGAGACCCAGGTCCGCAATGTGCCGTGGTTTGAAGACTGGGACCCGGCGTACTTCACCGCGATCCTGCGGATGGAGCCTGCTCTCGAACTGCACAACTCCGACGTGCGCTCCGGTCTGGAGCGGCGCCTCGACCGCGAGATCGGCTCTCTCTCCGACGCCACCGACGCCCTCGCGGCGCTCGCGGCGGAGTACCGCTCGCGCGGCGCGGTCGGGATCAAACTCGCCCACGCCTACAGCCGCACTTTGGCGACGGAGAACGTGCCGGAGGCCGCCGCCGCCCCGATTTTCGCCCGAGCGCTGAAAGGCGAGAGGCTCTCCGTGGGCGAGACGCGCGCGGTCCAGGACCACATCATCTACTTCCTGGCCGGTCTCGCTGGCGAGATGGGCCTCGTCTTCGAGATCCACACCGGCGTCCAGGCCAACTGGTGCAACATCCCGGAGTCGAATCCGCTACTGCTGATGCCACTGATCCTCGATCACAAGCACACGCGCTTCGATCTCTTTCACGCGGGCTACCCTTTCAGCCGCGAGATCGGCATGATGGGCAAGCACTGCCCGAATGTGTGGCTGAACATGGCGTGGATGTATGTGGTGACGATGGAGGGCAGCCGTCAGTCGCTCAGTGAGTGGATCGATCTGGTTCCCGCTGAGCGCCTTCTCGGCTTCGGCTCGGACGTTGTCTGGCCGGAGTTCATCTGGGGGCACCTGGTGATGGCGCGCTCGTGCATCGCGGATGTTCTGGCGCAAAAGACTGAGCGCGACTTCCTCAGCGAGGCCGCCGCGCTCGACTTGGTGAGCATGTTACTGCGTGACAACGGCCTGCGTCTGTACACCGCCTGAC
>CAYWBK010000147.1:0-13292 GCA_964455745.1 uncultured Armatimonadia bacterium
TGAAGCCACTCACGGTCTTCATCGGCCCGAACAACTCCGGCAAGTCCTATGCGGCTCTTGCTCTGCGGGCGGCGCTTGTGGCGACGTGGCGCGTAACGCCGGACCGCATGGCCGAACCGCCAGCCCTGGGCTTCCTCAAGGCCATCGCACGGGCGCTCAATACGTGCACTGAGGACGGAGAGGTCGCACTCCCCGAGGAGGCAGTGCGCGCGCAGACGACGCGTCTCCTGCAAAGGTATGCTGGTACGCTCGGGCAGAATCTGGAGCGCGATCTTCTTTGCCCCGCCGGCGAGCTGGTCAGAGGCGGGCGCACCAGCCTCCGATTTGCCGTCGGGATGGGATCGCAGGCGCTCGAACTCGCGACTGACCAAGGTGGCCTCGGAGTGGCCGCCTGGAACGGACCTTCCCCAGGGGTGAAGGTCCGCATCCCAACAAAGGCCGGCCGTCACCAGATGTCAGGCAACGTTGAGGGCGATGATGTCATCTTAAGCCTGGGGAGTGAGTTTGGCGTCCTGCGGGACGCGATGGCCAATGAGGCGGCCGATGAAGCCATGAGATTGCTCCCGGGTTCATTCTTCGGCGAAGTCGGGCAGCGGCGATGCGTCTATCTCCCTGCCGGCCGAACGGGCATCGTGCAGGCGCATCGGGCGCTTGCCGCGAGCTACATCCTTCGTGCTCCCTATGCGGGCCTTGAAGATCCAGTGGCACCGAGGCTGCCGGGTGGCTTTGCGGACTTCATCGGGCTCTTGCTTGAGATGTCCTCACGAGAAGGATATCTCGTTGACGACGCCCGCCAGTTGGAGTCCGACATGATCGGAGGGCACATCCTTCTGGATGCCTCCCGCCCATACCCGGAGATTATGTACGAGTTCGACGGTGGGCGCATCCCCCTGTCGCAGGCGTCGTCAGCCGTCTCGGAGCTTGCGCCGCTGTTCCTTTACATGGCTCACCAGGCGATGCCGTGGGACGTGCTGATCTGCGAGGAACCGGAGGCGCACCTGCACCCACAGAACCAGCGCAATGTGGCGCGGTTGTTGGTCCGGCTCGTGCGTCGCGGAGTGCATGTCGTCATCACTACCCATAGTGAGTTCCTGCTGGAGCAACTGAGCCATTTCGTGCAACTCGGCGGTCCCCTCGCTTCCGAGCGGCAGAAGCGCTACGCATACAGCGAGGATGACTACCTGCAGGCGGACGAGGTAAGCGTTCGCCTGTTCAAGAAGAAGCGAACGGGCGGGTACGGCGCCAAGTCAATTGCCGTCACCCAGGAGGAAGGCATCCCGCAGGACGAGTTCTTGAGCATCAGCGAGGAGATGTATGAGGAGACGCTGAAGATCGAGCGTGAGCTTGCGGGTGGGCGGTAGCATGGCAATCGCCCCCGAACAAGCCGTGGAGTGCATCCGGGCACGCTACGAAGAAGCCCACGTCGACCGCTGTGAGGAACAGGGATGCAGGCTGGTCCTTGACGACATTGGCCGACACTGCGTACTCAAGGGCGAAAAGCTCGGCACAACCGGTAAGGTGTGCGACTGCTTGGTGTTCACGGCACATGGCGCGGGGTGCCTACTGGCCGCAGTGGAACTCAAGAGCAAGACCGTTGACGCGAAGGACGTTCGCGAGCAACTTGCGAATGGAGCCGCGCTGGCTCTCAGTATCGCAAAGGAAACAGAGGCCCCGAACCCCTGGCTGTTGCTGCTCGTGCTAAGCGAGCGCATCCAGCCATCGGAGTTCAGGACGCTCACAAGTAAGCCGGTAATGGTGAACGGCCAGAAGCGCTTCGTTCGCCGTGAGAGGTGCGGGAAGCACCTGAAGGACATCCTCAAGGCTGCTCTGGCCCTGTAGTCTGCGTATCTCCTACTCCCTCACCACCTTCACCGCCAAATCCCTCGTGAAGTCCGGGGCGGCGAGTTGCAGCTTACCGTCGGTTGTTTTCACCGTGTCCCGGCGGATGATCTCCCCCGTGAACGTGTCCCACCACTCCACCGTCCAGCGCTCGCTCGCCTTCACCGCCGCCGGAACCGCGATTTGCAGGCCTCTCAGCGTGCGCGGCTGCTTGCCGTCGAACTCCGTGCGCCAGGTGCTCTCGCGGTTCTGGACCCACAGCAGCATCATGCGGTCGCTCTGCAAACCCAGGAGATTCACGCCCGGGTAGCGGCTGCTGCGGTACTGCGGCAGGGTGATCCGGTTGATCTGCAGCCAGTCGCCGTCCGTATTGGCGATCACGAGGTCGTGCTTCCCGGCGGGCACGTCCACCGGGATGTCCTCGTCATAGTTGCACTGCCACAGCTTGTATTGCGCCAGCCAGTGCGCTTCCTTCCACGGCCCCTTCCCCGGCTCTCCGGTGGTCAGCGCGCGGTCAGCCTTGACCTCCCCGTCGACGCTGATCTGCAGGTGGGCCGAGTTCGACACCTGTCCGAGATGCACCAGCACCTGGCCCGCCTTCGGCATGTCGAGATGCCAGGTCAGCTTGGTGTGCAGCTCCCCCGGATTTCCGCGTTTCGGGCTGCCGATGGTCATCGCAATCGGCTCGCCCCGGACGGCGCCGTCCTGGAGGGCGGTGTACTCGGCTGAGGGCGTCGCGCCCCATTCATACGTGCCGGGGATCGTGAGGTCGGTCAGCGTCTCGGGCTCGGCGTTGGTCAGCGCGGCCTGGATGCCGGAGACCGGCTCGAAGCGCGTCTTCGTCCAGTCGATCGTGTCCGCGAACTTCCGCGCCGGCGTCAGGATGTGATACAAGTTGTTCGGGTGGACGTATCCGTCCCAATACCACAGCATCGAGGTGCCCGCCGCGCCGGACATCATCGCCGCCCACGCGCCGTTGTGCATGTTCAGGCCGGTGCCCTTCGGGTCCCACTTGCTGTCGGAGGTCTGCCAGTCGATGCCGAACTCGGCCAGCAGGTACGGCTTGCCCCATCGCAGGTTCTGGCGCGTATCGTTGACGATGTTGGGGGTGAAATCGGCGGTGTTGCCCGCCTGGCCGTACATGTGGCTCATCGAGAAGTCCACGTCGGGGCACTTCCAGGTCTCTCCCGCCCCATAAGTGGTGCTGACGAGGTGCCGGCTGGGGTCGTATTGCTTGAGATAGGTCGCCATCTCGGCGATCCACGCCACCTCCGGCGGGCTCGGCGGAACCTCGTTCCAAAACTCCCACCCGAACAGGTTCGGCGAGTAGCCCCAGCGGGCGATGAGATAGCGCAGGCGCTGCTTGTACATCTTGCGCGCCTGCTCGTTCGTCCAGAAGTCCTCGGGCTTCGCGCACGGGCCGCCGTTCTTGGCGTTGTACGGGTTGCTGACCCAGGAGCCTTCGTTGAAATACCCGCCCTCGGTAAACTCGCCGTAAGTGCCCAGGCAAAGCATCACGTAGACGCCGTACTGCTGCGCGAACCCGACGATTCTGTCGAGCCGCCAGGCGTTGTCGAGGGCGTACTTGCCCAGGCCCATGTAGGTGCCGGGGCCACCCCGAGGCGTCGGGGCGGGCATCCACTCCTGGCCTTTCTCGTTGAAGCTGAGCCAAAGCCGCGCCCAGTTGCCGCCTGCGCCGCCGAGGCCCTTGAACCAGTCGTTGTAGATGGCGACCGGAGCGCTGCCCCACGACCAGCAGACGTCCTCGCCGACCGCGAAGTACGGCTTGCCGCTGTCGAAGGCGAAGTAATGCGGCGAGGCCTTCGCGACGCGGATGCAACCGGGGTTCTTGCCCGCCGTGGCGGTGAACTGGACCGGGGCTGACTGCGCGGCGCCGCTGCGATCCCGCACCTTCAGCACGAGGCGGTAGCTGCCTGGAACCGGCGGCGCATAGCGGACGCGGAAGCCCGCCGTGCCGGCGAGGCGCAGGTACTCGCTCTTCAGCTTCGTCTCCAGCCGCATCGGCGCGTAGTAGAAGCCCGGCACGGTGACAGCCTTGCCGCTTGGCCCCGTGATCTCGGCGTCGACGGCGACCTGCTCGGGGTCGAAGGGGTTGTCGTAGGAGGCGGCGATGTCGGCGGATAGCTCGATGGGGGAGAAGGTCTCCACCGTCGTCTTGTCGAGGGCAAGCTTGCCGATCTTCAGGGGGCGGTCATCGCCTAACTTGAGGCTCGCGAGGTCATTGCGGGTGAGGTCGCGCACGTCCGCTTCGATCTTCTCGGCGGTGTCGGCCGCGTAGGTGAGACCGAACTTGATGGTCTGGTTTGCGCGAAGCGTGCCGCCGCCGCACGTCGACAGCAGCGTGAAGGCGGGCGTGTTCCACTTGCGATCATCCTGGAACTGCTCATTGAGGCCCTCGGGGATCACTCGCAACGCCGGCCCGCCCGGCGCTTCAAACCCGACCCAGTCCGCGGCGCGTCCGCCGAAGATGACGTACGTGTCCGGGTTCAGTTCGGCGGGACAGATGCCCTGCGCCAGGCCCCCGTCGGCGGCCACGTAGCGCGTCTTGCCGGCATGCGCGGCAGTGGCCAAGGCCCCCTGCTGCAATATAGTCTCGACAGGCGTGTCCTGTTCGGGCGTCACTTCATACTCGAGCGCCACCTTGTCAGCGGTGACGCGGGCGACCTCGCGCAGCTTCACCTTAACCTCGCCGGCGGCGAGGGTCATCGTGTAAACCGTCGCCTCGCCCTGCTGCTCCACCTGCACCGCGGCGGGGTCGGCAGCGCGCTGGTTCACGACGTCGCCCGCCCAGCCGGGCTTGACGAGAGCCACGGCGACATCGGTGAAGTAGAGCGTATCGCCGACGCGCAACTCGGTCACCTCGCCGCGCGGGCCGAAGGTGGCTTTCATCTGGGCGAAGGCGGATGTCGGCAGGATGCAAAGCAAGGTCAGGATCGCTGGGATTCTCATGCCTCTTGCACCTCTCTGGGCGGTCGGCCCGATTGCAGCACATTCAGCCCGTGCTCGTCGGGCTGGCGGGTCAGGCTCATGTCATCGAGACGGCGGATCATGATCTCGCATAGGTACAGAACAACCGTACCCGGCTCGAGGTGTCCGCCGAGCATCTTCTCTTCGTTGCCGGCGCTGATATGGATATGGGGTTCGTGGTCGGCGATGATGCCGGTGAGGCTGCAGATCTCAAGCGGCGCGAGCCACTTGAGGTACTTGTTCTGCGGGGGGTAGTGATCGACCGTGCCGACGTGGATGTGCAGGAACTTCAGCGCCCCGTAGCCGGCGACAATCGCCCCGGTCTTGATGTCGGCCTCCCGGCAGACCTGGGCGATACTCTCCAGTAGCAGGTCATCGGTGTCGAGTCGAATCGCGATGTGCTGACCGTCGGGGGAGGGGAAAAACTGCATGGGCGGCGACTCCGGAGCGATGAGTGATGAGCGATGAATGATGAGCCGGACGGGCACGGCAGCAAGGCAACCGGGCCCGTTGCTCCCCACGTGGGGCGGACATCCCCGCCACCCTGACCCCTCCTGTGGCAGCGCGGTTCACCGCGCGATCCGCGCCATGAATGGCGCAGCCACATGATGCAGATATGAATGCGCCGCCAGCCACCTGGAAACCTGCCTCGCTCATCATTCAGAATTCATCATTCATCGCTCGCCTTTCACATGTCGCGGCTTCGTGGGACGCGGATCATGTTGCTGAAGATGGCCATGAGCACCGCAACGCCGGCTGCGCCCATGAACACGTACTGGTGCCCGTAGGCCATCCAGATCAGGCCGCCGACCGAAGGGATAGACATCGAGACCGCGTGGTTGATCGTGATGCCCAAAGATAGCGAGGGGGCGATGTGTTCTTTCTTCTCGGCGAGCTTTGACATGAGGGTATCGCGGGCCATCTCGACGCCGAAGAAGAGCTGGTCGCCCACGTAGCAGGCGTACAGCAGCCATAGAGCGATGGTGTGGTTCTGGATCTTGTACGAGAAGCCATAGCCCGCGCACACGAGAAAGACCATGAGCGAGTCGAAGAGCAGCACCTTGCGCTCGCCCAGGCGATCGACGGCCCGCCCGAGCGCAGGCTGGAAGATGAGGCCGATGATGGCCGAGGCCATCCAAAGCTGGGCGAAGATGTAGGCGGGCTGGTTGAAGATCTTCACCAGCACCCACGGTCCGAAGGTGATGAAGATCTGCTTGCGCGCGCCGAAAAAGAACGCCAGTGTGTAGTACAGCCAATACTTCCGGCGGAAGATGAACTTCGGGCGCGTCAGGTGAGCACCGGGTAAGCGCATCATCATGAACACGATGGCGGCGAGGACCGAGGCCCCGCCGCCGATGGCGAAGGTCAGCGGGTAGTCGGCCTTCCCGTGGTGGGCCTGCGAGTAGCGCATCGCGATGTAGACGATGCCGCAGCCGATGATCGTGGCGAAGATGCCGGCGCCCTGAACTTGTCCCAGGCGACGTCCGCGCTGGCTGTCGTGGGCAAGTTGCATCCCGATCGCCGAGCGCACCGACATGATGAGGTGGCCCCCGCAACTCCACAGGGTCATGTAGACGAGCATGGAGGTCCAGTCCGAGCCGCCGAACGCGAGGCCCATCATCCCCCCGCCGACGGCGAGGGCCGCAATGGCGGCGACGCGCGTCTCGGGCAGGAAGGCGAGCAGCCCGGCGAAGAGCGCGGTCAGGAAGCCGGGGAACTCGCGGGGGAACTCGAGGAAACCGCGTGCGTCCGCATTGATCTGGAATGTGTCATTAAGGAAGTTGTTGAAGGTGGTATCGGATACTCCGCTGGTGACGCCCATGAGGGCGATGCCGGTGAGAAAGATCACGAGTTGCGGGTTGGTCCGCCGCAAGCGGGCCGTCAAGGCGCTCATCCGACTATCCTTACGATGCACTGAGTGATGATGGCATAAGGGCGATCCCGCTGATGCGGAACCGCCCTGTGATACTCTGAGTAATGGCTCTCTGCGCAGTGGCCCCTCTGCGCAGTGGCCCCGACAATCCTGTCGGGGATGCTGACAGTCAATGCTGGAACGGCCCGCGACAGGATTGTCGCGGCCACTGCCACTGTCGCGGCCACTGCCACTGTCGCGGCCACTGCCACTGTCGCGGCCACTGCCACTGTCGCGGCCACTGCCATTGTCGCGGCCACTGCCATTGTCGCGGCCACTGCCACTGCCATAACCACTGTCGCAGTTAAGACGCCGCCGACTCAGTCTACGCTGGCTCCGGGCAGTGCGGTCAATAGTCTCTGGCGAGTTCGCCGTGGGTCCATCACGGTCACATGACCCGCCAATGCGCCCGGCGTAATCCAGTGGATGCCGTTCCAGATGAACAAGGCGATCTCGGCGCCGCTCCAGTCGTCAGGCACCCGCACCACAAGTACACCACTGGGGAAAGGTACCACACCTGGGCACAGGAAGCCTCGGTCGCGGGTAATGACGATGCGCTCCTCTTCTCCGGCGATCTTCCACAATGCGCAGTCCGGCTGGCTGCGGTATTAGGACTCCGCAACAATGAGTACGTCATTCCCCTGGTCGCGAAGCCAAAGCCCAAGTCGCTTGGGCACCCCCTCGTCCACCAGCCATCTCACTGGGGCGCCACCATGACTGCCTCGTCCGCAACGGCGTGCGCAGCGTACCTGAGAGCGGCCCGCACCTGTTCTTCGGTCAAATAGTACTCCTCGCAGATCTCGGCAATAGTCATCCCACCCGCAAGTGAGCCGACCACGATATGGATTGGCATGCGGGTTCCCTTGAGCACTGGCCTGCCGCCCTGTATAGCCGGGTCAATGACGACCTGATCGTCCCAGTCTGTGTCGAGTTGTGCCATCTCGCCTCAACCCTTTGACAATCTTGTCAGGAATGCTGACGGCTAATGCTTTGCTCGTGGCCCCGACAATCTTGTCGGGGATGCTGACAGTCAATGCTGGAACGGCCCTCCCCGACAAGATTGTCGGGGCCACTGCCGTCATTGCATCCCTCGCGGCCGCCCCGTACGCCCCGACCGGATGCCGCCGCTTCGCTCCTAACTCCCAACTCCCAACTCCCAACTCCTGCCTTTACTCCAGCCCCGGATAGATCGGAAACGCCTCGCAAATCTCTCGCACCTGCTGGCGGACCGAGGCGATGACTTCGTCATTATCGCGGCCGTCGTGGATGACCTTCGAGATCAGCTTACCCACCATCTGCATCTCGGGTTCCTTCAGGCCGCGGGTCGTCATGCCCGGCGTGCCGGGACGGATGCCGCTGGTCTCGGCAGGCGGAAGCGGGTCGAGCGGCACGAGGTTCTTGTTCACGACCATGCCCGCGCGCTCGAGCAGATCAGCCGCGTCGCGGCCGGTAATGTTCTTGTTGGTCAGCCGCACGAGCATCAGATGATTGTCGGTGCCGCCGGTGACGAGGTCGAACCCCTCGTCGAGCAGCGTCTGAGCCAGCGTCTGGGCGTTGCGCACGATCTGGCGCTGGTATTCGCGGAAGCCGAATTCACTGGCCTCCTTGAAGGCCACGGCCTTGGCGGCGATAATGTGCATCAGCGGGCCAGCCTGCACACCGGGGAAGACCGCGCGGTCGAGCTGTTTCGCGTACTTCTCCTTGCACAGGATCATCGCGCCGCGAGGGCCGCGAAGCGTCTTGTGGGTGGTCGAAGTAATGATGTCGCAGACCGGCACCGGATCCGGGTGCGCCCCGGCGGCGATGAGGCCGACGATGTGCGCGATGTCGGCCATCAGGTATGCGCCGACCTCGTCGGCGATCTCGCGGAACTTCTGGAAGTCGATGATGCGTGGATAGGCGCTGGCGCCGGCGACGATGAGCCTCGGCTGGACCTCGCGCGCGACCTGGGCGATGTCGTCATAATCAAGCTGATCGGTCTCGGGGGAAAGACCGTAAAAGTGAGCCTCGTAAGTGTGCCCCGAGAAGTTGACGCTGTCGCCGTGAGTGAGATGCCCGCCCTGCGCGACCTTCATCGCCAAAATCTTGTCGCCGGGCTTCAGCAGCGCCCAGTACGCGGCCATGTTGGCCTGCGAGCCGGTGTGCAACTGGACGTTGGCGTGCTCGGCCCGGAAAAGCGCCTTTGCGCGGTCGATGGCGAGCTGCTCGATCTTGTCGTAGAACTCGCAGCCGTTATAGTACCGCTTGTAGGGGTAACCTTCGGCATATTTGTTTGTGAGCACCGAGCCGGCGGCGGCCATGACCGCGCGCGAGGCGTAGTTCTCGGAGGGGATGAGCATCAGCGTGGTCTGCTGGCGCTCCAATTCGGCTTGCATGATGCGGGCGACTTCGTAGTCGGCCTCCGCAAGGGTCCGGTTGATCATTCCGCGTCCTCAACTCCTAAGTTTACTGCTGCGTCATTTCGATGGGCGGAGGGAGGAACGGCATTTTCGACCACAGAGACACAGAGAACACCGAGAACGGCTGGGAAACATCCACGGCCCTAAAATGATACTTAAAAGCGCCTTGTCGTTTGCCGTTCTTTGTGCTCTCTGTGTCTCTGTGGTTAATCGCCGTACCTTGCCGCTAATGCCAGAAATGCCTCATGCCCGAGAAGACCATCACCAGGCCGCGCTCGTTGGCGGCTTTGATGACCTCGGTGTCGCGAACTGAGCCGCCAGGCTGGATGATCGCGTCGGCGCCTGTCTCCGCCGCGGCGTCGAGACCGTCGCGGGCCGGGAACATGGCGTCCGAGGCGAGCACCGCGCCGTAGGCTCGCTTGCCGGCCTTGCGGGCGGCGATGATGCACGAATCCACGCGGCTCATCTGCCCGGCTCCGCAGCCCACCAGGCGTGTCCCCTGGACGAGCACGATCGCGTTGCTCTTGACGTGCTTGGCGACCCGGTCGGCGAACAGCAGTGACTTGAGTTGGTCGGGAGAGGGCTTGCGATCGCTGACGACCTTGAGGTCCTTGCGCGCCGCCACGCCGATGTCCGGGGTCTGCGCCACGACGCCGCCGGGGATCTTCTTCACATCGAAGTCTTTGTCCCGGCCCTTCGGGCTGAAGTCCTCCAGCAGCATCACCCGCAGATTCTTCTTCTGCTTGAGGATGCCCAGCGCTTCCGGCTCATATCCCGGCGCGATGATCGCCTCGACGAACCCCCCGATGACCGTCGACTCCTCGTCCCCCGATTCCAGCCTGTAGCGGGGGAGGATCACGTCCTGGAGGTAATCCGCGTTGCCGATGCGCCGGGCGGTGTCCACGTCAACAATGCGGTTGAAGCCGATGACCGACCCGAAGGCCGACACCGGGTCGCCCACCCAGGCCTCGGTGAACGCCTGCGCGAGCGTGTTGGCGCTGGCCAGGCCGCAAGGGTTCAGATGCTTGATGATGACGGCGGTCGGGTCGTCGAAGTCGCGGGCAGCCTCGAGAGCCGCCGTCAGATCGAGATAATTGTTGAAAGACAGCTCTTTCTCTCCATGCAGCTTCTCGGCGCGCGCGAGGCCCGGCTCGGCGGCGCTGATCTGCGCGTACAGGGCCGCGCTCTGGTGCGGATTCTCGCCGTAGCGCAGGTCTTCGCCCTGCTTGACATACCACGGCGCGAAATACTTGGGGAAGGGAGTTTTTTCGTCTGCGAACTGCCCGGCCAGGTACGAGGCGATCGCCGCATCGTACTGACCCGTGTGCGCGAAAGCCTCGAGAGCAAGCTCCTGCCGGGTCGCGTCCGACAGCGCGCCACGATTGCGCTTCATCTCGGCGACGATGGCCTCATAGCGGGAGGGGTTGCAGACAACCGCCACATATTTATGGTTCTTGGCCGAGCTGCGGATCATCGCCGGTCCGCCGATGTCGATGTTCTCGATGGCGGTCTCGAAGCTCACGTTGGGTTTGGCGATGGTCTGCTGGAAGGGGTACAGGTTCACGATGACCAGGTCGATGAACTCAATGTCGTGGGCCTTGGCGGCGGCAACGTGCTGCTTGTTGTCCCGGACCCCGAGCAGCGCCCCGTGGACCTTCGGATGCAGCGTCTTGACGCGGCCGTCCATCATCTCCGGGAAGCCGGTGTAGTCCTCGACAGCGATGCACCGAACGCCGGCTTTCTCGATGGCAGCCTTCGTGCCGCCGGTGGAGAGTATCTCCACCCTCATATCGGCGAGGGCTTGCACGAGCTTTTCGAGACCCGTCTTGTCGGAGACGCTGATGAGCGCACGCTTGATCTTTGCCATAGCCCTAATAGCCCCGCACATGCGAAAATAACCGACCCGTAAGACGTGGTGTCGGCTCCGAAGTCGGTGGATTATATCCTGTGAACATCCGCTTGTCAAAAGAGCGACGAGCCGTTGCCCCAAAAGGCCCGAAGGGCCGAAAGAATTTAGCCAGGCTCGCAAGAGCCTGGAAAGGGCGGCCCCTCTTTGGAGAGGTACAGCCCCCGAATGGGGCGGCACAAATGGCGCAATGTTGTCGGTTCTGTGTCGCCCTTCGGGGCTAATTCGCGGAGGAGTCGCCCTTTCCAGGGGCTTACGCCGGGCTGGCGCGAGCGCCAGCATGGCTAGAGGCCGACGACCCCTCCGGGGTCTGACGGCAACGGCATTGACCGGATCATCACATCCTGCACGCTCGAAATGTGGGTAAAGCATAGCCTTGGAGGAAGGGGACACGGAAACGGCGACTTATCCGCGCCCTGCATCACCTCGCCGCGATCAACCGCGTCGGCAGGTCTTGCGTGAGTTCCTCGAACGCCCCGGCTCCGGCGAAACGCCCGACGTACCGCGCACACGGGCTTAGCGCGGGCCGGCGGTCGCGCAGGTTGTGCGCGTCGGTGGCCAGTACATCCACCAGGCCCGCCCGCAGCAAGCGCCGCGCGGCATCCCGTATGCGCCTTCCCTCCCAGCCCAGGAGGCTGCCGGCGTTCACCTGCAAGAGACACCCTCGCTGAGAGAGCCTGCGAAGCATATCGGACTGGCGGCCCGTCGCCGCGGATGAACGCTCCGGGTGAGCGATCACCGCGGTCAGGCCGGCAAGCTGCAATGCGAAGACCGCATGTTCGACCAACAGCATCTGTCCGCCGGTGAACGGCATTTCGACCAGGATGTAGCGCCCGCCGTCGGCGATCGTCATCGCCTGGCCCTGCCGCACTCGCTCAGAGAGCCTGTCGCTCAGCTCGTGTTCGGCCCCGGGGAGCACGCCGATCGGAATTCCGGCGATGTCGATGGCGCTCTGAAGCTCCCGAACGCGCTCGCGGATGACCTCCGGCGTCACACCGAGGCGGTCACCGGTAATGTGCGGCGTGGCCACGATGACGCGTATGCCGTCCTCGGCGGCCACGCGGGCCATCGCGAGGCTGCCCTCGATGTCCAGTGGCCCGTCGTCCAGCGCCGGCAGGATGTGGCAATGAATGTCAATCATGGGATAATGAGGCGAGACCGACCGCGCCAGTATCATCTCCCCCAACCCTCTGATAATGGGGAAGGAAGCCGTAATCGCACGCGACGGTCCGGACTCTCGTCACGCCCATTCCACGGTCCGCCCGGCCATCCCTCTTGCCGGAAGAGGCGACCGGAGTGGAGGAATCGCCTTGCGGGCGTGGAATAACGGGCCGGGCATCCGGGTTTCACCCGTTGAACGGAAGGTGACAGACTATCAGGATCAAGTTCGGGGTCATGGGTTCGGCCGGGGGACACATGGACCCCCAGATCGCCACAACTGCTCGCATTCTGGGAGAGGAGATTGCCCGCCGCGACTGCATTCTGCTGACCGGCGCCTGCCCCGGTCTGCCTCACGAGGCCGTCCTGGGCGCGAAGGCCGTGGGCGGGCTGGTCGTGGGAATCTCGCCGGCCCTGTCCCTGGAGGAGCACGTCAAGCGCTATGCCTCGCCCTATGAGGAGTATGACGTCATCATCTACACCGGCAGCGGGTTGATGGGGCGCGAGATCGAGAATATCCGAAGCTGCGACATCGTGGCCATCGTCGGCGGACGTTCGGGCACTCTCGGCGAGTTCGCCATCGCCTACGATGAGGCCAAGCTGATCGCCGTGTTGCTCGGCACCGGCGGCGTCGCCGACCACATCGAGGACATCGTCGCCATGGTCCAAAAGGACACCGGCGCCGAACTGATCTTCGACACAAATCCGTGCGCGCTGGTCGAGCGAGCCATTGAGGCGCACGACCGGCGTGTCAAGCACGGCGTGGCATATCGCCTCCCGACCCCCGACGGGTAGAGGCGCTGCAGCGGCGCTTAACTGTCCGGTCCCAGGATGGGCGCACGGGGCGGGTTGCGTGGGGCGCGGACTCGGCTCGCTGCAGAAGACGGCGGCTCCACCCTGGCCCTCCCTAAGACTGCGCAGGGCGCAATACAGTGGGGGTATGTGTTTAGCGGCACCTCTCTCCAAATCATGTGGCAGCGCGATTTATCGCGCGGATCACGTCGTATGGTTACCAACGCTTCCTCGAAAACCCGCGGGGCGGACGGCAACCTCACCCCCTCGGCCGCCCACGGCGGCCACGTCCTCTCCG